>JAIERG010000099.1 GCA_019747095.1 Caulobacteraceae bacterium | reverse complement strand
CCTCGCTCGAACCCGCCCCACCCCTGAACGAGCGCAAGTTCGGCACGGTCGGCGCCGTGGCGCTGGACCAGTCCGGAACCCTGGCGGCCGGGACCTCGACCGGCGGCACGACCGGCAAGCGTTGGGGCCGCGTCGGCGACGTGCCGGTACTGGGCGCGGGCACCTATGCCTCGAACCGCGACGGCTGCGCCGTCTCGGCCACCGGCGATGGCGAGTTTTACATCCGCGCCACCGTCGCCCGCGACATCTGCAGCCGCATCGCCGCCGGCGCCTCCTCGGAAGAGGCCGGTCAGGCCGAGGTCGACGACGCCCTGTCGCTGGGCGGCTACGGCGGGGTCATCGTTGTTGACGCGAACGGCGTGCCCGGCTTCGCCATGACGACATCGGGCATGTATCGCGGGGCGGTCACCTCCACGACGCCAGCCGCCGTCGCCATCTACGCCGACGAGGACTGATGTGAGCCGGGCCGTCGATCTTGCGGAAAAGTTCGCGGCGTTCCACGAGCCGTGGAGGCCGCGCATCGCCGCCCAGCTGAACGGCCAGGACGTCCGGCTGGTGAAGGTCGAGGGTCTGTTCCCCTGGCACCGACACGCTGACGCCGATGAGATGTTTCTGGTCTGGAAAGGTCGCTTCCGGGTCGAGTTCCGCGATCGGATCGTCACCCTTGAACCCGGCCAGTTCCTCGTCGTTCCGCGCGGTGTCGAGCACCGGACCGGGGCGGACGAGATGGCCGAGGTCCTGGTCTTCGAGCCATCCGAGGTCGTCAACACCGGCGATGCGCCCGTCTCTGAATACACGGCTCCGGCCGGAGTGGCGGTGTAGAATGACGAACCGCGACATCCCCGGCGTCATCGCGCCTCCGCCCCTGATCTACCTCGGCTTTCTGGTGATCGGCTGGGGCGCGGGTCGTCTGATCGATGAGCCCGGCCTCGGTCTGGACCGCAACCTGAGGGGTGGAATCGCGCTCGCAGGTCTGGCGCTGGGTCTGTTCATCGAGGCCTGGGCGGCGGGACTGTTCCAGAAGGCGAAGACGGCGGTTCAGCCCTGGAAACCTTCCACAGCCCTTGTGACCACCGGCATCTATGGGGTGACGCGCAACCCCATCTACCTCGGCTTTGCCATCACCTATCTGGCGCTCGCCGTTGGGCTCGACAGTCCTCTGGCGATCATCCTGCTCGTCCCCTGCCTGCTGATCGTCGACCGCTTCGTCATCCAGCGCGAGGAACGCTACCTGTCGGCGCGCTTCGGGGCCGACTACGACGCCTATCGCCGCCGGGTCCGCCGATGGCTGTGAGCCCGCCCGATGAGCTGACCGAGATGGCGCAGGAAGAGCTCAACGCCGCCTGCGCCCTGACCTGGCCGGAGCTGAAGCGCATCACGCCCTGGGGCGACACGTTCGAGGGCTTTTCCCCCTCGGGCCGGACGGTCGAGGTCGAGCGGCGCTATCTGTGGGCGCTTGACCCGGCCGGGGCCATCGTCGTCGAGGTCGAGGTGCGCGATGCCGCCGCGAAGACGGGCGTCGAGGCCCGCGCCCTGCTGCACGCGCCCGGCTGACGCACAGGTTTCAACGACCCGCGTTAACCTTTTCCGTTGCGCGACCGCTCTGGCCTGCCAATGATCGTCCAGGCCGCGAAGGGAGACACACACCATGTATCCGCAGGACTTCCCGGTCGAACGCGCAGTCCCCGTGATCAGCCTGCCCATGGTGCTGGCGGGTCTGGCGATCCTGGCTCTGGCGGTCTGGGCCGGATACGCCCTGGCGCGCATGAAGAAGGATGACCGCCCGACTCCGCGCGCCGTCGCCGCCTCCATTCATGCAGCGGTGCAGCGAAAGCTGAATGCGGCGCTCGCCGCACACGGCGGAGCCACGATCAACGCCGCCCAGGCCCTGGTGGATGAGATCGATATTCGCCTGGGGTCGGTGCTGGGTCTGGCGGGTCCGCTGGGCAAGTCGAGCGCGGCGTTGAAGGACGCCATCGTCGGCAAGGTGAAATCACCGCCCCCGCCTCCGCCGCCTATCCAGCCGGTTACGCCTCATGCCGTGATCGTGCCGATCCCCGGCCAGGGGGCTGGCGCTGCCGCCTCGGCCGCGTCGGGCGCAGGATCGGCCGGCGCTGCCGCAGTGGGCGAGACGGGCGGTTTGGTCGGCGCAGTCCTGCACCTGCCTCCGGCGCCGCCCGCGCCTCCTCCGCCGCCGTCACCGCCCCAGCACGTCGCGGGCGTGCGCGCGGCGCTGGAGGAGTTCGCTGGCTGGTGGGGGACGGCTCCCTCCGACCCCGCCGCCGACGCCCGGATCCGCGAACTGGAGGCCGCTGCTCGCCAACTGGCGACGGAGGTGCCCGCGCCCAAGCCCAAGTCGGGCGGCCATCATTGATCCCCGCCGTTCCCATGGCGGCGGAAAGGCCGTAAGCCTCCGGCCATGAAACTCGCCTCGCTCAAGCATGGCCGTGACGGCCGCCTCGTCGTCGTCTCGTCCGATCTCGCCTGGTTCACCGACGCCTTCCTGATCGCACCGACGATGCAGGCAGCGCTGGACGATTGGGAACGGTGCGAACCCCGTCTGCGATCGCTGGCCGAAAGCCTCGATCACGAGGCCGTGCCGCGTGGCCGCTTCCACGAGCGCGATGCCGCTGCGCCCCTGCCCCGCGCCTATCAGTGGGCGGACGGCTCGGCCTATGTGAACCATGTCGAACTGGTGCGTAAGGCGCGCGGCGCCGAGATGCCCGCCAGCTTCTGGACCGACCCCCTTATGTATCAGGGCGGCTCGGACCATTTCATGGGCGCGCGCGATCCCATTCCGCTCGCTGACGAAAGCTGGGGTTGCGACCTCGAGGCCGAGATCGTCGTCGTCACCGGCGATGTGCCGCAGGGCGTTACGCCGGAGGAGGCGAGAGGCCACATCCGCCTGGTCGGTCTGGTCAACGACGTCTCGCTCAGGAACCTGATCCCCGGCGAACTGGCCAAAGGCTTCGGCTTCGTCCAGTCCAAGCCAGCCAGCACCCTGTCGCCCGTCTTCGTCACGCCCGACGCGCTGGGCGAGCGCTGGAAGGATGGCAAGCTCCACGGCACCCTGTCGGTCCAGCTGAATGGCAAGGACTTCGGCCGGGCCGACGCGGGCGTCGACATGACCTTCGACTTCGGCGTCCTGATCGCCCATCTGGCAAAGACGCGCAGCCTGGGCGCCGGGTCGATCATCGGTTCCGGCACGGTCTCGAACCGCGACGCGGACGGCGGCCCCGGCAAACCGGTCGATCAGGGCGGACTGGGCTACTCCTGCATCGCCGAGGTGCGGACGGTGGAGACGATCCTGACCGGTGCACCGGTCACGCCCTTCCTCCGCCACGGCGACACGGTCCGGATCGAGATGCTGGACGAGAAGCACCACTCGATCTTCGGGGCAATCGAGCAGGTTGTGGAACCGGTCTGAACCGGCTTGCGAGCCGTAGTGAGCCAGCGGATTGAAATGTACACCCGCGCCCGCCGCATCCAGGCGGGTGGATCGGATCCGTAAAGCGAAGCCACCCCGACAGCGTGAGCCGTTTCGCAGAACGGCACCGCTTGTCCGCGGCGTACAGCCTGAGATAGACTTCTCTGCGTCAGTATCGCGCAGGAGTAGAGCGTTGTTTTTCAAGGCGATTGGACCGGTTCTCGTCCTCGGGGCGTCGGCCACCACCCTAGCTCAGGACGTGGCCGAGGACTGGGCTCTGGTTCATCAGCCGGATGACAAGACGACTATCGCCTATGTCGAGCTCAGCTCCGGCCTGACCATCGGCTTTCGCTGCGTCGATGGCGCCTATGGAGCCATTATCGCCGGCCTGCCCCAAGCGGGTCGTAACGACGAGGTTCGCACGCTTCGCCTTCAGGTCCGCGATCGCCCGATGCGGGACACGCGATGGACGGTGACGCGCGATCGGTCGTCTGCGATCGCTGAGTTTCCCGCGTCGCTGGCGCGAAGCTTCAGGGAAGGTGGCCCCGTCAGCCTCGTGGTGCCCGGCGGTTCAGAGGACGGGCGAAACCTGCGCTATAACATTCCGCTACCGGCCTCTCCCAACGCGATCAACGAGACGCTGACGGCTTGCGAAAAGCCCCTCGTCGACGCGCGCGACGCGCTCATTCCCGAGGTTGCGGAAGATAGCTTGCCCGACGGACTCGTCTGGTCAGCGCCTCCACGCCCGCGCCACCCCAGCAACAACTATGCGTCTGGTTATGCTGTCGTCAGCTGCGTGGTCCAGCCGGACGGGCGCGTCGATACCTGCGAGGTCGAGTCCGAGTTCCCTCTGGATGGCCGGTATGGCCGAAACGCCTTGGCAGCCATGCCGGACGCCCGCGTCATGAGCCCCGGCGAGACGCAGGGCCAGTATGCCCCACGGATGATCGGGTTCCGGGTCAACTTCCGTCAGTAGTCTTCCGGCCGGCCAAGACTGCGTTAGGCTGTGCCCATCACCTGCGCCGAGAAGCGCTCCATCTCCTCCTCCTGAGGCGACATCTGGAGCAGCAGCAGGTCCAGGCCCGCCGCCTCGAAGGCCTTGATCCGTTCCCGGACGGTCTCGGGCGTGCCGACGAAGCCTGGGCGCAGACCGCGGTTGGAGACGCTGTACTCACGGATCTTCAGCTCACGCTCCAGCTCCGTGCCGCTCAGCCACTGGTCGAAGTTGGCGAAGCCCGCCGGAGGCTTACCCTCGGCCAGGCCCGGGATCGTCGTGATCCGATCCAGTTCGCGCTCAGCTTCCGCCTGGCTATCGCGCACGATGGCATAGCCCGCCATGCCGTACTGCATCGGCGGCAGGCCAAAGCTCTCGCGGCGCGCCTTCATGTCGGCGACCTTCTCGGCGATGAACTCCGGCTCGTCGCCGTGCATGACGTAGGCGTCGCAGAACCGCGCGATCAGGGTCTTGGCCGCCTCTGACTCGCCCCCCGCATAGATCACCGGACGTCGCCGCTCCGGGCTCGACGTGGGCTTGGGCTCCACGATGGCGTCCCTGAGCGTGTAGTAGCGGCCCTCGAAATCGACCCGCTTCTCCGTCCACAGACGGTTGAGCACCTCCAGCCATTCGCCGGTCCGCGCATAGCGGTCGTCGTGCTGGTCGAACTGCAGGCCGTAGCTCTCGGCCTCTTTGGCCCACCAGGACGAGACGACGTTCAGGGCCAGACGTCCGTTCGAGATCCGGTCGATATTGGCCGCCTGCTTGGCGAACAGGGCCGGCTGGTGAAAGTTCGGCCTGACCGCCACCATCAGCTCGATCGTCTCGGTGATCGCCGCCAGCGCCGCCGCCGACGACCAGGCGTCCAGCGCCGGCGCCTCGATGCCCTTGATGTCGTTCAGGTTCAGTTCGGCGATCAGGGTCAGGTCGTAGCCCAGCGTCTCGGACCGCTTCACCAGCCGCGACAGGTTCTCCCAGCTCGCTTCGCGCTCGTCGTCGATGTTCCTCAGCCAGCCGCCGAAAACCGGGGCCCAGTATCCGTATCTCATGCCGCCAGGTCTCCGCCGCGCTTGGTCTTCTCGTCCGCGATGATCGTCTTCAGCCAGTTCACCAGATCGTCGTGCGGGTCGAAGCCCAGCACCTGGACCGGATTGGCCACGAAGTTCGACAGACCGTTGATGTCGTAGAACAGGACGTCGCCGTTACGCTCGTCGACCAGATATTCAACGCCCCCGACCTCCAACCCGCCTTCGCCCGCGATCCGCTCGACCGCCGCGATGATCTCCGCGGACGGCTCGGCCTTCGTCATGGTCAGGGTCGGCGCGCCGGGCCGCACCAGACAGGCGTCGGCGGGACACAAATCAAACGCGCCGCCCGGGCTCTCGATGTCGATGGCGTACAGGTACTTGCCGTTCAGCGTCTCGACGCGCGTTACCTTGCCGTCGCGGCGCGGGGCGTATTCCTGGATCAGGGAGATGCCGTTGACGCCCGCCGGGCACCACTTCTCGCCCGCCGCCTCGGCCAGTTTCTCCGGGCTCTCATAGCGGGTGATGCCCGCGCCCGCCCCGCCGAT
>JAIERG010000116.1 GCA_019747095.1 Caulobacteraceae bacterium | reverse complement strand
CCGCCGGTGGGCAGCTTCGTTCCGCCGCCAATCTGGGACTTGGCGAAGGCGCGGGCGAAGGCGGGGGCCATGTCGGCCTCTCCGGGGCGCTTGAAATCCAGCCCCATGACCTCGCCGGTCGAGCGCATCTCTGGCCCCAGCACGGTGTCCACGCCCGCGAACCGGGCGAAGGGGAAGACCGCTTCCTTGACCGCGATGTGGTCGTAGGGCGCGTCCGTCAGGCCGAAGGACGCCAGCGGCACGCCCGCCATCACCTTGGCAGCGATGGAGGCGACGGGCACGCCGATGGTCTTGGCGACGAAGGGGGCCGTGCGGCTGGCGCGCGGGTTCACTTCCAGCACGAAGATGCGCGGATGGGCGCTGTGCGGCTCCTCGATGGCGAACTGCACGTTCATCAGGCCGCGCACCTTCAGGGCGCGGGCCATGGCCTCGGTCTGGCGCTTCAGCTCAGCGACGGTGGCGTCCGACAGGGACCAGGGCGGCATGGAACAGGCGCTGTCGCCCGAATGCACCCCGGCTTCCTCGATGTGCTCCAGCACGCCCGCCACGAAGACGGTCTCGTCGTCGCACAGGGCGTCGACATCGACCTCGGTCGCGCGGTTCAGATAGTGGTCGATCAGGACCGGATCGTCGCCCGAGACCCGCATGGCCTCATGGACGTAGCGGTCCAGCTGCTCGCGATCGTGGACGATCATCATGCCCCGGCCGCCCAGCACATAGGACGGGCGCAGGACGACCGGATAGCCGACGCGATCGGCTTCGGCGGCGGCTTCCTCGGGGCTGCGGGCCAGGCCGTTCGGCGGCTGCAGCAGGCCGATGTCGTTCAGCATGACCTGGAACCGCTCGCGGTCCTCGGCCAGGTCGATGGAGTCCAGGCTGGTGCCCAGGATCGGCACCCCGTCCTCATGCAGCGCATGCGCCAGCTTCAGCGGCGTCTGGCCGCCGAACTGCACGACGCAGCCGATCAGCTCGCCCTTGGACTGCTCGACCGCGATCAGCTCCAGCACATCCTCGGCCGTCAGCGGCTCGAAATACAGCCGGTCCGACGTGTCGTAGTCGGTCGAGACCGTCTCCGGATTGCAGTTCACCATGATCGACTCGACGCCGATGTCGGCGAAGGCGAAGGCCGCGTGGCAGCAGCAGTAATCGAACTCTATCCCTTGCCCGATCCGGTTCGGGCCGCCGCCCAAAATTATCGCCTTTTTTCTGTCGCTTGGCTGGGACTCGCAGACGGGGACCTGACCCAGCGCCCCGGTCTCATAGGTCGAGTACATATAGGCGGTGGTCGAGGCGAACTCGGCCGCGCAGGTGTCGATCCGCTTGAAGACGGGGCGGACGTTCAGGGCGCGGCGGAGCTTGCGCACCTCCCGTTCGGTCGTGCCGGTCAGCTGCGCCAGACGGGCGTCGGAGAAGCCCTTGGCCTTGAGGCGGCGGAGTTCTTGGGCGGCGAAGAGCCCCTCCGTCTCTCCGCTGGCGCTCCGAGCCACCTCCCCATCGCTCCGCGACGGGGAGGAGACGATCGCGCTTGTCTCCTCCCCGTCCGCGCTTGCGGATGGGGAGGTGGCGCGGCGCTCTTGCGCCGTGACGGAGGGGTTCTGCCCAGGCAGCCCCCGCACCCGGATGTGCCCTTCCTCGCGCACGATGTCGGCGATCTGGCGCAGGAACCAGGGCTCATAGGAACAGGCGGCCTCGACCTCCTCGACCGTCAGGCCGTGGCGGAAGGCCTGGGCGATGACGCGGATGCGGTCGGGCGTAGGCTGACCCAGCGCCCGCACCACCGCGGCGCGGATCGCGGCGTCGTCCTCGGCCCCGATGACGCCATCGATCTCGATCTCGTCGAACCCGGACAGGCCCGTCTCCAGACCGCGCAGGGCCTTCTGCATGGATTCCTGGAAGGTCCGGCCGATGGCCATGACCTCGCCGACCGACTTCATCGAGGTCGACAGCAGGGGTTCCGAGCCCGGGTATTTCTCGAAGGCGAAGCGCGGGATCTTGGTCACCACATAGTCGATCGACGGCTCGAAGCTGGCCGGGGTGACCTGGGTGATGTCGTTCTGCAGCTCGTCCAGAGTGTAGCCGACGGCCAGACGCGCGGCGACCTTGGCGATAGGGAAGCCGGTGGCCTTGGAGGCCAGCGCCGAGGACCGCGACACGCGCGGGTTCATCTCGATGACAACCATGCGGCCGTCCTTCGGATTGATCGCCCACTGGACGTTGGACCCGCCGGTCTCGACCCCGATCTCGCGCAGCACGTTGATCGAGCCCGTGCGCATCCGCTGATACTCCTTGTCGGTCAGCGTCAGGGCCGGAGCCACGGTGATCGAGTCGCCCGTGTGGACGCCCATCGGGTCCACGTTCTCGATGGAGCAGACGATGATGCAGTTGTCCGCCTTGTCGCGGACGACCTCCATCTCATACTCTTTCCAGCCCAGCACGCTCTCCTCGATCAGCACCTCGGTTGTGGGGCTGAGGTCGAGGCCGCGGAGCACGATCTCCTCGAACTCCTCGCGGTTATAGGCGATGCCGCCGCCGGTGCCGGCGAGCGTGAAGCTGGGGCGGATGATGGCGGGCAGGCCGACGAACTCCAGCCCCTCCAGCGCCTCCTCCAGCGTATGAGCCGCCTTGGAGCGGGGGCTCTCGAGGCCCAGCTTGTCCATGGCGTCCCGGAACTTCTGCCGGTCCTCGGCCTTGTCGATGACCTCGGCCCGCGCCCCGATCATCTCCACGCCGTACTTCGCCAGAACGCCCGAGGCATCCAGCGCCAGCGCCGTGTTCAGCGCCGTCTGCCCGCCCATGGTCGGCAGCAAGGCATCGGGCCGCTCCTTCTCGATGATCTTCTCGACCATCTCCGGCGTGATCGGCTCGATGTAGGTCGCATCCGCCAGCCCCGGATCGGTCATGATCGTCGCCGGGTTGGAGTTGACCAGGATGACCCTATATCCCTCGGCCTTCAGCGCCTTGCACGCCTGGACTCCGGAGTAGTCGAACTCGCACGCCTGCCCGATGACGATGGGGCCCGCGCCTATAATCAGTATGGATTTCAGATCGTTACGTTTGGGCATCGGACATCGCTTAGTTCGTCACGACCGCGCATTCCCAGCCGTCGTAGTCCAGCTGGAAGGCCGCGGCCCAGGATTGCATCATGGCACTCACGGGCGCGAACGACGCCTCATCGACCGCCATCGTAGTTTCGAGAACCGTCGTCTCGTCCTGCCCGGACGTGACGAAGCCCGCGCGCCGGGCGACCTCATTCAGGTCGTCGTGGTCGCCCTCGCCATGGAAGAAGAACAGGGTGTGGCGCGGGGTGACGCCGGTGTCGCCATGCTCGGCCAGGGCCGCGCGGATCATCGCGTCGCGCTCCTCATGGCTGATGACGTCTTCGTACACGGGCGGGTCCTTGTCACGCGCAGGCGTGCCGCGCGTCGCGGCCAGGACGGACTGCGGCGGCGGGCGATGCGGGTTGTTGGCTAAGCGGCCCGTTTAGAGAGGGCAAGGGGCCGGCGCAAGGCGCGCGGACCTACAAAGAGAAAGGGCGGTCCGTCGCCGGACCGCCCCCATTCTCAAGTGCTTTGGTTAGATGCCTAGTAGCTGCCCGAGATGCGCAGGAAGAAGGAACGCCCGACCGGTGAGACAGGCGTGGCCACGTTGCCCAGATAGGGTTCCTCGTCGGTGATGTTGTTCACGCCGAAGGTGGCCGAGTAGCCTTCCTTGAAGTCCCAACGGACCGAGGCGTTGTGGTTCCACATTTCCTCGGCGAAGGCCGGGGTGAAGCGGGAAATGTCCTCGATCGGCGTCGAAACCAGGGTCTGCTCGTCCTGGTAGTTGGAGAACCAGGACACCGTGAAGTCGGCGACCTGCCAGCGCACCGAGACACCGTAGGCCCACTCGGGGAAGTTCTGCTCAAGCTTGACCGGATTGGCCTGGCTGGGGTTGGCCACGAACGGGAAGTCGTTGCGGTCTTCCAGATAGGTCCCCGACACCGAGGCGTCGATCGTGCCCCAGGCGTCCTTGCCGATATCGGCGAAGTCGAAGCCGTAGTTCACGGTGAAGTCCACGCCCGAAGCCTCAAGCCGCGCGAAGTTCAGCTGGGTCTGGAGCAGATAGTTGAAGCCCCGGAACGTCGGTGACGACGCGTTGCGGTTCCGCGTGAACAGGGCGCAGAACTGGTTGTTCAGCGTCGGTGCGTCGTAGCAGGAGTTGACGATGTCCTGGGCCGCGACCGCCGAAATGGCGTTCTCGATCTCGATCGACCAGTAGTCGGCGGTCAGCGAGAAGGCGGGCAGGAAGCGGGGCTGCAACACCAGGCCATAGGTCGTGGTGGTCGCCTCTTCTTCCTGCAGGTTGGCGTTGCCGCCCGTTTGGCCGGTGAAGCGCGCCGTCAGCGGGTCGGTGAAGTTGTAGGTCCCGGTGATGCCGAGGTCCGCGCGGCAGTTCGCCAAGCGGTTGGCCGGGTTGGGGCCCGCGTTCACGTTGACCGAGTCGCACGGGTCGACCGGACGGAAAGTCGCGGCGTTCAGCGGGGCAAAGAGTTCACCGATGTTCGGCGCGCGGATGGCGACCGCATAGCCGCCGCGGAAGCGGACGTCCTCGATCGGCGCCCAGATCGCATCGGCCTTCCAGGTCGAGGTTTCGCCGACCGTCGAGTAGTCTCCAACGCGGCCGGCGATGTTCAGGCTCAGCACGTCCGCGAACGGCGCTCCCGACAGGATCGGGAACTGCAGTTCCAGGAAGGCCTCGGCCACGTCGAAGCCGCCCTCGGTGATGTTGGTGGTCTGGTACTGGAAGACATCCCCGTTGCGACGGGCGATATCGGGCGTGAAGGTGGAGTTCTCCTCGCGGTACTCCGCGCCGACAGCGAAGCCGACCGGCCCGCCCGGCAGGCTGAACCAGCGTTCCGAATCCCCCACCAGGCTGGCCGCGAGGACCAGCTGGTCGATCTCGGAGACATCGACGGCCTCGTAACGCAGGAAGTCGAGGCCCGCCTGGCTGGAGTTGCCGACACCAAACAGGTTGATGGGACGGCAGGGCGAGTTGGCTCCCGGCGTGAAGGTCGTGAATCCACCAAACTGCTGGATCGTCGCGCCGGGGCCGAAGTTGGCCGTGTCGGTCAGGTAGGAGTAGCGGGGGAAGGCATTGGGATTGAGCGTCGAGCGGCAGACGATGTCTCCGTTCGGAGCCCGCACCGCATCGATAGCCGCGAAGAACCGGTCTTCGAGACGCACGAAGCCACGCGTTTCCTGACTCGTCTCGCCGTAGTTCAGCGAGACGTCATAGGTCCAGCCGCCGAAAATCTCGCCGTCGAAACCGAGAACCGCTCGGATGGTTTCGCGCTCGCTCGAGGCTTCGGGATCAAACAGGTCGATGTTGTCGCGGCCGATGGTAACCAGTGAGGACGCGTCACCATTGCCAGCCGCGATCTCGGCATTGACGATGTTTCGTATCGCCGTCGGGATGTACGGGTTGTCCAGCGCGATCGGGATCGAGTCGTCGAAGGTGTTGTACGGGTTGTAGGTCGTGCCCCGGTTCCAGGCGTACTTGATGTCCGCATAGGGCCGGAACGCCTCCGAGAACTCGTAGTTGAGCAGCAGGTTCAGATTGACTGCCGTGTCCTCCGGCAGAAGCGACTGGTTCGAGAAGGTCTGGGGGCTGCCGTCGCCGCCGAACTGTTCGGTGAAGTTGCCGATCAGGCCGTCACGGAACGGGCGAATCGCTCCCGTCACGGGGTCGGCGACCCAGCAGCCCACGGGGAAGCCACCGCCACCGCCGCGACCGCCCTGGCTCTGCAGACAGTCGAAGGTCCCGTTCGTGTCCAGGTCCGGGCGGGTGCGGAAGTCGCTGGGCCCGCCGGCGAAGCCGAAACCGTAGGGATCATAGCCAATCAGACCGCCGATCGAGGCGATCGAGAACACCGGGTTGTTCAGGTAGGCGCGAGCTGGCGCGGCCTGTGCCCGAGCGATCAGTGCCGGATCGGTGTTGGCGTAACGGG
>JAIERG010000196.1 GCA_019747095.1 Caulobacteraceae bacterium | reverse complement strand
CCCCGGCCAACCAGACGTTCCTGCTGAATATCGGACCCGCCAGCCGACCCGCGCCGAACCGCGTGTCGAGCGGAGCCGGGATACGGCCCAGCTTCCATCCTGCAATCTTGTCCGGCCATGCCGCAATCGCCGCGTCTTGCGTCGCATAGGCCGTTTCGAGATCGGGCGGGACAGGGCCCGGGTAAGCCGGAAGAGCCTTGGCAGTGAGCCGAGCTTGCACAAAGCGGGCAGCGATCGTCTCTTCCATTGACCGCAAAGAAGACGCTGTCAGCTCGCGCATGCTTTGCACCCCGCAGTGTTCGAGTTCCTCGTCACGCCAAGTCCCGTCGCCGCGTTTCCCTGCCGGTCTTGTCGCCGGTCAGTCGATGATTGAAGGGTTAGGAAACCGGTGTCAACCGGTGGGCATCGCAGGCCTGTCGTCCTCGTACTTTCGTTGGCGAACGGGCGACGACGGTTGTATGGCTGGTCTGGAGAGACGGAGAGGTCGAGCTTGACCGACGACGACATCGCCAACGGCCGAAGCGGCCTGAAGCCCGGCAAACGCCCGACGATCAATGACGTGGCCCGGATCGCCGGGGTCTCCAAGAAGACCGTTTCGCGGGTCATCAACCAATCGCCGTTCGTGCGCGAGGAAACGCGTGTCAAGGTCAGTGGCGTAATCGAGGAACTCGGATTCACGCCCGACGTTCAGGCGCGCGGCCTGGCGTTCCGGCGGTCCTTTCTCGTCGGTCTGATCTACGACAACCCCAGCCCCAACTATGTCGTGAACATGCAGCAGGGCGTGCTGGATGCCCTTCGCGGCTCGGGGCTCGAGTTGGTCGTTCACCCCTGTGATCGGGGAAACCCGAATCTGGTCGCCGAAATCCGCGCGTTCGTGGAGCGGCAGAAACTGTTCGGCGTGATCCTTCCGCCCTCGGTGTCTGAGGACGAGTCGGTCATCACCGTGCTGCGGGAACTCGACTGCCCCTATGTGCGGATCGCCTCGGTGTCGCAGGATGAACCCGGACGGATGCTCGTGACGAACGACCACCTGGGCGCAGCCGAGGCTGGTCGACATCTGGCGGATCTGGGCCATCGGCGCATTGGCTTTATCTCTGGGCCCGCACTGTTTCGATCCAGTGCCCAGAGGGGTGGTGGTCTGCGTGGGGCGCTTGCCGAGAAAGGCGTGGCGCTGGACGAGCGCTATGTCGCCCAGGGCGCCTACACCTTCGAAAGCGGTGTCGAGGCGGCCAAGGCGCTCCTGGCGCTGGATCCCCGACCGACGGCGATCTTCACCGGCAACGATGAAATGGCACTGGGCGTGTTCAAGGTCGCCCGAGACATCGGTCTTGAGATCCCGCGCGACCTGTCGGTCGTCGGTTTTGACGATCTGCCCATGGCGTCACGCGTCTGGCCTAACTTGACCTCGGTCCGTCTTCCGATCCGCGACATGGGCCGTATGGCCGCCGAAAAGCTCCTGGCCCCGATGCGCGGCCTTGACCCGGCAAGCCTAGATCAGGCCGAAGTCCGACCCTCGCTTGTCATTCGGGACTCGGCCGCTCCCCTGAAGCCGTGAGACCTCAGGCCACCGTGCGGATATAGTCCGCGATCGCCTGGTCCCTGGCGTTGGCGAAGAAGTAATCCTTGAACCTCTCGCCAGCGACCGCTGCCTTCAGAAGGTCCTGATCAACCGTCCGCAGGACGGTCAGCATGTCGTGGCAGGTCGCAGCCTTGAGGGTTTTCAGAATGCCGCGATTGCGCGCCATGATCTCGGCGCGCTCTTTTGGATAACCAAGGCCGCGCTCGCCATCGAACAGCTTGCGATAGACGTCCTGAAGGTTCAGCTCGGCCGCCCAGCCGAAGCCCTTGGCATACGGCATGGAAATGGCGTTTCCGTCGTTGATCTGGGCAAACAGGAAGGCGTCGGTGGGGTCGATCACCAGGCCGCAGAAGACCCCCGGCATGGCGTTGCAGGCCAACATGGATCCCATGCCGGTTCCACAGCCCGTGACGACGAAGTCAGCCGCGCCCGAGTTCAGAAGGATGCCCGTCAGAAGACCGTTCATGACGTAGGTCAGGGAGGCTTTGTCCTCGGCCGAATACATGCCGTAGTTGAAGACCTCGTGCCCCAGCGGTTCCGCCACGGCCGTGAGCGCGGAGTGGATGATGCCGTTCTTGGCGGCCTGGCTGTTCTCAGTGATCAGCGCGATTTTCATGGCGTTCCTCTGGGACCTGAAGGGCGAAAATCCTCGCCTCGTTGCATCGGGATATGACACCGGTTACCTGTGGTCGCAAGCCGGAGCGGGTCCCAAGTCCGCGCTGGTCGCCGTCTGCAGTATCTGGAACCATCAAGCTCATGCCCGCCAATCCTTTCGACCTGACCGGAAAAGTCGCCGTCGTGACCGGCGGGAACACCGGAATCGGCCAAGGCATCGCCCTGGCCCTTGCAGCGGCAGGCGCCTCGATCGCCTCGGTCGCACGACGGCCTTCGGATGACACCGTGGGCCAGTGCCTGGCGAAGGGCGTTAGGGCGATCTCGGTCCAGGCAGACCTCGGCTCGATCGAGCCGGTCGGCAGGATCGTGGAAGAGGCAACCGAGGCCCTCGGACCCATCGACGTTCTCGTGAACAATGCCGGCATCATCCGCCGCGCGGACGCCGTCGACTTCACGGAAACCGACTGGGACGCTGTGATGGATGTCAATCTGAAGTCCGTTTTTTTCCTCAGTCAGGCCGTCGCGCGGCGCTGGATCGCCGAGGGGCGCAGCGGAAAGATCATCAATACGGCTTCCATGCTGAGTTTCCAGGGCGGAATCCGCGTCCCCTCCTACACGGCTTCCAAGTCGGGTATTGCTGGTCTGACCAAGCTGATGGCCAACGAGTGGGCCAAGCACGGCATCAACGCCAACGCCATCGCGCCGGGTTACTTCGCGACTGACAACACCCAGGCTCTTCAGGACGACCCGGTTCGTTCCAAAGAGATCCTCGGACGGATCCCCGCCGGGCGCTGGGGTCACCCGGCGGACATCGGAGGGGCCGCTGTGTTTCTCGCCTCATCGGCGTCCGATTACGTCCAGGGCATCACTCTGCCGGTCGATGGCGGTTGGCTGGCGCGGTGATCCGGGTCTAACGTCTGCCCATGACCATCCTGTGCTTCGGTGAGATGCTGTTGCGTCTCACGCCCGCTGCTGGCGAGCTCCTGATGCAGTCGCCGGGCCTGACCGTGCGGCCTGGGGGTGCTGAAACCAACGTTGCCGTGTCGCTGGCGAGGTTTGGTGCGCCCGCCGCGATTGCGACGGTCCTGCCGGACAATGCGCTCGGCCATGCGGCGCGCGACGAGGCTCGCAAGCACGGGGTGGATACCTCGCGGGTCCGCTTCCTGCCCGGACGAATGGGCCTGTACTTTCTGACGCCGGGGGCCGTGAGAAGGCCATCGGATGTGCTGTACGACCGAGCGGGTTCGGCCTTCGTCCAGCATGTCGCCCAAGCGTTCGACTGGTCAGACCTTCTGCAGGGCGTGGAGTGGCTCCATCTGTCAGGGGTCACGCCCGCGACAGGGCCCGGCGGATCCGAGGCGGCCATGGCTGCGGTTCGGGCGGCCGAAGCGGCCGGGGTCAAGGTCAGCTTCGACGGCAATTTTCGCGGCAAGATGTGGTCGGAGTGGAACAGCGATCCGGCCGCAGTGCTGGGTCAGCTGATGGCGGGTGCGGATCTCGCATTCGCCGATGACCGGGATTTTTCCCTCATCCTTGGGCGAGACTTCACCAGTCCAGACCCTTCGGAACGGCGGCGCGCCGCGGCCCGGGCGGCGTTCGAGACCTGGCCACGTCTTCAACGCGTCTGCTGCACGCTGAGGATCAATGAGAGCGTCGCGGATCAGAGCCTCTCCGCCGTCATGATCACGCGTGACGGCGAGCATCAGGCCGGCCCGGTCTCCCTGACCGGAGTCGTGGACCGGGTCGGCGGCGGGGATGCCTTTGCCGCAGGCGTTCTGCACGGCGTCACGAAGGGCTGGGCAGACGGGGATGCCCTGGGCTTCGGCTTGGCTGCAGCGGTCCTGAAGCACTCCATCGCCGGGGACTTCAACCTGTTTGACGAGGCCCAGGTCCGTTCCGCCATGAACGCGGACGGCTTCGACATCCGTCGCTGATTGCGGAACACGGTTTCCGGAATTCTTAACCTCGACCGTTCACCGTGAACCCTGGCCGGGCCTGACCGGCACTCGGAGAACGGCATGACCGAACTGTCGGTCACCCAGCGCGCTGTGCTCGCACAGATGGTCGAGCGCCTGCCTGACAGGACGCTGACGACCCTGTCCCTGGCCGTCGCCCAGATGCCGGGCGCGCGGGCGCGTGCGCTGTCAAAAATGCTGGGGGAGGAGACCGTCGACCGGAGCCGCCGTGCGGTCGCTTTCGCCCCGATGATACCTCTGTTCGCACCTCGTCGGGATGGCGTGGAAGGGCTCATGTTCCCTGCTGCCGTGCTGCCGCGTCTTTGGAAGGCCGCGTCCGCGACCGCGCCTGAATTGCTGAGCACGCTGGACGACGTCCGGCTGAGGGAAGACGATCTGAGGGTGGTCTCGGTCGCGGATCGCTACTGTATTGCCGCCTCTGGTGTCATCCGGGATCAGCCCGATGTCATCTGGCCGGTCGAGCCGGGCAAGGAAGCGCAGCGCGAGGCCGGGCTGACCGAACTGGCTCGCTGTTTCGATCTGGCTGTGATGGCGCGGCGGGCCCTGAAGTCGCTGCCGAACTGGATCTTGCGACCCACGCCGGACCAGCTCGCCGAGCTCAGGCTGCTGATTCGTGATGCCGGCGAGGTCACGCCGGATGGCGGGCCGCGCATGCTGGAGATCCTGTTCAGTCATCTGACGGATGCCTGTCTGATCTTGCGCCTGGTTGTTCACTCGTCGCGATCGGCCAGCAAGGAAGGCGTTCTGTCAGGGTCCGAGATGGCGATTTTCGTCAATCGTCTCCTGGCCGAAGTTGAAGCGCGAGTCGCGCGGATCAGTGCCTTCAAGGTTGTCCCGGGGGTTGATCCCGGTGCCCAGATCAAGGCCGATATCGCCTGGTGCGCCGAGACTCTTGCCGAGCTGGACATGACGTTGCAGCTGGACCCCAATGGAGAGTGGGGCAAGACTGCGCGCGACGCGCGTGCGCGCATCAATCGGAGCCTGTCGGCAACGCTGAAGTCGACTGACAAGACCCTGGACAAGGTTCTTCCGATGAAACGGGTCCAGACGGCCGGTCGCATGACCCGCGAGGCGCCCGACCTGTCCCAGACGGTTGCCCCTGAGGCGATCCAGACCGCCAACGCCCTCCTGATCCTGGTGGGAGCCATCCGGACCGCCGCGCAGACCTTTGGCATCGAGGGCCAGAGATCACAGTTGGTCCAGTCGGTGATCGATCGAATAACGACCTTTGTCGACCTGACCATAGAGGCCGTCAACGCTGGCGATGTGGAGGACGCACCCCGGGTGCTGGCCCATGTCGAAACCCTCGCGAAGTTTCTCGCGATCATCGATGCGACGGAGCCCGCCCGCACGGTTCGCAGGCGTGCCGCCGCCGCAGGATCGCTGGCCCGGACGGCCTGACGACGACACGGCGTCGCGGCCCCTCGCGGGCCGCTTCGGCTTCGTCTAAGCGTATCGACCATGATCGTGTTCTGGACGTTGACCGGGCTCGCTGCCGCCTTGGCTGGGCTCATGGTGTTGACCGGTGCCCGCCGGGGCGCAGGGTCGAGCGACGTCACCGCGCCTACGGCTGCAGCCGAGCTGGCCGAATTGGATCGACTGAAGGCCCGCGGGCTTCTGGATGACGAGGCGTGGGCCGCCGCGAGGGCGGAGGCGGGCCGTCGCCTGCTGGCCGAACCTGCGCCGCAGGCTCCGCTCGTGGTCGGATCCCGGGACCGTGAGATCACGCTGGTGACCCTT
>JAIERG010000181.1 GCA_019747095.1 Caulobacteraceae bacterium | reverse complement strand
CGTCTCGACCCCGTTCCAGCGCAACGCCCGTCGACCCACTGCCGACGACCGCCCACCGATCCGGCCGATGTGGTCCTCCATCGCCTCGACGCCGACGGGCGCGTCCGGCAGGAAGGCCCCCGTCCCGGTGATGAAAACGTCCCTGAGACGCGCGTCACTCATGCCGCCCTATGGGCACGGTTCGGCCGTCACCTGCAAGCTGACAAAGCCTGACGACGTCTAGCTTTCCAGCGGAACGACCGCCCCAGCGTCGACCGGACGGCGCGCGGTCCGACGCCGTGAAAGCCAGCCCTTGATGCGGTTCTGGATCGGCTGGTCGATCAGGGCATGGAAGGCGAAGGCAAAGATAAAGGCCGCCAGAACCCCCAGCGCCCACAGGCCCCACTGCACCCCGACCGGCAGGGCGAAACGAGCGATCAGCACATTCACCACGCCGAACCAGGCGATGCGCACCGGCTCATTGGTGATGAACATGGCGAAGGATACGACACTGGCCTTCTCGACCCACTTCGAAGGGCGCGTCACCGGAATGGCCCCGGCCGCCAGCAGGATCAGGCTGATGAAGACGATGGAGATCAGCGCGTGCTTGTCGAAGGCCTGCACCGTCGCCAGTCCGACCGCCGCCGACACCCCGACGATCCGCGCCAGACGCGGGGCCACGAACACCCGCTCGGAAACCACCGCCAGCGCCATGCCGAGCATGAACAGCGGCAGCGCCCGCCAGACGCCGTACATCATCGGCATCTGGTAGACGGGATAGCCCAGGAGGCTGTGCGTCAGCTCATTGGCCAGCAGATAGAGCCCCGCTGCGGCGATCAGCGCGGTCCACGGCCCGACCCGCTTCAGCGCCATCAGGATCCAGGGGAAGGCGACGTAGCAGCCCAGCAGCGCCGAGATCGACCAGCTGGGCGCGTTCCACCCGAGGCCGCCGTAGACTCCGAAGGACTGAACCAGAGCCGCCTGCGCCGGCAGCTGATCCCACGCGAGCCATTCGGGATTGCGCGGGGCGAAGCCCACGGCCGATCCGACGACGACCAGGGCCACCAGCCCCAGAACCATGATCAGATGAGCCGGATAGACCCGGAGGAACCGCTTCAGGAAGAAGTCGCCCGGCGACATCCGCCCCGATCCGACCGAGCCGCCATAGACCCGCATCAGGACGTAGCCGCTGTCGATCAGGAAGAAGTTTGTCAGCAGGAACCCGCCCCGCTCGAACACCGGATGGAGCGCCTCGGCCAGCGGCACCGGCCCCGCCGCCTGGAAGTGATGCAGGATGATCAGGGAGGCCACGATGAAGCGCAGGGCGTCCAGCCACCCGCCACGCGCAATGGGGGGTGTCTCGTTTCGGGTCGAAATCGCGGTCCAGGCCATGGAAAACCCCAGTTCTCGACCTCGCTGCGCAAGGGTCGGGCCGCCGCTTGCCGCTGGGACCGCTTGCGCTAACCTGCTAGGCGACCCGGGGGGCGAATGACCGACGAGGATCCGAGAGAGGGCCGTATCCGCCTGGGCCGCCGCCGCAAGGAGGCGGTCGAGAGCCTGGACGCCATCGAAATGGCCGAGGAGGCCATGGAGCAGGCCGAACCCACCATGGGTCCGCCCGACCCGGCCGTCCTGCTGGTCGAGGAACAGCGTCGTCTGATCAAGGCCCAGGTCTCCAACGAGCGCATGGGCTTCGTGCTCCGCGTCATGACGGCCTGCGTCGGCCTCGCCTTCGTGATTGGTCTCGGCCTGATGGTCTGGACGGCCTTCAACGCTCGCTCGGTGGTGGTGAACCCGTTCGACAGCCCTTTCGCCCTGACCCACCGGGGGCACTCCGGCCAGGTCATCGCCCGCGGCGTGTCGGACGTCATCGCCACTATCAACCGCGACGCCCGCTATGACGAGGAAAGCCGCGCCGTCGCCCTGACCTGGACGCGCGACATCGCCGTTGTGGTTCCGTCGACCGGTGTCTCCCTGGGCGATATCGACAAGCTTCTGCGCACCTGGTTCGGACAGGAGACGAACGTCACCGGGTCGGTGACAATCAGCACCACGGGTGAGATCTCCTTGACGATCCGCGCAGACGGCGTCAGGGCACGCACCTTCATCGGTCCCGAATCTGACATGCCGCGTCTGATCCGCGAGGCGTCGGAATACATCTTCGGCCAGTTCGAGCCGGAACTGTTCGCCTGGTACCTGTTGCAGACCCAGCGGTACGAGGACGCGGAGGCCTTCTTCCCTCTCGCTTACGCCCAGCATCCGGACTCTCGCGCCACGCTCGCCCGTTACTGGGGCATCATGCTGAGTTCTCAGGGCCGTTCCGAGGAGGCGGCCGAGAAGCTGCGCCTGTCCCTCCGCGCCAATCCTGATAATGAGTCCGCCTGGGACATGCTGGTTGGCGTCCTGTTCGATACAGAGGGCGAAGAGGCCGCCTACCGCGTCGGCCGCGACATGGCCGCCCGCACCGCCGAAGATGGCGAGCCGATGGAGAGCGAGTCGTATCTGCTGCTGGTCCGGGACTGGACGCGCCTGGTCGAGATCGGCGCTTCCGACATCGCCGAGACAGGAGGAGAGAACGCTCTTGGCGGACAGGAGGTCACCCTGGCCGACGCCGAGGCCAACCGGCACGACTTCGTCCATGCCCGCGCCTATCTGCGCGCCGGCCGGGTCGGCTCGCCCGAGGTCGCGGCGACTGGCCACATGATCGACACCTACGAGGCGCTGGCGAACAACGATCCGGCCCGCGAGCTCGCGGCCATGCAGGCGCTGGACGCCCTGTGGCAGGCCGACGGCGACGTCGCCTACGCCTTCTACGAGGCCCCTTGCTACCTCGGTCTGACTCTGGGTCTCAACGGCCGCCGCCAGGAAGCTGAAGCCGCCTTCGCCCGCGCCGATCGTCTCATCGCCTGTGCCGCCTTCCGTGCCGATGTGCTGGAGGCCCAAGGCCTGACAGCCGAGGCCGACCGCCAGTATGGCGTGGCCATTCGGCTGGCCCCATCACTGCCCTTCGCCTACCAGCGGCGAGGCTTGGCGCTGCTGGCCCGCGGCGACCACGCGCGCGCCGTCACCCGCTTCCGCGACGCCCATCTGCGCGGTCCCCGCTGGGCCGATCCGCTCAAGGGCTGGGGCGACGCGCTCGCCGCCCAGGGCCGCTATGGGGCAGCCGTCGAGAAGTATGAACAGGCCATCCCGCTCGCCCCGGAATGGCGCGCGCTCCACCTCGCCCACGCCGCCGCCCTCAACCGCCTCGACCGGCGCGCGGAGGCCGAAGCGGCGCTGGAAAAGGCGGCAGCGTGATTTTCTGCCTCCCCCAGCGGGGGAGGGTGGTCGAAGCGAAGCGAAGACGGGGGGGGGGCGGCCCGGTGAGCCAGCGTCCAACATCGCCTCCTCAACGCCCGGCCGCCCCCACCCGGTCGCTGCGCGACCACCCTCCCCATGAAGGGGAGGGAGAGCGTCGGGTAACCGCCCGTTAACCACGCTCCCGGCATTTTCTGCCCAGTATCGGCGGAGCGTGACGATGAGCGGCGCGGAAGTTCTGGACGTGGGCCGCGACGCCCTCTGGCTGACGATCCAGCTGTGCGCGCCCGTACTCATCGTCGGCCTGATCGTCGGCGTCGGTATTGGCCTGTTCCAGGCCCTGACCCAGATCCAGGAGCAGTCGCTGGTCTACGCGCCCAAGATCATCGCCATCTTCGTAAGCTTGCTCCTGTTCCTGCCATTGATGGGCGGGCTTCTGGGTGCCTTCATGCGCGAGATCGCGGCCCGCATCTCGGGGATGTAGTGGAGCCGTACGCCACCGCCGATCAGGTCTGGGCCGGCGGGCTGATCTTCGCCCGTATCGGGGCGATCTTCCTCAGCCTGCCCGGTATCGGCGAGAGCTACGTTCCGCCTCGCATCCGCCTGTCGCTGGCGCTGGTGGTTGCCCTGGCGCTCTGGCCGGTGGTTGGGTCCAGCCTGCCACCCCTTCCGGAATCCCTCGGCGCCTCGGTGGGCTGGGTGATCCGCGAGGTGATCGTGGGACTGGCCATCGGCGCGATCCTGAGAGTTTTCGTCTCGGCGCTCGCCGTCGCGGGCGAGATCGTGTCGCTCCAGACCACGCTCAGCTTCGCCCAGACCACCAACCCGCTACAGGCCTCGCCCGGCACCACCATCGCCGCCTTCCTGATGCTGATGGGCACGGTGCTGGTCTTCGCCACCAATACCCATCACCTGTTCATCGCAGGCCTGGTGGGATCCTATGAGCTGATCGCCCCGGCCCGACCGCTTGTTACGGGCGACTTCACCGAACTGGCCGTGCGGACCGTGGGCGACGCCTTCCTGCTCGGCGTCCAGCTGTCGGCCCCGGTGATCGTTTTCGCGCTGGTCTTCAACATCGCCTCTGGCCTCGTCGGGCGGGTGATGCCGGCGTTCCAGATCTTCTTCGTCGCCGCGCCGCTGAGCGTCATTCTCGGCCTGTCGGTTTTCGCCTTGTCGCTGGGGGTGCTCGGAACGGTCTTCATCGACCGCTACCGCGACCTCGCCAACCTGTTCGTCTCTTCAGGAGGCGTGGGTGGCTGAGGAGAACGATCCCGAGTCGAAAACAGAAGAGGCCACCCCACGAAAACTCGAGGAGGCCAGACGCAAGGGCGACGTCGCCAAGTCCATGGACGTCGCCCCGACCCTGAGCCTCATGGGCGCGGCGGCGGTCATCCTGATGGGCGGCGGCTGGTTCGCCACCCTCATGGCCGAGGCCCTGGTGCCCTTCATCGCCATGCCCCACCGCCTGATGGGTGGGCTGGAGGCCGGCGCGGGTCTGGAGCTGGGCGTCAAGGCGCTCTGGGCGGCGGCACCCTTTCTGGCGGCGGTCATGGTCGCCACCATCATCGGCGGCGTCTCGGGGACGGTCGCCCAGACCGGAGGTCTGCTCTTCTCGGCCGAGAAGATGAAACCCAAGCTGGACAAGATTAATCCGCTCAAGGGGTTCCAGCGCATCTTCGGGCCCGACGGCCTGATGCAGTTCGCCCAGACCCTGGTGAAACTGGTCGTCGTGTCGGTGGTCTGCTGGATGGTGCTGGAGCCCCATGCGCGCGAGTTCGAGGGCATGGCCGCCATGCATCCGGCGACCATCCTGCCGCTGGCGCGCGACCTGACGATCGCCCTCATGGCGTCAACCATTGTCCTGCTGGGTCTGACGGCCGTTGGCGACGTTTTCTGGCAGAGGCTGCGCTTCGCCAAGCGGATGCGCATGACCAAGGAAGAGCTGAAGGAGGACTACAAGCAGTCCGAAGGCGATCCGCACGTGAAGGCGCGCCTGAAGCAGATCCGCATGCAGCGCAGTCGCCAGCGCATGATGGCCAATGTGCCCAAGGCCACGGTGATCGTGACCAACCCGACCCACTACTCCGTGGCCCTGCGCTATGAACCCGAGCAGGGCGATGCCGCCCCGGTCTGCCTGGCCAAAGGCGTCGACGCGGTCGCCTTGCGCATCCGTGAGGTCGCCCGCGAGCACAACGTCCCGATCGTCGAGAACGTGCCGCTGGCCCGCGCGCTGTATGCCACTGTCGACATTGACGAGACCATCCCGCGCGAGCACTTCGAGGCGGCGGCCAAGGTCATCGGCTTCGTGATGCAGAAGCGCGCGCGGCGCTATACTCGGTGATTCGAAAGGTGCGCCCATGACCACCGCCCCCCGCCGTCTCGATCTGTCACTCGTGCTCATGACAGCGGGGTTCGCCGCCGCCATCGGGGCGCTCGCGTGGCCGGCCTTCCAGACCGCTCCGACATCGACGCCGCACATGATCCTGATGGTGGCTGTGGCCGCCGTGGCGCTGCTGGGCCTGTTCGCCTTCGGTCGTCAGGAGGCGCGGCGACCGGCCCGGCCCGATGGCGACGTGGCGGTCGAGATG
>JAIERG010000168.1 GCA_019747095.1 Caulobacteraceae bacterium | reverse complement strand
CGGTATTCTCGGCCCAGCAGGCATAGCCGTCGTCGTTGAGGTGGAGGTCGTCCGGACCGACTCCGCCGCCCGGCAGCGCTCCCCAGTCGGCCATCGCCGTATGTCGGGCCAGCACAGCGTAGCCGCGCGTGCGGGCCTCGTCGGCGATTATCCTGGCCATCGCCGCGAGCGCGGGGTTGCGACCCTTGAAGCCGGGATTTTCCGTATCCTCCGGTAGCCGCTGGGGATCGATCAGCAGCACGTCCACGCCTGCGCGATCCAGCCAGTCGGCCCCGCGGCGGAAATCTGCGATCACATCCCCGGTGGGGCGATCGCGCAGGACGTCGTTGGTGCCCCATTGCCAGACGACGAGGTCGGGCACGGTCAGGCTGGTCTGCAAGGGAATGCGGCCTTCGGTGTCGCGCGTGGTCTCGCCGCCGATGCCGCGATTGATGACCGTCACCTCGACGCCCGGCAGACGACGCTCCAGACCTGCTTCCAGCAGGGGCACGAAGCCGCGCTGGGGCGAGCTGGCACCCACGCCCTCGATGCTGGACGACCCCACCGCCAGTACCGTCAGTCGTCCTCGCTGAACCGCCGCGCGCGAGTGCTCCAGCGGCTGGAAGGCGGTCACGTGAGTGCTGGACACCGGGCAGCCCGTCGACGTCTGGGCCGATGCGGGGCCTGCGAGGCAGCCAAGGACCAGAGCGCAGGCGATGATACGTCGATCAAGGTTCAAGGGTTGGGTTCTCCAGTGGCGGGATCCGTGGCGGTCTGGCCTGAGTTGGACGAGCCTTCGGAGCCGTGGGGCTCCTGGGCGGGATGCGGCGGCTCGCCGTCGCGCATCGGCTTCTCCTGTTCATACTCGGACTGGCGGCCGGGGCCTCGGGTCGTGTCGGTCATGGCGGTCTCCTCGCCGCATGGCAACGCTCCAGTCGCATGGCGGCTCCAGACCAACCTTTCCTTCACCATGTCTCTGAACCGTGCCGAAATGGCCCCGTGGCAGAGTCGGTCCGGAACGCGCCTTGCTGGAAGGGGCGCGACGGAGAGGCGCATGGCCGGAACGCTACAGGTCGAGATCGTCAGGATCGACCAGCTGACGCTGGCGGACCGTGTCCTGTGGCGCGCCATGACGGACGCCAACCCCGATCTGGCCAGCCCCTATTTCCGTTTCGAGTTCGCTGACATCGCCGGGCGGATCAGTCCCGATGCGGCGGTGGCGATCCTGAGCCGGGACGGACGCACCGTCGGCTATTTCCCGCACCAGCGGCGCGGGGCGGCGATCCAACCGCTGGGCGCGCCGATGAACGACTATCACGGCGTCATCGCCATGCCGGGCGAGGCGCCGCCGTTGGAAACGGTCGCGGCCCTGCTGGGCGCGCCCCGCCTGAACGTCTCGGCCTGGGTGGGACCGTCCGGCGTGGGAGAGCCGCGCGAGACGCTGATGACCATCACCCCCGAACAGGGGTTCGACGCCTGGTACGCCGAGCGCCGCCAGACCTGGGGCAAATACTTCAAGGACAAGGAGCGCGCGCGGCGCAGCCTGGAGACCGAGCACGGGGCGATCCGTGTCGAATACGACCTGCGCGATCCCCAGTTGCTGGATCACCTGATCGCCCTGAAGAGCGACCAGTACATCCGTACGGGACGGCACGACATCTTTGCCTGTGGCTGGACGCGGGACCTGCTGCACGCCCTGATGGCGGATCGACGGGAGGACTTCGGGGCCTCGATGGCCGCGCTGTGGACCGGGGACCGGCTGGCGGCGATCGAGTATTCGCTGCATGCGGGCGATCGCTATCACTTCTGGTTCCCGGCCTATGAGCCGGCCGTGGCACGGTGCTCACCGGGCATCCTGCTGACGCTCGACACCATGAGGCTGGGCTGCGCCGACGGCTTCCGGGTCTATGATTTCGGCTTCGGGGGCGAGGGCTACAAGAAGTACTTCTGCAACGCGACGCAGGGCGTGCGCGAGGCCGTGGTTCTCAAGCCCGGGCTTGGGGCGGCCTTGTCGGACGCGGCCGTCGGCCTGCTGAATGGGGCCGCGGGTGGTCGTGCAGAACGGCTGAGGACCAGTGTGCGCCGTCGCTGGGCCGCCATCGAGGCCTGTGAGATCACTCCCGCCAACCGCCTGATGGGGGCTGTCGCCGCCGCCGGCGTGGCCATGAAGAAGGCGACCGGCCGCCAGGCCTCGGCATGAAGGATACCGTCATGATGCAAGACCCCCGTCGCACCCGCTATCCCGGTCCGATCGCCGAGGCCGCCAAGCATCACCATGCTCTGGTGGAGCAGGGGTTCGCCTCGGACGAGGCTCTGGCCGAAATCCTGCACCGCTATCCGGCGGACCTGATCGACATCAACCTGTACGACTACGATGCCGAAGGGCAGGTCTCCCTGAGGACCGGGACCAAGGGCGACCTGACCGGCGATCAGTGGCTGGCGGCCATCCAGGGCGGGCGGCTGTGGGTCAACCTGAGGAACGCCGAGGCCGGCTGCCCCGAGCTGTGGGCGGCGGCGATGGGCGAGTTTCGGCGCATTCAGGCGACCTATCCGGGCATGCGGGCGGTGACCAACGCGGGACAGCTGATCATCTCCTCGCCCGTGGCCAAGGTGCCCTATCACTTCGATGCCGCAGGCGTGTTGCTGTTCCACCTCAGGGGCCGGAAGCGCATCTTCGTCTATCCGGGCGACGAGGCGCATCTGCCGGAAGTGAACATGGAGCAGGTCGTGGCGCGCCAGACGACCGAGGAGCTGCCCTATACGCTCGCCTTCGAGAAGGACGCGCAGGTGTTCGATCTGGAGCCCGGTGAGGCCCTGACCTGGCCGTTCTATGCTCCGCATCGGGTCGAGAACCTGGATAAATTCTGCGTAAGCCTGTCGATGGATTTCCAGACCTGGCCTTCGCGGTTCCGCAACGGGGCGCTCTACACCAACGCCGTGATCCGCAGCCGGGGCGGGCGACCCCGCGTCACCGAGGCCATGACCACGCCCGAGCTCGCGGCCCGCTGGGCGGCGTCTTTGGCGCTGAAGCGCTTCGGAGGACTGAAGAGCCGGATCGCCCACTTCGAGCGCGACTTTACCCCGGACGTCGCTGCCGCCGACGGGGCCGGGGCGCTGAGGGCCTGAGGCCTCGCCCGATTAAATCGAGGTCATGACGTCGAGTTAAAATGACTTTCGCGGTCGCGCAGATCAGCCTGTCTCCATCGCTGGAGAGGAACTGATGCCCATGAAGACCGCCCTGGCCCTGGCCACCGCATCGACCGCCCTTATCGCCACGCTGGCCGCCGCCGCGCCCGCATCTGCCGAGCAGACCGAGGTACGCATTCGCCATGCCGCGGCCCGCATGGTCGTGATCGTCGAGGACCGGACCGACATCGCCGTCGAGATCGAGCCCGGCACGGCGGGCCTGCCGACCCCGACGGTCACCCGAGTCGGTGATGAAGTCAGGATCGACGGCAACCTTGGCCGACGCGCCATCCGTAACTGTCGCAACGGTCCCGCCGATGCCCGGCAGCCCGGCGAAGGCGCTTCGGTCGATGTGCGCGACCACGGCACAGTGCAACTGACGGCAGCGCCTCTGATCGTCGTGCGCACACCGCCCGCTGTCCACGTCTCGACAGAGAATGCCGCGGTCTACGGTGCCATCGGCCGGGGCGCGACCTCGATCGAACTGGCGAGCGGTGGCTGTGGCGACTGGACCGTGGCCAACACGGCCGGGACCCTCGAGGTCGCCATCGGAGGGTCCGGGTCCGTGCGCGCCGGCACCTCGGGTCGACTGGAGGCCGCCATCGGGGGTTCCGGGACCATCACGGCCGGCACAACCAGAGACCTCGAAGCCGCCATCGGAGGGTCCGGCACCGTCATCGTGGCCTCGGTCACGGGGTCGGTCGATGCCGCGATCGGAGGATCCGGAGACATCCGGGTCAATGGCGGACGTCTCACCTCGGTCGACGCCGCGATCGGCGGATCGGGAGACATCGTCGTCCAGGGCGATGCCGGGGACGTCGATGCCTCGATTGCCGGATCAGGGGACATCACGATCACAGGGACGGTGTCCAACCTCGACGCCAACCTGTTCGGGGCAGGCAACGTCAGCGTGGGTCGGGTGACCGGCTCTGTGTCCCAGTCCGTCAGGGGCGGAGGCCGCGTGAGCATCGGCGGCTGATCCCCCACCAGCCCGCCGAACATCGGGACGGCCCGGGAGCGTGGAACCCCCCGGGCCGTCTTTCCGCACTCGAGTGGCAGCAGGGCGCGCTCGCCCGCTTGACGAAACCGGAATCGGTCGTCATAAGCCCCCACTCTTGTTGGACTGGCTGTGCGGGAAACCGCAGACGCAGTTCGCAGGAACGACCTGAGTTACCGTTCTTTGCAGCGACTTAGGACTTCAACGGCCTTCGCGGGCGACCGCGTGGGCCGATCGTTTTTGCGAAACGTGCGTACCTGAGGGGGAGACCCCGAAAGGCTCCGGTCTTTGAAATGGTTCACAGGGACGCAGGTTCGCCTGCTTGGGAATAGCTACCGATATGGATCAGAGCATCCGCATCAGGCTCAAGGCCTTCGATCACCGCGTCCTCGACTTTTCGACGCGCGAGATCGTCAACACCGCCAAGCGCACGGGCGCGACCGTTCGTGGTCCGATCCCGCTGCCGACCCTGATCGAAAAGTTCACCGTGAACCGCTCGCCGCACGTCGACAAGAAGTCGCGCGAGCAGTTTGAAATCCGCACGCACAAGCGTGTCCTCGACATCGTCGACCCCACTCCGCAGACCGTGGACGCGCTCATGAAGCTCGACCTGTCCGCCGGCGTGGACGTCGAGATCAAGATCTAAGTAGAGAAGGCGGGATCCGATGCGCACGGGCGTGATCGCCAAGAAGCTGGGCATGACCCGCGTGTTCGCCGATGACGGCGCGCACGTTCCGGTCACTGTGCTTCAACTCGACGACTGTCAGGTCGTCGGCCAACGCACCCAGGAGCGGGACGGCTACGTCGCCCTGCAGCTGGGGGCCGGGGCCAAGAAGGCCAAGAACACCAACAAGGCCCAGCGCGAGACCTTCGCCAAGGCCGAGGTGGAGCCGAAGCACGTGGTCATGGAGTTCCGCGTGTCGGAAGACGCCATGATCGACGTCGGCGCGACGCTGTCGGCGGACCACTTCGTGGCCGGCCAGAAGGTCGACATCCAGGGCGAGACCATCGGCAAGGGTTTCGCCGGTGCCATGAAGCGCTGGAACTTCGGCGGTCTGCGCGCCACCCACGGCGTTTCGGTCTCGCACCGCTCGCACGGCTCGACCGGTAACCGTCAGGACCCGGGCCGCACCTTCCCCGGCAAGAAGATGGCCGGTCACCTGGGTGTCGAGACGATCACCACCCAGAACCTGACCGTCGTGAAGGTCGACGCCGAGCGCGGCCTGATCATGGTCAAGGGCGCCGTCCCCGGCCACGAAGGTTCGTGGGTCAAGGTCCGCGACGCCCACAAGAAGCCGTTCGACGGCGTGCCCTTCCCGGGTTCGTTCAAGACCAAGGGCTCGGCTGCTGCCGCTGCCCCGGCCGAAACGCCTGCCGAAGAGCCGGCGGCGGTCGAAACCACCGAAGGCGGTGAAGCCTGATGAAACTCTCGGTCATCAAACTCGACGGCAAGGCCTCGGGCGACGTTGAACTGTCGGACGCCGTCTTCGGCATCACCGACATTCGCGGCGACCTGCTGGCCCGCTACGTCAACTGGCAACTGGCCAAGCGCCGTGCCGGCACCCACAAGGTCCAGACCCGGAACGAGAACTCTCGCACCGGCAAGAAGATGTACAAGCAGA
>JAIERG010000152.1 GCA_019747095.1 Caulobacteraceae bacterium | reverse complement strand
TCGCCCCGCCGTCCGGCGAAGTGAACCCCGTTGGCCCCATCGAGCAGTTCCTGATGGCCGCGCTGGAGCAGATCCGCGCGCGCACGTCGGAGGCCGCCTCATCGGCGTCGTCGGAGTTCGGCACGGAATGCGCCGTCCGCCCCGCGACCGAGCCCCTGCTGGAGACGGCGCGTGGGGCCGCCCAGGCGCTGGCCGCCGTCGAGGCACCGCTGCTGGCGCTGGCCCGGCATCTGGAGGACATCCTCGACGACGAAGCGTCCGAGCTGGACGGTGCCGCCCGCGCCCGGATCGAGGGCGCCCTGCGGGGGCTGGACCGCCGCGCGCGGATGACCCTGCCCGGCTGGCGCTCCATGCTGGCGGCGCTGGAAGAGGGCGGATCCGAGCCGGACCCCGACTTCGTCGACTGGCTGTCGGTCGAGACGGCGTTTGGCCGCATTCACGACGTGGCCCTGCGCCGTCACTGGATCGACCCGACCGTGCCGCTGGAAGCCGCCGTGGTCCTGCCCAGCCACGGCCTGCTGGTGACGTCGGCCACCCTGTCCGATCCCGTCGCCGAGGCGTCCGGCGGCGACCTGTTCGGCATGGCCCGGATGCGCACCGGGGCCGTCCGGCTGATCGAGCCCGCCCGCACGCTGAAGGTCGAAAGCCCCTTCGACTATGCGGCCAACAGCCGGGTCATCGTCGTCCAGGACGTGGCCAAGGACGATCCCCGCCAGACGGCTGCGGCCATGCGCGAGCTGTTCCTGGCCGCCGGCGGCGGGGGGCTGGGCCTGTTCACCGCGATCCGCCGGCTGAAGGCGGTCTACGAACGGCTGGGGCCGGATCTGGCGAAGGCCGGCATCCCGCTCTACGCCCAGCACGTCGACCCGCTGGAGGTCGGGGCGCTGGTCGACATCTTCCGCGCCGAACAGGACAGCTGCCTGCTCGGCACCGATGCGGTGCGCGACGGCGTCGACGTGCCCGGCCGCAGCTTGCGCCTGCTCGCCTTCGACCGCGTGCCCTGGCCGCGCCCGGACCTGCTGCACAAGGCCCGTCGCGAGAAGTTCGGCGGCCTGTCGGACAAAGGGCGCGGCTACGACGACGCGCTCGCCCGCGCCAAGGTGGCCCAGGCCTTTGGCCGCCTGATCCGCCGCGCCGACGACCGGGGCGTCTTCGTCATGCTGGACGCGGCCTGTCCGACGCGCCTGTTCGCGGCGCTGCCTCCGGGGGCTGAGGTGCAGCGGATGGGACTGGTGGAGGCGGTGGAGACGACGCGGGGCTTCCTCTCGTCAGCGGCTGAGTGATCGGCGCTCGACGGTCCGCCTCCCGCAGCGTCGCATCTACTGCCCGTCGCGCCGACCGTCCTGTCCCGCACGGATTTCATCGGCCATCGTCCGGGCGACGTTGCCGATCCGGCCGTTGGCCGCCTCATCGATCTGTTCGGCGGAATACAGCCCCCGCAGGAAGGCCCGGTCCCAGTCGGTCAGGCCCGCAGGCGGACTGGCCCCTTCGGAGAACAGGCTCAGAATGGTGTCATAAGGGCCGGGATCCAGGTCCGGATCGATCTGGGCCAGGCTGATCACCGCCAGATAGTCCGCCAGCGCCCCCAGATCGACGCCCGTCACTCGGTCGATGTCGACGATGATGATGGCTTGCGACAGGTCATCGCGCAGCGGGTTTCGAAGGCGAGACGCGCCGTCCATCGTTGCATTCGCTCCGAACGCCTGCGGCCTTGTCAGCTCCTCACGAAGCGCAGGAACGAATGGATTTTGCCCCGGTAGCCGTGCAGCGGGCTGGTTGGTTCGAGGATTCACTGGAATACTGGACTGCCACCAGCGCACAGGACGGTCCGACGTCACGAACGCCGCTAGCGCCGCGTCGCCAAGGTCCGATCCGGATACGCCGATCCGGAACTGACGTCCCCTCGCCTCGACCAGCTCGCGCGCAGCGGCGTCTGCGTCGCTGGCGAAGACGATGAAGACCCTGGGTTCGCAACGCGGCCAGCCGACCTGAAGTCCCACTGACTCGCCGACCGTAGCGATACGATCCACCACGAACTCCGCCGCCTCGCGCTGCAGATTGCCGACGCCGACGCAGACTCGCCGGTGCCAAGTCGCGGCGCCCCGATTGCGAGGCGGCGACACCACCCGCTCGACGAAGTCCGTGGTCGCCTCTGCCAGCGGCCGTCCCTCGACGACGATCTCTTCGAGTTCGATCGGCAACAGCTGGGTGGTGTCTTGCTCGGCCTGAGTCGATGAAACGCGCGGGGGGATTTGCTGAACGGTCGCGGTCGCCGCCCCATCGCCCGAAGCAAGGGCCGCGATCAGCAGCCAGCCTGATAGAGGCAGGAGCATTGACGAACGCGCCTAGTCCAGGACGCCGGGCTCGTCCGCACCTTCGCCCTCGCGCAGCCGCTGATGCTCATCGTGGATCGCGTCGACGATCTCGCTGCGGCGGGCGATCTGGGCGGCGGCGATGCGCTCGGCCGAATACAGGCCGCCGAGGAAGGCCTGGTCCCAGCTGGTCAGGCTGGCGCTGCCCTCGGGATCGTCGAACACGTTCAGGATGGACGCATAGCCACGGGTGTCCGCGTCCGGATCGATCTGCGCCAGGGACACCATGGCGATGTAGTCCGCCAGCTGGAGGATCGACAGGTCCTGCACCTGATCGACGTCCACGATCACCACCGCCCGGATCAGGTTGTCGACGATCTGTGTCCGCAGGCGCGAGGCGGCGAAGACGTTGTATTGAGGGGCGAAGGCCAGAGCACTGCCGCTCCCTCCAGCGCATTCCGGGCCCGAACAGTCTCCGGAAAGCCGCACCGCCCGCTGACCCGTCTCGGAGTCGACCGGCATCGCCATCTGCCACCAGCGGACGGGCCGGTCGGTCTCGACGAAGTCCTCCAGCGCGTCGCCACCCCGGTCCATCCCGGCTCCGCCCATGCGGAAGGCGCGCCTGCGCTCGCTGACGAGCGTTCGCGCCAGAGCCTCGGCGTCGCCGGTGGCGATCACCACGATGTTCGGCGTGCAGCCCGGCGCCCCCGGTTCCAGGCCGAGGTCGTCGGCGACGGTCGAGATCCGGTCGGCCAGATACTGGGCGGCGTCCGCCTGAAGATTGCTGACCCCGACGCAGACCGGGCCGTCCCACCGCGCCAGGCCCCGACGGCGATTGGGTTCAGCGACCTCGCCCACGAAGTTGCGGATCATGGTGTCGAGCGACCGCCCGGTGACGACGACGTCCTCCAGTTCGACCGCGACATCAGGGCTGGCGGGTGCCTCCTGGGCCACCGGGTCCTGGACTCCATCGGAAGCCGGGGACGGCCCCGGCGATGAGAACAACAAGCCTGCAAGCCAGACTGCGATCATGACGCTATCCCCGAATTGGCCTCAACCCATGATGGTGGCCGGGGGACATTGCGTCAAGGACGGTTCGAACTGGGGGTCGCGACCAACACCGGCCGTCGGCACCCTTCATCGACCCATTGCGACAACGTCGCTTGCCCCGCCTCACCTGTCGGCCTTGTTGGGCCGGTTTTTCTGTGCCTTATGAGGCGGTGGGAAGCGGACTGGCCGATCCCTGAATCGGGGTCATCCATGCTCAGCTCGCTTGCGCCCTGCCTGATGCGGCAGGGCAAAGTCCTTGTGGTCGTCGTTCTTGCGGGCCTGGCGACCCTCGTCGGGGCCGGAACAGCCCTGGCCCAGAACGCCTATGTTCCCAACCAGTCTTCCGGCAACGTGACGGTGATCAACACCGCCACCAACACCGTCGTGACCACGATAACCGTGGGGAGCGCGCCCCGCGGCGTGGGCGTGACCCCCGACGGCACTCGTGCCTACATCGCGAACGAAGGCGATGGCAACGTCTCGGTGATCAATACAGCCACCAACACTGTCGTCGCGACCGTGACTGTGGGGTCATCTCCCCAGGCGGTGGCCATCACCCCTGACGGAACCCGCGCCTACGTTGCGAACTTCAGCTCCGGCACCGTCTCGGTGATCAACACGGCCACAAATGCCGTGGTCAACACGGTGAATGTGGGCACCAACCCATTCGATATCGCGATCAGCGCCGACGGCACCCGCGCCTACGTCTCCAACGACGGTTCCGACAACGTCTCCGTGATCAACATCGGCACCAATGCCGTCGTGGCCACAGTGACCGTGGGTGACAGGCCCAATGGCGTGGCTCTGACCCCGGATGGCACGCGCCTCTACGTCGGGAACAAGAACACCAACAACGTCTCTGTGATCGATACCGGAACCAACACGGTCGTCGCCACGGTGGTGGCCGGTTCTCAGCCCTTCGGCGTTGGCGTCACCCCGGATGGTACCCGGGTCTATGTGGCAAACCTGGCCAGCGGCAACGTCACGGTGATCAACACAGCGACCAACACGGTCGTCACCACGGTGGCGTTGGGAGGAGCCCCCACCGGCGTGGCCGTAACGCCCGATGGCACACGTGCCTATATCGCCAACTTCGCATCCAACAACGTCGCAGTGATCAACACTGCGACCAATGCCGTCGTCGCCACGGTGGCCGCGGGAACCAATCCAAACCCCATCAGCCGGTTTATCGCGCCTGTGGCTCCCGCCGCCGTTCCCACGCTGTCGGAGTGGGCGATGATTCTGCTGGGCCTCATGCTTGCGGGCGGGGCGGTGCTCTATCTCCAGCGGCGACAGCTGGCGGTTTGATCGCCCCCGGCAATGCGCTCCTATGGCCCCGCCGGTAACGGCGGGGCCATAGCTGGTGTCTGTAAGGCCGTCTGCTTTCGCGCCAGGCGAAGGCCCTGAAAGCCATTCAGACCTGCTTCGCGTCAGAAAACGTCCTGCGCCCGGGCGTTGCGAGCCGGACTGACAAAACTGCGACATTGCCCCCCTTCACCGCCTTCCCCAGTCGCTCTTGTTGAGTCCACTTTGCCGTGGCATTATAAAGACTTGGGGGACGGACAGGCCGATCCCGAACTCGGGGATCGACGATGTTTGGCGTGCGTGCATCCTGGTTTATCCGGCAGGCAAGACTTCTGCTGATCGCGGTTTCTGCGAGCGTCTCGACCGTCCTGACGGGGGGAACCGCCCTCGCCCAGAACGCCTACATCACGAACTCGAGTGCCGGTAACGTTTCGGTGGTCAACACCGCCACCAATGCCGTCGTCGCCACTGTGGCTGTCGGGACCAATCCCAACGGCGTGGCCGTCAGCGCTGATGGTTCACGCGCGTATGTAGCGAATTTCGCCAGCAACACCGTGTCGGTGATCAATACCGCTACCAATACGGTCGTTGCCACGGTCAACGTGGGAAGTGGTCCCGTCGGCGCTGCCGTGACCCCCGACGGCGCTCGCGTTTTTGTGACAAACCAGAACTCCGGCAACGTCTCGGTTATCAACACCGCCACCAATAGTGTCGTCGCCACCGTGGCCGTCGGGGGCAGTCCCTTCGGTGTGGCCGTTAGCCCGGACGGATCGCGCGCCTATGTGCCCAACTTCACCACCAACAACGTCGCGGTGATCAACACCGCCACCAATGCCGTCGTCACCACCGTCGCGGTGGGGGGCGCGCCCTTTGGCGTTGCACTTACCCCCGATGGAACCCGCGCCTATGTGGCCAACTTCGGCGACGGCAGCGTTTCGGTGATCAACACTGCTACAAATGCCGTCGTCGCCACTGTGACTGTCGGGAGCCAGCCTTGGGGCTTGACCGTCGGTCCCGACGGAACGCGCGCATATGTGGCCAACTCGAACTCCAACAATG
>JAIERG010000027.1 GCA_019747095.1 Caulobacteraceae bacterium | reverse complement strand
TGCCCGATCTGCGACCAGGGCGGCGAGTGCGACCTGCAGGACCAGGCCATGGGCTATGGCCGCGACGGCTCCCGCTATGCCGAGAACAAGCGGGCGGTCGAAGAAAAGAACATGGGCCCGACCATCAAGACCTTCATGACGCGCTGCATCCAGTGCACGCGCTGCGTGAGGTTCATCACGGAAGTGGCTGGCGTTCCTGACATCGGCATGATCTCGCGCGGTGAGGACGCCGAGATCACGACCTATCTGGAGAAGTCGGTCGACAGCGAATTGTCGGGCAACGTCAACGACCTGTGCCCGGTCGGCGCCCTGACCCACCGGCCCTGGCAGTTCCACTATCGGCCGTGGGAGCTGAAGCGCACCGAGACCATCGACGTGATGGACGCCCTTGGCTCCAACATCTCGGCCCAGTCCAAGGGCGCCGAGGTCATGCGCATCCTTCCGCGCGTGCACGAAGGCATCAACGAGGAGTGGCTGGCCGACCGCAGCCGTTATGTCGTCGACGGGCTTCAGGCGCGTCGTCTGGACCGGCCGTATGTGCGCGAGAACGGCAAGCTGCGTCCCGCGAGCTGGGACGAGGCGCTGAACGCTGTGGCGGCCAAGCTGAAGGCTGCCAAGCCTGAGAAGATCGGCGTCATCGCCGGCGACCTGCAGGACGCGGAGTCGATGAAGGCGGCGATGGACCTGTTCCGCGCGCTGGGCTCAGCCAACACGGATTGTCGTCAGGACGGTTCGGCCGCGGGCGTCGGGCCGCGCGAGGGCTGGCTGTTCAACACCGGTCTGCAAGGCATCGAGCAGGCGGATTCCATCCTGCTGGTCGGGACCAATCCGCGCGCCGAGGCGCCGCTGCTGAACGCACGGATCCGCAAGGCCTGGCTGGCGGGCAAGACCCGCGTCGGCCTGATCGGCGAGCAGGTCGATCTGACCTATGACTACGACCTGATCGGGCGGGGCACCAAGACCCTGGCCAAGCTGCCCAAGGCGGCGGTGGAGGCCCTGTCGAACGCCGAGCGGCCCGGCATCGTGGTCGGGGCAGGTGCCCTGACCGGGCCGGACGGTCCGGCGGTGTTGAACGCGCTGGGCAAGCTCGCGGCCAAGGTGGGCGTCGTGAGAGACGGCTGGAACGGCTTCAATGTCCTTCATTCGGCCGCCTCGCGGGTCGGCGGTCTGGACATGGGCTTCGTGCCCGCGACCGGCGGTCTGTCGGCGCATGAGATGGTGCAGAAGGGCGCGCTGGACGTGCTGTTTTTGCTGGGTGCCGACGAGATCGAGACCGGCGCGACCAAGGCGTTCAAGGTCTATCTGGGCAGCCACGGCGACCGGGGCGCGCACAGCGCCGACGTCATCCTGCCGGGCGCGGCCTGGACCGAGAAGCCGGGCCTCTATGTCAACACCGAGGGCCGGGTGCAGATGGCCGAACGCGCCGTCTTCCCCAAGGGCGAAGCCAAGGAAGACTGGGCCATCCTGCGCGCCCTGTCCGAGCGCGTGGGGGCGACCCTGCCGTACGACAGCCTGGACCAGCTGCGGACCAGGCTGATGGCGAACCATCCGACGTTTGGCCGCATCGACTACCTGGCTCCGGCCGGATCGTTCGACGTCGCGGGCCTTGGTGCCAAGGGCGAGCTGGGCGACACGGCGCTGCGGTCTGGTGTGGGCGACCCCTATCTGATGAACCCGATCGCGCGGGCCAGCGCGACCATGGCCGAGCTGAGCGCGCAACGTGTCGCTCCGGCCCTGATGGCGGCGGAGTAGGCCGATGCAGGAGATGTGGAGCACCCCGGGCGGCTGGGCCCTGCTGACGACGCTGGGCATCCTGATCGTGACGGTCGGTATCCTGCTGTCGCTGGCCTTCCTCCTGCTGCTGGATCGCAAGATCTGGGCGGGCGTGCAGATGCGCAAAGGCCCGAACGTCGTGGGCCCGTTCGGTCTGCTTCAATCGTTCGCCGACTTCTTCAAGTTCGTTCTCAAGGAGATCGTCGTCCCGGCGGGGGCCGACAAGACGGTCTTCATCCTGGCGCCCCTGATCACCTTCGTCCTGGCCTTCATCGCCTGGGCGGCGATTCCGTTCGCGCCGGGCTGGGTCATCTCGGACCTGAACGTCGGCATCCTCTACATCTTCGCGATCAGCTCGCTAGGCGTGTACGGCATCATCATGGGCGGATGGGCTTCGAACTCGAAGTATCCGTTCCTCGGCTCACTGCGGTCGGCGGCGCAGATGGTGTCCTATGAGGTCTCCATCGGCCTGATCATCATCAACGTCATCCTGCTGGCCGGGACCATGAACCTGACGTCGATCGTGACGGCGCAGGAGGGCTGGTTCTGGAACTGGTTCGGCTTCGGTGGCGGGCTCGACAGCTGGCCGCTGGTGTTCGTCATGGTGCCGATGGCAGTGATGTTCTTCGTCTCGGCGCTGGCCGAAACCAACCGCCCGCCGTTCGACCTGCCCGAGGCCGAGTCCGAGCTCGTGGCCGGGTATCAGGTGGAATACAGCTCCACGCCGTACCTGCTGTTCATGATCGGCGAATACGCCAACATCGTCTTCATGTGCGCCATGATCAGCCTGCTGTTCTTCGGCGGCTGGAATCCGGGCTTCCCCATTGACTTCGCCGCCGACTGGCCACCGTTCCTGGTGAACCTGCTGCTGTTCCTCGTGTTCGCGGCCAAGATCGTGTTCTGGTTCTTCATGATCTCGATCGTGAAGGCCTTCGTGCCCCGCTATCGCTACGACCAGCTGATGCGGCTGGGCTGGAAGATCTTCCTGCCGACGTCGCTGGTGGCCGTGGTGATCGTGGCGGCGTGGCGCGTCTTCGTGGTGGGCGGATGATGCGCGCCGTTATCCTGAGCCTTCTGGCGCTGTCGACGACCGCCTGCGCCTTCCCCGCGCCCTACGACCCCCTGCCGACTTCGGTCTACCAGTGGGAGCGTCGGCAGGAGGAGATCACGCGCCGCGAGGCCGAGCGCCGCCGCCTGTGCGCCATTCGTAACGAGGACAGCGAGGGGTACGACCGCGACTGCCGCCGTCCTGGAGACCCCCAGTCATGATGACCCGCATCGTCCAGGCCGCGAAGGGCGCCATGCTGATCGATCTGATCGGCGCGGTCGGCCTGTCGCTGAAGTACATGGCCCGCCCCAAGACCACGGTGAACTATCCGTTCGAGCGCAATCCAAAGTCGCCGCGTTTCCGGGGCGAGCACGCTCTGCGCCGCTATCCGAATGGCGAGGAGCGTTGCATCGCCTGCAAGCTGTGCGAGGCCATCTGCCCGGCCCAGGCCATCACGATCGAGTCCGAGCCCCGCGCCGACGGCAGCCGCCGCACGACCCGCTACGACATCGACATGGTCAAATGCATCTACTGCGGCCTGTGTCAGGAGGCGTGTCCGGTGGACGCCATCGTCGAGGGGCCGAACATGGATTTCACCGTCGAGACCCGCGAGGAGCTGCTCTACGACAAGCAGCGGCTGCTGGATAACGGCGACCGCTGGGAGCGGGTCATCGCCAAGAACCTCGAGCTCGACGCGCCGTATCGGTGACGTGGGGTTCAACTCGTCTTTCGACGAGTGATTTGGCCGCTTCCGTTGGGGGCGGTCGCTGTCTAAGAGGTGCGGCGTTTTCGCCGCGCTGAATCGGAAAGGGGCACGCGCCTCCCATGCTGCAAGGCATAGCCTTCTATGTGATGTCGGCGGTCGCCGTGGTTGCGGGCCTTCTGGTCGTGACGGCGCGCAATCCCGTGCACTCCGTCCTGTGGCTGATCCTGGCCTTCTTCTCCTCGGCCGGGCTGTTCGTGCTGCTGGGTGCCGAGTTCCTGGCGATGCTGCTGGTGGTCGTCTACGTCGGAGCGGTCGCGGTGCTGTTCCTGTTCGTCGTCATGATGCTGGACGTCGACTTCGTGCGCCTGAGGGAAGGCTTCGCCTCCTACCTCCCGCTGGCCGCGATCGTCGCCGGCATTCTGCTGGCCGAGATGGTCATGATCTCGATCCTGGTGGTCCAGGGCGGGGCGGCGGCGGATGCGACCGCGCCGGTCGTTTATGGCTCAGACATGACCAACGTCGAGGCGATCGGGCGGGTGCTCTACACGGAGTACGTCTACCTCTTCCAGGCGGCCGGCATCGTGCTGCTGATCGCCATGATCGGGGCCATCGTCCTGACGCTGCGCAAGAAGCCGTCGGTGCGCCGTCAGGACCCGGGTGCCCAAACCAACCGTGACCGTCGCACCTCGGTCGAGATCAAGGGCGTTACGACTGGCGCGGGCGTCACCTCAGAGGAGCTGCGCTGATGGAGGTCACGCTCCAGCACTATCTGGCGGTCGCCGCCATGCTGTTCACTATCGGGGTGTTCGGCATCTTCGTGAACCGCAAGAACGTCATCATCATCCTGATGTCGGTCGAGCTGATCCTGCTCGCGGTGAACATCAACTTCGTCGCCTTCTCGGCCTATCTGAACGACGTCCAGGGGCAGATCATGGCCATGTTCGTCCTGACGGTCGCCGCCGCCGAGGCCGCCGTGGGCCTGGCCATCCTGGTGACCTTCTTCCGCAACCGCGGCGACATCGCGGTTGACGACGCCAGCGTGATGAAGGGCTGATCGTGTCTCTCGAACTGCTCGTCACCCTCGGCGTCTTCGCCCCCCTGCTCGGCGCGGCCGTGGCCGGTTTCTTCGGTCGCCGCATCGGAAACATCCCGTCCCAGGCCGTCACGACCGGCCTGCTGTTCTTCTCCTGCGCCGTCGCCTGGACGGTGTTCGTCCAGTGGACCTGGGGCCATCTGGAGCCGTTCACGGTCCAGGTCGCGCCCTTCATCAACGTGGGCGACTTCCAGTCGAACTGGTCGATCCGGATTGACGCCCTGTCAGCCGTGATGCTGATCGTGGTGACGACGGTGTCGTCGCTCGTGCACCTCTACAGCTGGGGCTACATGGCCGAGGACGACTCTCGTCCGCGGTTCTTCGCCTATCTGTCGCTCTTCACCTTCGCCATGCTGGCGCTGGTGACCGCGGCGGACTTCATGCAGCTTTTCTTCGGCTGGGAAGGCGTGGGTCTGGCGTCCTATCTGCTGATCGGATTCTGGTTCAAGAAGCCCACGGCCAGCGCCGCCGCCATCAAGGCCTTCGTGGTCAACCGGGTCGGCGACTTCGGCTTCGCTCTGGGCATCATCACCGTCTTCTGGATGTTCGGCACGATCGAGTTCGCCGAGCTGTTCCCCATGATCGCCGCGCGGCAGGGCGAGGGCTGGGAGTTCCTCGGCTACACCTGGTCGGCGCTGGATTTGGCGGGCGTGCTGCTTTTCATCGGTGCCATGGGCAAGTCGGCCCAGTTCTTCCTGCACACCTGGCTGCCCGACGCCATGGAGGGCCCGACGCCGGTGTCGGCCCTGATCCATGCTGCCACCATGGTGACGGCGGGCGTCTACATGGTCTGCCTGCTCAGCCCCATCTACGAATACGCGCCGACGGCGGCCATGCTGATCGCTATCACGGGCGGGATCACCGCCCTGTTCGCGGCGACCGTCGGCCTGGCCCAGAACGACATCAAGCGGGTCATCGCCTATTCGACCTGTTCGCAGCTCGGCTACATGTTCTTCGCGGCGGGCGTCGGCGCCTATCAGGCGGCCATGTTCCACCTGTTCACCCACGCCTTCTTCAA
>JAIERG010000213.1 GCA_019747095.1 Caulobacteraceae bacterium | reverse complement strand
TCTGGTAGGCACCGGCCAGGGCCAGATAGCCCTCGATAACGGCCGGGCTCTCGGCGAACTCGCCGACCAGGTTGGGGACCAGGCCGAAGGCGGCCTTGGCGCCGGCGATGAAGGGGCGAGAGGCCTCCGGAGCGGTTTCCAGGGTGTGGATGGGGAACTGGGTCATGGCGGTCTTCCTTTGAGTTCGGGCGGCGCATCAGCGCGTCGTCGAGGAGGAAGGTGCGCCTGGATCGGTCCGCGCAGTAGCCGGGCGAATCGGCTTTGACTTATGCGCGGAACGCATGAAATGACGGGGCATGGACCGCCTGTCCGCCCTTCGTCTGTTCGTCCGAGCCGTGGAAAGCGCCAGCTTCTCACGCGCCGGGCGGGACGCGGGCCTGTCGCAGTCCGCCGCCAGCCGGGCCATCGCGGGACTGGAGGCCGAGCTTGGGGCGCGGCTGCTGCTTCGGACCACCCGGCGATTGTCGGTCACGGAAGCGGGACAGCGGGTCTACGACCAGGCGCTGAGGCTGCTCGAGGAAGACGCAGCCCTGGTCGAGGCGGCGGCCGGGGCGGATCGGGAACCGATCGGCCGTTTGAGAGTCTCGACCTCGGTCGCTTTCGCAACGGCCGAGGTGGCCCCACACGTCGACGGATTTCTGAAGGCCTGGCCTCGCCTGAGACTGGATCTGGCGGCAACTGACGCGCGCATCGATGCGGTGGCGGAAGGGGTCGATCTGATCCTGCGGCTCGGCCCGCTGACCGACAGCAGTCTGACCGGCCGCAGGATCGGAGCCTATGAGCGGTGGCTGGTGGCGGCACCCGCCGTGGCCGAGGCCCTCGACCCGGCGGCACCCCTTGCAGAGCAGCTCAGGGACCGGTGTGTGGTCTTTTCCGGAACAAGCCTGGCGCAGAAATGGCGACTCGATAGCCCGTTCGGCCTGATCGAGCTGGAACCGTCGGGACCGCTCAGCGCCTCCGCCGGAGCGGTCGTTCTGGGGCTGGCAGAAGCGGGGGCGGGGGTCGCCATGATGCCAACGTTCGCGGTGCGCGAAGCCCTTTCAGCCGGGCGTCTTGTCCGGGTTGCGCAGGAATGGGCCGGGCCGCCCATGCCCCTGACCGCCCTTTGGACGCATCGCGATCTGCCCAGAAAGGCCAGACTGTTTCTCGATCATCTGACGCCGCGCCTGAGCCTCGATCAACGATGAGCGTACGGCTGGATGTCTTGCTGGTCTCGCGCGGTCTGGTCGAAAGCCGGGCAAGGGCGAAAGCCGCAATCGAGGCCGGCGGGGTCATGGTCGATGGCCGGCCCGGACGGGCGGCGTCGGAGAAGGTTGCCGAAGACGCCATGATCACGGTCGAGGAGCCCTTCCCCTGGGTTGGGCGAGGCGCGCTGAAGCTGGTTCATGCTCTGGACCTGTGGCCTGTCCCGGTCGACGGGCGCGTGGTGCTGGATGTCGGGGCCTCGACTGGCGGCTTCACCGAGGTGTGCCTGAGCCGGGGGGCGGTGCGGGTCCATGCCGTCGACGTCGGCTTTGGACAGTTGCACTCCCGGGTCGCGGCTGACCCGCGCGTGGTCAATCTGGAGCGGACGGATGCCCGGGCTCTGACGCGAGATCTCCTTCCGGAGGCCCCCGAGCTGATTGTCTGTGATGCCAGCTTCATCAGCCTGATCAAGGTCCTGCCAACAGCGCTTGAACTGGCGGCTGACGACGCCGACGTGATCGCGCTGGTCAAACCCCAGTTCGAGGCTGACGGGCCCAGCGCCATCGGCAAGGGGGGGATCGTGAAGGACCCGGCCGCTTGCGCCGAGGCGGTCGCGAAGGTTTCGGCCTGGCTGGAGTCCGTGGGTTGGAGCATCAAGGATACGACCGAGAGCCCGATCCCCGGCGGGGATGGAAACGTTGAGTACCTGCTCTGGGCCCGCCGGGAGCCCTAGCTGCCCGGCCAAAGAGCAACCGCCGGCGGATTTCTCCGCCGGCGGCGCCGAACACGATCCCGATCGACAGGGGGGCTGAAATTTAACCGGGATCGCGAACCCTGTGCGATCAGCGCGGTAGCCAGCCCCGGCGCGGGTCGTAGTAGTAGAACCCGTCGGCCGAGACTTCGTAGCCGTTCTCGTAACGTCGGCCCTCGCGACGATTGTCATGGCTGCCGTAGCGGCGGCGATCATCGCGGCGGTCGTAGTGACCATAGTTGCGGTCGTCATATCCGCGCGAGTGAGCCCGGTCATTGTAGCGATCGTAGCCGTTGTAGTCGCTTGAGCGGCAGTTCTCGTTCGACGCCCGGCCCACTTGCGCACCGATCACCGCGCCGAGAACGCCGCCGATGATTGATCCTTCGGTCCGGTTGCCACGGCCGGCGATCTGCGAGCCCGCGACAGCACCGATGCCGCCGCCGATCAGGGCCCCCGCGCCGGTCCGACCCTGACCCAGGGTGCGGCAGCGGTCGTAGGACTGGCCGTATCCATGGTTGTAGCCATAGGACTGACTGTAGCCGTTGTTGTGATAGCCGTTGCCGTAGCCGTAGGACTGGGCCGTAGCGGCGGCGGGAGCCAGGGCCATGGCACCGACCAGGGCGGCGGCAACGGCGGCGGGCTTGGCGAACTTGCTGGTCATGGGAAGCACTCCCCTGTTCCGGCGCCGGGACATCCGGCGTCTGTTGAGGTGAGTTCTAGGGCCCGCAACCTGAACCGGCTTTGATCGGGCCGTTCATCTTCGTTCATGTTTCGCGGGCGGGCCGACCGGGCTAGAGACCGCCAATGACGACGATCCTGACGATCGCCCGGGTGGCCGGGCAGGGCGACGGCGTGGCCGAGACGTCCGCCGGGCCGGTGTTCGCGCCGCTGACCCTGCCGGGAGAGGTCGTCCGGGGCGAAGTGCGGGACGGGCGGCTGGAGGGCGGCGAGATCGTCCAGGCCAGTCCCGACAGGCTCGCGCCCGCTTCGCGGCACTATGGCGACTGTGGGGGATGTTCGCTTCAGCACTGGGCCAGCGCGCCGTATCTGGCCTGGAAGCGGGAGCAGGTGGTCGCCGCCCTGGCGCGGGAGCGGATCGAGACGGAGGTGGAGGCGAGCGTGGCCGTGCCGGCGGGGACGCGGCGGCGCCTCGCGCTGCATGCGCGGAGGCTGACGGACGGGCAGGTCGTGCTGGGGTTCAAGGCGCGCAAGTCCTGGAGGCTGGTAGAGGTCAGCGAATGCCCGGTTGCCGATCCCCGGCTGGTGCGGGCGTTTCCGGGCTTGGCGAAGGTGGCCTCTGCGTTTCTGGAGCACCCGAAGTCGGCACCCACGTTGCATGTGACGTGGACGCTGGACGGGCTGGACGTCGACGTGACGGGGGTGGAGCGGCGTTCAGGCGGGTTGTCGGCGGATCGGCGGGCGCAGGCCGTGCGGGCGGCGGCCGATGCCGATCTGGCGCGGCTGTCGCTGGCGGGCGAGACGCTGGTGATGGCGCGCCAGCCTCGGGTCGCGTTCGGACCGGCGACCGTGCCTTTGCCGGCGGGCGGGTTCCTGCAGGCCGTGCCGGAAGCCGAGGCGGCGATGGTGTCGCGGGCGGTGGAAGCGGTGCGGGGCGCGAAGAAGGTCGCGGACCTGTTCTGCGGGGCGGGGACGTTCACCTTCCCGCTGGCGACCGTGGCGAGCGTGGTGGCGGCGGACGCGTCGGCGGCGGGCATCGCCGCGCTGAAGGCAGGCATCCCGACGGCGCAGGGAATCAAGCCGATCACGGCCGAGGCGCGGGATCTGTTCAGACGGCCGCTGACGCCGTTCGACCTGAAGGGATGCGAAGCCATTGTGTTCGACCCGCCTCGCGCCGGGGCGATCGAGCAGACGGCGCAGATCGCAGGGACGAAGGCGAGCGTAGTGGTGGGGGTGTCGTGCAATCCAGTGACCTTCGCGAGGGATGCGCGGGTGCTGATCGAGGCGGGCTTTCAGCTGGAGCGGGTGACGCCGGTGGACCAGTTCCTGTGGTCAAGCCATGTCGAGCTGGTCGGAGTGTTCCGGAGATGACGATGGACGAGAGGGAGCCGGACTTCGGCGACGATGGGGGCGGGTTCGATGTCGATGACTGGCGCAGGCTGACGCCCTTCACGGGCCGCGTGGCGACGCTGGACGACGTGCAGGCCAAGCAAGCGGTTTTCGCCCTGAGCGATACCGATGACGCCCGGCCGATCGATATGGAGCTGCCACAGCCGGTGATCTGGTGGGACGACGACGGGGAACAGGCCGCGATCGCGGTGCAGGCGGAGAGCCATGTCGGCCCCGACGACGAGGTGATGGAGGTGCTGGGCCTGATCCTGCCGGACGGGGAGGGGGTCGTGGCGCTGCTGGAGGATGTCGACCTGGTCGATGACACGGACCCGACGTGGCGGGCGCTGGTCGAGGGCGCGGTCTGAGCCGTCAGGCGAACAGCTCCAGCTGGGGCCGAGCGTCGGCGGGGACGCGGAACTGGGTGACGTCGAGGTGGTGGCGAGGGCCGTCCAGGCCGTAGCGCCTGATCGCGGCCTTGAAGCGGGCGCCGATGAGGTCGGCGACGGGGCCGGAGCCCTTCATGCGCTGGGACCAGTCGGGGTCGTAGTCCCTGCCGCCCCGCGTCTGGCGCACGAGAGACATGACGCGAGCGGCGCGGTCAGGTCGGGCCTCGGCAAGCCATTCGCGGAAGAGGTCCTTGATCTCCAGCGGCAAGCGCAGGGTGACGTACATGGCGGTCGTTGCGCCGGCCTTGGAGGCCGCCTCGAGCACGGCTTCCAGCTCGTGATCATTGAGGCCTGGAATGACGGGGGCGAAGCCGACGCCGACAGGAACGCCGGCCTCCGCGAGGCGGCTTATGGCTTCCAGCCGCTTCGTTGGCGTCGAGGCGCGGGGTTCCATGGCGCGGGCGAGCTTGCGATCCAGCGTCGTGATCGAGACGAAGGCGCTGGCCAGACGGTCGCGGCCCATCGGCCCAAGGATGTCCACATCGCGGGTGATCAGGTTCGACTTGGTGATGATGGAGAAGGGCTGGTTGAAGCGGCGGCAGACCTCAAGGATGCCCCGTGTGGATTTCAGTTCGCGCTCGACCGGTTGGTACGGGTCGGTGTTGCCTCCGATATGGATGCGCTTGCAGATGTAGCGGCGGGCTGAGAGCTCCTGTTCCAGGAGACGCGGGGCCTCGGGCTTGAAGAAGATCCGGCTCTCGAAATCCAGGCCCGGGGATAGGCCCATCCAGGCATGGGACGGACGGGCGTAGCAGTAGATGCAGCCATGTTCGCAGCCCTTGTAGGGGTTGATGGAGCGGTCGAAGCCGATGTCCGGACTGGTGTTCCTGGCGATGATGGTCCGGGCGTGTTCGGGCGTAAGGGTCGTGCGGATCTGGGTCGCCGGCGCGTCGTCGGAGGTCCAGCCGTCGTCGAAGGCCTCGGTCTTGGTCGGCTCATACCGCCCCGTGGCGTTGGAGCGGGCACCGCGGCCTTTCGTCTGAAGCGGCGTCGAGGACATGCAGGAAAGATAGCGGGACATGAGAACAAAGCAAGAACTCTGTAGCTCCAGGCGCGCGTCATCGCTCTTCCGCTGTGAACGGGTGGGAAGGGCGGGCGGAGCAGCCGGGCCTTCGCCCGGAGACCGTATGGGTTTGTGTTTCGGCGAAAGACGACTGCTCCGCGC
>JAIERG010000238.1 GCA_019747095.1 Caulobacteraceae bacterium | reverse complement strand
CCGTCCTCGCGGATCAGCACAGGGTCGGACATGGAGGCCGTGTCGACCTCGACATGCCCCTTGGCCAGGTCCTCCCAGGCGACCCTGCGGCCGTCCAGCTTGAAGCGCCAGTGCGGCTTGCGGCCTTCAGCCTCCAGCGCGGCGCGGTCGGCATCGGTCAGGGCCAGGGCCGCCCGGTCATAGATCGGCGGCAGTCCGCGGGACAGCTGCACCTTGCGACGACGGTCCAGTTCCTCGGCGGTCTCATAGGCCGGATAGAGCCGTCCCGCCGCCTTCAATCGGTCTGCGGCATCGTGATAGCGGTCGAAACGCTTCGATTGGTTGTGCCGCTCGTCCCAGGTCAGGCCGAGCCAGCTCAGGTCCTCCTCGATCCCGCGCTCGAACTCCGGTGTGGAGCGGGCCAGGTCGGTGTCGTCGATTCGCAGAACGAACTGTCCGCCTTGACCCTTGGCGAACAACCAGTTGACCAGCGCGGTGCGGACGTTGCCGACGTGCAGCTTGCCGGTGGGAGACGGGGCGAAACGGACCTTGACAGACATGGGGAGGCGCGACCTTGGACAGCGAGGCGCGTAGGTCGTCTCCCCGCCCCGTCAAGTCAAGCCGCAGCCTCTCGCGCGGTGCCTTTGCTTTTCAGCTTCCAACGCAAGGTTCTTGCGGCATAAGGCGGCAATGACCGCGGCCGCCACCCTTACGATCGACCTCGACGCCCTCGCGCACAACTTCCATGCGCTGGAGGCCGCCATCGGCGTGCCGGTCCACCCGGTCGTGAAGGCCGACGCCTATGGACTGGGCGCGACGCGGGTCGCTCAGCGCTTGGTGGCCGAGGGCGCGCGTACCTTTTTTGTCGCGCGGCTGGCCGAGGGCCTGAAGCTGCGTCAGGCACTTGGGGCCTCACCGGTCGTCTACGTCCTCGACGGATGCGTCGGAGACAGCGCAGCGGCTCTGCGGGATGCCGACCTCCGACCAGTCCTGAACCACGGCGATCAGCTCGTCGCGTGGCGATCTTCCGGCGGCGGAGCCTGTGGGCTTCAGATCGACACCGGCATGAACCGGCTGGGCTTTCGTCCCCAGGACGCGCCCGAGCCATTCGAAGGCCTGGAGCTGGTCATGAGCCATCTGGCCTGCGCCGACGATCCCGCCGAGCCGATGAACGCCCGCCAGCGTGACGCCTTCACCGCCATAGCCGCACGATATTCGGGCGTCACCCGCTCGCTCGCGAACTCGGGTGGCTGCTTTCTAAGCCCTGACTACGGCTTCGACGCAGGGCGGCCTGGCATCTGCTTGTACGGTGGTGGCCCGGAGGGCCGTCCTGACCATCGCATCCGGCCCGTTGCGACCTTCGCCGCCGAGGTGCTCCAGATCCGTGAGGTGCCGTCGGGTGAGAGCGTCGGCTACTCGCGCGGATTCATCGCGAATACGCCGCGCCGTATCGCCACCTGCGGCGCAGGTTATGCCGACGGCGTATTGCGCAGCCAGAGCCAGGTCGGGCAGGTCTGGGCGGCGGGGGCGCTCAGGCCTGTGCTCGGCCGGGTCTCGATGGACGTGATCGCCGTCGATGTAACTGGCGCCGACATTGCGGTCGGCGACGCCGTGGAACTGTTCGGTCCCAACCGCCTGCTCGACGACGCGGCGGCGACGGCCGGTACCATCGCCTACGAGCTGCTGACATCGGTCACCGCCCGCGTTCCGCGACTTTATCGCTAAGCCGACAGGGTTGCGGTCCCAAAGTGCGGCCCTACAGTCCGCCGCGTTCTGCTGGAGTCCTGCATGCGTTCGATCGCCCTCGCTGCCGTCATCGGCGCCCTGCCCGTCACCGCCTTGGCCCAAACGCCCGCGTCGGTCGATCAGCCGGCGGTCCATGCCCTGGTGTCGGAAGTCCGGAAGGATCGTCTGAGGGCCGATATCGAGGCGCTGGTCGGCTTCGGCACGCGGCACACCCTGTCCGACACCGTCAGCGAGACGCGCGGCGTGGGCGCGGCCCGGCGTTGGGTCGCCCGGGAGTTCGAGAGCATCAGTCGGGCGTGCGGCGGCTGCATCGCGGTGGAGCTTCCGTCCGCCGTCATCACCGCCCCGCCGCGCGTGCCCAATCCGACCGACATCGTCAGCGTCGTCGCCGTTCAGCGAGGTCAGACCGATCCGAACAGGGTCATCCTGATCTCGGGCCACCTCGATTCGCGGGTCACCGACGTGATGAACGCGACGGACGACGCGCCCGGCGCCAATGATGACGCGTCTGGCGTCGCCGCGCTGATCGAGGCGGCGCGGGTGCTGTCCAAGGAGCAGTTCGCTGCGACACTGGTGTACGCCGCCCTGACGGGCGAGGAGCAGGGTCTTCACGGGGCGACCATCGTTGCCAACTGGGCGCGCGAACAGGGCTGGGACGTCATCAACCTGAACAACGACATGGTGTCGAACGTCCAGGGCCAGGACGGCAATATCGACACGACCCGCATCCGCGTCTTCGCCGAGGGGACACGGACGGTCGAGACGCCTCAGGAGGCCAACCAGCGTCGCTACAACGGAGGCGAGGTGGACAGCCCTTCGCGCAATCTGGCCCGCTACATCGACACCATCGCCGACCGTTACCTCATCGATTTCGATGTCGAGATGATCTACCGCACTGATCGCTATGGCCGGGGCGGGGACCAGACCGGTTTCCTGCGCGCGGGGTATCCGGCCGTCCGGATAGTCGAGGGCAATGAAAACTATGATCGGCAGCATCAGGATCTGCGCACCGAGAACGGTCGGGTCTATGGCGACACCATCGAAGGCGTGAACTTCGACTATCTGACCCAGGCGACGCGGCTGAACGTGGCGACCATGGCGTCGCTGGCCCGAGCCCCGGCCCCACCCAGGGGCGTGACCATCGCGGGCGCGGTCCTGCCAGACACGACGCTGAGCTGGCAGACGGTTCCAGGGGCCACGGCCTATCGGGTCTGGTGGCGGCCGACCACGGCGGCGCAGTGGACCAACTTCCGTGACGCCGGGAACGTCACGACCTTCACCCTGCGGGGCGTGGTCATCGATGACTTCTTCTTCGGCGTCTCGGCGATCTCGGCTGATGGCTACGAGAGCCCGGTCGTCTTCCCCGGCCCGGCAGGATCCTTCATCGCCCCGCCGCCCGCTGCCGCCGCCGTGAACTGATCCATGCCCGACGCCGACGGCCGCGTGCGCGTGGCCATACTGATCTCCGGAGCTGGCTCGAACATGGCCGCCCTGATCGACGCCGCCCAGCGGGCCGAAAGCGCATACTCCGTCGTGCTGGTGGCTTCGAACAATCCGGACGCCGGAGGCCTCGCCCTGGCTGCGGCCCATGGCGTGGAGTCGATCGCCGTTGATCATCGACCGTTCGGCAAGGATCGGACGGCGCACGAGGCGGCGGTTCAGGTCGAGCTGGAGCGGTGTCGGGTCGAGGTGGTGGCTCTGGCCGGCTACATGCGGCTGCTGACGCCGTGGCTGGTCAGCCGCTGGGAGGGCCGGATGCTGAACATCCACCCCAGCCTTCTGCCGCTCTATCCGGGATTGGACACCCATTCGCGCGCCATCGCGGCCGGAGACGCGGAGGCGGGATGCACGGTTCATCTCGTCACGGAAGGCGTGGACGAAGGCCCCATCGTCGACCAGGCTCGCGTCCCTATTCTGACCGACGACACGCCAGCGTCGCTGGCGCAAAGGGTCCTGGCCGCCGAACACGCCCTCTATCCCAAGGCGCTCGACGCCTTCTGCAACCGCATTAGAAGTTTGTAATCCAGCCGAATTCCGAGCGACATCGGTGGACGCCGGAGTCAGTGTGCCGCCCGATCTACTCGGGGGTTCGCCATGACCAGACTTCGCCTTCTCGCCTGCGCCGCCGGAGCTGCGCTCCTCATCGCCCAACCTGCCCTGGCCCAGACCCAGCCGCTTACGGTCGAGATCCCGTCTGAGGATCAGGCCGAGATCGGCGTCTTCGGCTTCGATCTGAACGGCATGGATACGACCGTCCGCCCGGGCACCGACTTCAACCGCTACGCCAACGGGACGTGGCTGGCCAATACGCCGATCCCGGCCGACCGGGCCTCCTACGGCCAGTTCCACGTCCTCGCTGATCGCTCCGAGGCCAACCTGCGCGCCATCATCGAGGAGAGCGCCGCCAATCCGAGCCGCAGCCCCGAGGCCGCGCGCATCGGAGCCTTCTACGCCAGCTTCATGGACGAGGCGGCCGTCGAACGCCTGGGGGCCTCGCCGCTGGACGCCGACCTGGCCGAGGTCCGTGCCGCCGACACGCACGAGAAAATGGCCACACTGATGGGCCGGACTCACGCCGGCTTCGGCGTCAGCCTGTTCGGCGTGAACATCTTCGAGGACCTGCGCACGCCCAGCCAGATGTCGGCCTATATCGCCCAGGGCGGGCTCGGGATGCCCGACCGCGACTACTATCTGCAGGACAGCTTCGCGCCGCAGAAGGCTGCTTACCGGACCTACATCGAGCGCGCCCTGACGCTGGGCGGCTGGGACGACCCCGCCGCCTCGGCCGACGCCATCCTGGCCTTCGAGACGCGCATCGCCCAGGAGCACTGGACCCAGGTCGAGAGCCGCCAGCTCGACAAGATCTACAATCCGATGACGGTCGCCCAGCTGACCGCTGATGCCCCGGGCTTCGACTGGGCGGGGTGGGCCGAGGGCGCGTCGGTCGGCGACGTCGAGACGTTCGTGGCCATGAACAATACCGCCCTGCCCGGCATGGCGCGGGTCTATGCCGAGACGCCGATCGAGACGCTGCAGGCCTGGCAGGCCTTCCACACGATCCATCAGGCCGCGCCCTATCTCTCGGACGCCTTCGTCGATGCTCGCTTCGAGTTCGTCGGCCGGGCCCTGAGCGGCCAGGAGGAGCAGCGGCCTCGCTGGAAGCGCGGCGTGGCGCTGGTCGACGGCTCGCTGGGCGAGGCGCTGGGCCGTGAATATGTGGCGCGGCACTTCCCGGCCGAGTCCAAGGCCCAGATGGAGGAGTTGGTCGCCAATCTGCGCGCCGCCATGACCCAGAGGATCGAAAACCTCGACTGGATGAGCGACGAGACCAAGCAGCAGGCGCTCTACAAGATGAGCCGCTTCGGCGTGAAGATCGGCTATCCAGACGAGTGGCGCAGCTATGACGGGCTGGAGATGGTCCCGGGCGATCTCTACGGCAACGTCGAGCGGTCGACGGCCTTCGAGTGGGCCTACAACGTCGCCAAGCTGGACCGTCCGGTGAACCCGCTGGAGTGGGGCATGACGCCCCAGACGGTGAACGCCTATTACAATCCGCCGCGGAACGAGATCGTTTTCCCGGCGGCGATCCTGCAGGCGCCGTTCTTCGATCCGCGCGCGGACCCGGCGATCAACTACGGCGGCATCGGCGCGGTCATCGGCCACGAGATCACGCACGGCTTCGATGATCAGGGACGCAAGACCGACGGCGACGGCGTGCTGCGTGACTGGTGGACGGCGGAGGATGCGGCGCGTTTCAACGAGCGGGCGGCGGTGCTGGGCGCGCAATATGCAGCGCTGAGCCCGCTCGAGGGCGCGACCGTCAACGGCGACCTGACGATGGGGGAGAACATCGCGGATCTGGG
>JAIERG010000169.1 GCA_019747095.1 Caulobacteraceae bacterium | reverse complement strand
ATCCGCGAGATCGGGCTGAACATCCATGTCGAGAGCCGCACCGGCGACACCAAACAGTCCAAGAAGCAGCGGCAGCGGGACAATCCGCCCGACATCCTGCTGACCACGCCGGAACAACTGGCCCTGTTCTGCGCCTGGAGTGGGGCGCGGGCGTATTTCGCGGACTTGAAATGCATCGTGCTGGACGAGGTGCACGCCATCTGGTCGGGCAAGCGCGGCGACCTGCTGAACCTCGCTCTTGCGCGGCTGCAGAGCTTTTCGCCGGGGCTGCGGCGGGTGGCCCTTTCGGCGACCATCGATGATCCCAAACTGATCGCGGAATGGCTGGCACCAGGCGGCCGCGCCGAAGCTGTCGCGATGGTCAAGGGCGACCCCGGGGCGGCACCCGTTATCGACGTCCTGGTATCGGAGGGCCGCGTGCCCTGGGCAGGCCACACCGGCCAGCACGCCATCCCGGAGGTCTACGCCGCCATCCAGCGCGCCAACCTCGCCCTGATCTTCGTCAACACCCGCTGGCAGTCCGAGTTCGTGTTCCAGCAGCTGTGGGCCATCAACGACGACAACCTGCCCATCGGCCTGCACCACGGCTCGCTGGCCGCCGAGCAGAGGCGCAAGGTCGAGGCGGCGATGGCGCGGGGAGACCTGAGGGCCGTGGTCTGCACCTCGACGCTGGATCTGGGCATCGACTGGGGTGACGTCGACCTGGTGATTCAGATGGCGGCGCCGAAGGGCTCCAGCCGCCTCGTCCAGCGCATCGGCCGCGCCAACCACCGGCTGGAAGAACCGTCCCGCGCCCTGATGGTCCCCGCCAGCCGCTTCGAGCTCTTGGAATGCCAGGCCGCGCGCGAGGCGGTGGCCGATAACGCCTTCGACTGGGAGCCTCACCACATCGGCACGCTGGATACACTCGCCCAGCACGTCATGGGCGTGGCCTGCTCCGAGCCCTTCGACATGGCTGATCTGTATGCGGAGATCACTGGCTGCTCACCCTATCGCGCCCTGACCTGGGAGGCCTTCGAGGAGGTCGTCGATTTCGTCGCCACCGGCGGCTACGCGCTTCGCACCTACGACCGTTTCGCCCGGATCGTGAAGAACGCCGACGGCAAGTGGACCGTCCGCAATCAGCAGATCGCCCAGCGCCATCGCATGAACGTCGGGGCCATCGTGGCGGCCGGAACGCTCAACGTCCGCGTCGCCTCGCGTCGCGGCGGGGCCTCCAGGCAGCTGATCGGCGGCCGCAAGGTTGGTGAGGCGGAGGAGTGGTATTTCGAACAGCTGTCGCCCGGCGACACCTTCGTCTTCGCCGGCCAGGTCTGGGCGTTCCAGGGCATCAGCGGCATGGACGCGCTCGTGACTCACGCCACCGGGAAAGACCCCAAGATCCCCTCCTGGGGTGGGGCGCAGTTTCCGCTCGGCACCTCTCTGGCGGTCCGGGTCCGCCGCATGATCCAGGACCGCGATCACTGGCGCGTCCTGCCGCCCGACGTGCAGGAATGGCTGGAACTGCAGGAGCAACGCAGCCTGATCCCCGACGCCAACAGCCTGCTGGTCGAGACCTTTCCACGCGGCAGCCGCCACTTCCTGATCGCCTATCCCTTCGAAGGCCGGATCGCCCATTCGACCCTGTGCATGCTCCTGACGCGCCGGCTGGACCGCCTGGGCGTCGGGCCACTCGGCTTCGTCGTGACGGACTATTCGCTCGCCATCTGGTCGATCCAGCCCATGGATCATCTGGACTGGGACGCCCTGTTCCAGCCCGACATGCTGGGCGACGACCTCGAGGCCTGGCTCGAAGAGTCGTTTATGATGAAGCGCACCTTCCGCAATTGCGCCCTCGTTTCCGGCTTGATCGAGCGTCGACAGCCGGGTGCCGAGAAGACTGGCCGCCAGGTGACCTTCTCGACCGACCTGATCTACGACGTGCTCCGCCGCCACCAGCCCGACCACCTGCTGCTCCGCACCGCCCGCGCCGACGCCGCCTCGGGCCTGCTCGACGTCGCCCGGCTGGGTCAGCTTCTGACCCGCATCGTCGGCCGCATCCGCCACGCGCCGCTGGAGCGCGCCTCGCCGTTCAGCGTGCCCGTGCTGGTCATGATCGGGCGCGAGCGGGTGGACGGGGACGCCGCCGACATGATTCTGCAGGCCTCGGCCCAGGAGCTGATCGACGAGGTCATGGAAGACGCGCCGCCTGAACTTCAAGGCGCCGCATGAACGCCGCCCTGCGACAGACCCTGACCCCGGCCCGCCGAGCCTGCGGTTCCCTGTCCGTGCGCGTCATGGAGGAGGTCTGCGTGCTGCGCTGCTCTGGCGCTCTGTGGCTGCCCGCCCACGGCACGCTGGTGGCCGGCGATCTCCATCTGGAGAAGGGATCGGCCTATGCCGCGCGCGGGCAGATGCTGCCGCCATATGACAGCCGCGCGACGCTGGACCGTCTGGAGGCGGAGATCGCAGAGCTCCGGCCCGGCCGCGTGGTCCTTCTGGGCGACAGCTTCCACGACAGTCGCTCGGTCGGGCGCATGGCGACCGATGACCGGGGACGGCTGGAACGGCTGGCCCAGGGGCGTGACTGGATCTGGCTGGAGGGCAACCACGACCGGGGAGCCCTGGAAATCGAGCGAGCTCTGGCTGCGACCTTGTCTCGAGGGGACTTCGAACGGCTGGCGGGTCTGCCTGGTCGTGTCGCGCCGGAACTGGAGGTGGGCGCGCTCTACCTGACCCATGAGCCGGCAGCGGTGCCGAGGTCTGGCGAAGTGGCGGGACACCTTCACCCCTGCGCGCGTGTCGCGGCTCATGCCCGGACTGTCCGTCGCGCCTGCTTCGTGACCGACGGAAAGCGGTTGATCCTGCCGGCTTTCGGGGCCTTTACCGGCGGATTGAACGTGCTCGATCCGGCGGTTGCGAGCCTTTTCGGTGAGCCGCCCCTGGTGGCGGCTCTGGGCCGGGACCGTGTGCACGCCCTGGCGTGGGAGAGTTTGGTCTAGACCGAGACCAAGACCGCGAGGCCCAGTGAGAGAATGGCCCCGACACTGGCCGTGGCGCGAAGCGCCGGATACCAACCAGGCGGCCGTCGCCGATCCCACAACCACATCAGCGCAAGTCCAGCCGCGAGCAGGCCGAGGCGCAGTGACCCCGGCATCTCCAGAGGGGCAAGCGCCGCCCATGCCACGAGTGCGGGCAGATTGCTCAGAACCAACGTCACCGGATCGGGCGATCCCTTCGCCAGCACGGCGCCCCAGCGGGTCCCGCCAAGGAAGGACAGAATCACTGCGCCGTAGGCGATCAGGGCCCCCAGCCAGGCATCGGCATCCTGGCCCTTGAGGGCGACCATGACCGCGCAGCCCACGAAGGGAATGAGCCCTGCCAGCGCCAGAGCCCAGGCCGTCGTACGCCCCTGATCCATCAGCGTCTCCCGAAAATCCGGCTGGCCAGATAGCCGATTCCGGCCGCCAGCAGCACGCAGAGAATGCCGTAGGTCCAGGGACGGCGATGGGCGAACTCATAGATATCGCGCTCAATGCCGACCTTCTCGACCCGGAGTGTCAGGTTCGAGACGCCTGCGGGCTCGCCGTCGCGGAACAGCCAGACCTCGGCATGATACTCCCCGGTCGGCGCGGTCGCGGGCAGCTCGACTTCCGCCCGGAACAGCCCCCGGTCCACGAAGGTCACGCCGTCCGGATCCGTGTTGTAGAGGGCTGCGGCCTCGCGCAGCCGGATAACCGCGCGGCGCCAATCCAGATAGTCCTCGCCCAGACGGCTGATCACGACGTCGCGCACGCCGTAGCGGGTGACAGTGCGGCTCTCTTCAGGGGCGTTAATTCGAAGGTGGTCCACGCCCACCCCCAGACGACGCAACTGACCGAAGCCGGCGATGTCCGACAGTGGACGCGTCGAGGCGGTCATGTAGAAGCCAGGGGCACCCTCAAACAGCACCGGGCGGCTGTTCAACCAGACCCCGAGGTTGCGGGTTTTCTTCACCAGACGCACAGGTTCATCGGGCCCCCGCACGACGACCACGACATCCGTTGGATCGTCCGTCGGGTTGAACACTGCGCCATAGAGGACGATCGAGGCTCCCCGGAACCGGGAGTCGACTTCGACTCTTGCATCCGTGAGGGCTGCGGCGACGCGGAGCTGGTCCAGTGTCTGGACGGATCGCTCGGGTGCCGGAGCCTCGATGGAGGGCGGGGGCAGAGGTGGGGCCTGGATCATCTCTCCGAGACCCCTGGCGCGATCAGAAAGATGTCCGAAGGCCGGACAAACAATTCCAGCCCCATCTGGATGCCCACCAACAACACGATCAGTCCGAGGGCCGCCCGCAGGACATCGGCCTTGAAGCGGCCAGCATATCGGGCCCCAAGCTGGGCTCCGACGACCCCGCCGAGGAGAAGCAAGGTCGACAGGACAACATCGACGGTCTGGTTCCTGCCGGCCTGGAGGACGGTCGTGATCGCTGTCGTGATGATGATCTGGAACAGGCTCGTGCCCACCACCACGCCTGCCCTCATCCTAAGCGCATAGAGCATGGCCGGGACCAGGATGAATCCGCCGCCCACCCCCATGATGGCAGACAGGATGCCTGCGAACACGCCAAGCGCCATAGGCGGTATCACCGAGATGTAGAGGCCCGACTTGGGGAACCGCATCTTCCAGGGCAAACCGTACAACCACAGAGGACGGTAGCGCTCCTTGTGGGGAACGACCTCCCCGCGGACCCTGCGCAAGATTTCGGTCAGGCTCTCGTAGAGCATCAGCAGACCGATGGCGCCGAGAAAGATCAGGTACGACACCGACACAACCAGATCGGCTTGACCCAGCAGGCGCAGATAGCGGAACAGCTCGACGCCGCCGAGCGCTCCCAGGGCCCCGCCGAGCGCCATGATGCTGCCCATGCGGAAGTCAACGCCACCCTGACCGGCGTAACGAATGACACCAGATGTGGACGAGGCAACCACATGGCTGGCCTGGCTGGCGACCGCGACCGTCGGAGGGATGCCCAGAAACACCAGCACCGGAGCCATCAGGAAGCCGCCGCCGATGCCGAAAAGGCCCGAGACGAAGCCAACCACCGCCCCCAACAGGATCAGGAGCGGCCAGTTCACCGAAACCTCGGCGATTGGCAGATAGATCTCCAAAGGGGCGGGCCTTCGGCTGGAAACTTACGCTAGACGCCGGAAGGCGAGCGCGGGTGTCTTAGCGCCGACAGGTCGTCGGGGCCACCCGAAGACCGTGTCAGGCGAGCGGCTCCAGCGCGAACGCTTCGGCCTGGGCGCGTGCGGTCTGGCGGGCGGCGGCCGGGATCGTCGGGCTGAGGCGGTCAACGGCGGCCTGGGCCTGCGGATCGCCGGCGCGTGCCGCGATCAGGTACCAGCGATAGGCCTGGGTCAGGTTGGGCGCGATGCCCTGCTCGCCGTTCTCATAGATGCGGGCGACGTTGTACTGGCTGTCGACGAGGCCCTGATCAGCGGCGCGCTTGAGCCAATCCAGCGCCTCGGCGCGGTTCTGGGCACCGCCGACGCCGTCGTACAGATACATGCCGTAGGCGTGCTGGCCACGCGCATC
>JAIERG010000184.1 GCA_019747095.1 Caulobacteraceae bacterium | reverse complement strand
CGCAGGACGACAGGTCAAGACCGTACCCCAGATCCTCCAGCAACCCAGCCTCGAACCGCACGAAGATGGCCGGCCAGACCTCAGGAATGGCGAAAGCGCCCATCAAGGCCTCGAACGCCAGGAAGGCGCCCGGATGCGCCTCCCGCTCGGGCAGGGCGCCTTGCGCCACCGCCGCGGCCGCAGACAGGCCGGTCAGCGCCAGGGGATCGTCGAACAGGGCGCTCGGCCCCTCCCCCACCGGCTCCAGCCGCGCCGAGCCCAGGTGATCCGAGGTGCGGGCGCGATAATCGACGATGACCCGGGCACCGGCCTGCAGATGCGGCTTCATCTTGCGCGACGCGCCGCCCGCGACATAGGCCGCGTGCCGCCCGTGCGTTTCCGTCAGCAGGTCGACGACAGCGCCGGTGTCGCCATGCCTGCGCGCGGAGAGGACGAAGGCCTCTTCGTGGAACTCCATCACTCGCCCTTGATGACCTCGACGACGGCGTCGGCGCGATCGTTCGGCACGGCGAACGACAGGACGTACTGCTCGATCTTCCAGCCGTCATCGGTCAGGCGCAGCACGCCCGAACCGCGCGTCTCGCCATAGCTGGCGTTGACAAGCTTCTCCTCGAACCAGGCGATGCAGCGGCAGTCGATCGGGGCGATGGTGATCGTCCGCTCGGTCGCCGGATAGGACCAGCCACGGCCGCGAGCGAACACCGGGGCCGCGTAGGCGCGGAACTCCGGCAGCGTCCAGTGCTCCGTCGCGTCGGTTCCGACAAAGCGGGCGTCGGGCGTGAACAGGGCGAAGTAGGCCTCGCCGTCGGCGGCGGTAGACGCCGCGTTCAGTCGATCCAGCACGGCGGCGACGTCGGCCTCGGGCGAGGACTGGATGGCGAGGGCGGCGGCAAGGACGGCGAACATGGGACGCTCCGTGGCTGGAGGTCCGGCTTACGCCTAGTCGCCGCTTTCGGGAACCGGGAAGGTCTCGGGCGTCAGCACGCTGGCCAGCGCCAGCAGGTTGCGCGCGGCGTTCCGGCCCACGCGGTCGGAGTAGTCGTGCCCCTTGTCCGTCTCGACGTAATCGGGCCCGACCCCCGGCCCCAGGTGCCAGTAGGTCCAGCTGTGGCCCGGCACGGTGAAGCCGATGTCGATCAAGGCCTGGCTGACCGTGCCGACGATGTGATGGGCTCCGTCCTCATTGCCGGTGATCACGACGCCCGCGACCTTGCCGAAGGCTAGGGGCCGGCCGCTGTCGTCGGTCTCGCCGATCAGGGCGTCCATCCGCTCCAGCGCCCGCATGCAGACGCTGGACTGCTGGCCCAGCCAGGTCGGCGTGGCAACGATCAGAATGTTCGCGGCCAAGATTTTTTCGCGCACGTCCGGCCAGTCGTCGCCCTCGCCCATATCGCTCTCGACGCCGGGCTTGATGTTCAGATCGACCAGCCGGACCAGATCGACGGCCGCCCCGCCCTTCTCCAGTTCGGCCAACACGACACGCGCCAGGGCTTCGGTGCTGGAGGTCTCGGGCGAAGGCTTCAGGGTGCAGTTCAGGACGACGGCGCGCATGGGGGTCTCCGGTTGGTCAGAACCGAACGGAGTCGGACACCCGACGTTCCGGCGACGTTATTCAACCAACCGGTTGACAGAGACCGGGGCGGGTCTTATTCAACCACTCAGTTCAACACGAAGCCCTGCCATGCAGACCGACGACCTCTCGGCCAAGTTCGCCGCCCTCGCTGACCCGACCCGTCGGGCCATACTGGCGCGGCTGACCGAGGGCGAAGCCAGCGTCAACGACCTGGCCCAACCCTTCGACATGAGTTTGGCTGCCGTCTCCAAGCACCTGAAAGTGCTTGAGAAGGCCGGTCTAATCACGCGCGGCAAGGAAGCCCAGTGGCGCCCGGCCCGGCTAGAGCCGATGGGCCTGAAGGGCATGGCCGAGTGGCTGGAACACTATCGGCGATACTGGGAGTCCAGCTTCGACCGCCTCGACGCCTACCTCAACACGATCCAAAAGGGAGACCCCAGTGGCCCAAGAAATTGACCCCTGCGTCGCCACCGGCGCGCACGAACACGCCCTGGTTCTAGACCGCGTCCTGAACGGCACGCCGGAGAAGATCTGGAAGGCCTTCATGACGCCGGAGATCCTGGCGCAGTGGTTCTGCCCCAAGCCGTGGACTATCACCGACGCGGTGATCGAGCCCGAGGTCGGCGGCCGCTTCGCCTTCACCATGCACGGGCCCGACGGGGAGGTGATGCCCAACGACGGCGTCTTTCTCCTGGTCGAGCCGAACCGCCGCTGGATCACGACCGACGCCTTCGTGAAGGGGTGGCACCCCGCCGGCATGCCCTTCATGGCCGCCGAGATCGTGCTGACCCCCCTCCCCGACGGCAAGACCCGCTACGTCGCCACCGCCCGCCACTGGTCGGAGGAAACGATGAAGCAGCACGAGGCCATGGGCTTCCACGAGGGCTGGGGCACGGTCGCCGACCAGCTGAACGACCTGTTGCCGAGCCTGTGAGATGAGCGCCGTCGCCCTGCCCGATCTGCCGACGCTCCTGCCCCACCGGCTGGATCTGACCCGCACGTTCGACGCGCCGCGCCAGCTGGTCTGGATGGCCTGGACCCAGCCCGAGATGCGGGTGAACTGGTTGGGTCCGGTGGAGTGGCCGATGGTGTCCGGCACGAACGACCTGCGGGTCGGCGGCCAGTGGCGAGCCTGCCTGCGCTCGGTCGAGACCGGAGAGGACCTCTGGCAGGGCGGCCACTATCGGGAGATCGTGGAGCCCGAACGACTGGTCTTCACCTTCCGCTGGGACGAGAGCCATGAGGACGGCCCGCCGGCCGACACCCTGGTCACCGTCGTCCTGCATGAGACCGACGACGGCCGCACCCGCATGGACTTCACCCACGAGGGCCTGAAGTCCGAACGCAGCCTGACCGGCCACGAATACGGCTGGAACTCCACCCTGGATCGCCTGGAGGCCTGGCTCGCGGCCAACCCCGACTGAAGACAACACAAGGGAGAGACGACCATGAAGATCGTGACGAGCCTGAGCTTTCAGGGAAATTGCCGAGAGGCGTTCGAGTTCTACGCCCAGGTACTGGGCGGCAAGGTGACCGCAGCCATGCCGTTCGGCGACGGCCCGCCCGACATGCCGATCCCGCCCCAATACAAGGACTGGCTGATGCACTGCTGGCTCGACGTGGGCGACCAGGCGATCATGGGCGCGGACCTGCCGCCCGAGTTCGCCCCGAACATCGACAAGCCCAAGAACGGCTTCGACGTGACCGTGCACTTCGACGACGCCGCGAAGAGCCGCCAGGTGTTCGACGCCCTGGCCGACGGCGGCAAGGTCGGCATGGCGTTTGGAGAGACCTTCTGGTCGCCGGGTTACGGCAGCCTGACCGACAAGTTCGGCATCCCCTGGATGGTCAACACCAATCCGTCCGAGGGCTGGACGCCGGGACAGGCCTGACATGGAAAGGGTCAAGCCAAGCCTGACCCCCGACGCCTACGCCGCCTCCTTCGGCGACTGGCGCGGCGAGGAGCTCCGCCGCCTGCACGCCGCCGTCCTCGCGGTGGAGGGCGTGGAGGAGGTCATCAAGTGGGGCCACCTGGTCTATCTGTCGAACGGCCCCGTCGCCCTGATCCGGGCGGAGGGCAAGCGGGTGCTGTTCGGCCTCTGGCGCGGCCAGCGGCTGCGGGAGGTCGAACCGCGCCTCAAGCCCGGGGGTCAGTTCGAGATGGCCTCCATCGGCCTGGCCGAGGGCGAGACCCTGGACCCTGCGGTCGTCACCGCCCTGGTCCGCGCCGGCGTCGCCCTGAACGCCGAACTCGGCGACCCGACCAAGGCCACCAAGGCCTGAGGAGACGACCCATGCGCAAGGTTCGACTGTCCACCTTCCTGACGATGGACGGGGTCATGCAGGGCCCCGGCGGTCCGACCGAGGACTGGACCGGCGGCTTTCCCTACGGCGGATGGCTGGCCCCGCATTTCGACGAGACGGTCGGCGAGATGATGGAGAGCTGGATCGGCCGCGACTACGATCTGCTGCTCGGCCGCAAGACATACGAGATCTTCGCCGCCCACTGGCCCGAGCAGGACGACGAGATAGGCCGCGTCTTCAACGCCATCGACAAGTTCGTCGTTGCAGGTCCGGACACGCCTCTGAGCTGGGTCAACAGCCACCGGCTGGGCGGCGAGCCCGGCGAGGCGGTGCGGCGTTTGAAGGCCTCGGGCGACCGCGACCTGCTGATCCAGGGCAGCGCCCAATTGGCCCAGACTCTGCTGGCGGCCGACGTGATCGACGAGATCACCCTGATGGTCTTTCCCATCGTGCTCGGTCAAGGGAAGCGGCTGTTCCGCGACGGGATCGCCGCCACCGCCTGGCGGATGACGGAGACGCGGCACTCACCCTCGGGCGTGATCTGCAGCCGCTATGTCCGCGCCGGTTCTGTCGAGACCGCCGCCATAGCCCCGCAAGTCCAGAACGGCCGCGAGGCGGCGCGGCAGGCGCGGATGCGGCTCGAAGGCTAGCGGACCATGGCGGTCGGGAACGGCCGCCCCAGCGCCTCGGCCATGGCCTGCTGGGAAGTCAGTAACACCTGCTCCTGCTGATGGAAGTTGTTGGTCAGGACGATCACCGTCACCTGCCCGCCCGGCTGCCAGCTCATCAGGTTGCGAAAACCCGACCAGCTGCCGGTGTGATAAACCTGGATGTCGTCGAAGCCAGGGCTGACGCGGCGACCCAGCCGGTTCGCCATCACGCCATACCCCCAGATGCGCCGCACCCGCCCCCGCTCCGGCCCCTGATCGGCCGGGGCATGGTCCGCGACCATGGCGGCGTAGCTCTCGGACGACAGCAGTCGTCCGCCATGCAGCGCCCGGCTCCAGACCAGCATGTCGTCCAGCGTGGAATAGAGCGCGCCGGCCCCTGGAATGATGGAGACGTTCGGCTGCCGTTGCGGCGTCAAGCCCTCGGGGAAGTTGGCGTGGCCCGCCGCCAGATCCGGCGCGTCGCCCAGGCCGGTGTCTGCCATGCCCAGCGGTTCGAAGAAGGTCGTCCTCAGGTAGTCCCCGAACGCCTGTCCCGACGCACGCTCGACGATATCGGCCGCAAGGTTGTATCCCGCGTTGTTGTAGCGGAGCTCCTCGCCCGGGGCGAAGGACAGCCGATAGGTCGCGGAGTCCGCCGTCAGTTCGGCCATCGTCGCGGACGTTGTCCGGCGCACGCCCCAGCCCGGCCGCTGCATCAGGTCGGGAATGCCCGAGGTGTGCGAGATCAGGTGATGGATCCGCAGCGGGGCCCAGGCCGCCGGGCAGGGCTGGATCCAGCGGCACACCGGATCGTCGATCGACAGCTTTCCGCCGTCCTGTAGTTTCAGGACAGCAACAGCCGTGAACTGCTTGGAAATGCTGGCTAACCGGAACTTTGATGATAGTGCCAGAGGCTGGCCGGTATCGGCATCGGCGACGCCATAGACCTGGCGGAACAGCACCTCGTCACCGCGCGCCACCAGCACGCCGCCCATGAAGAGTCCGGCGTCAGCCTCGCGGCGAAGGCGG
>JAIERG010000183.1 GCA_019747095.1 Caulobacteraceae bacterium | reverse complement strand
CTTTTCGACCCGACGGCCGGCGGGCTGGAGGACGCGCTCGCGGGCCGGGTCGTCTTCGTCGGAGATCCGCATCAGAGGATCGAGGAGGATCATCTCCGCATCCTGCGCTTTTTCCGGTTTTTCGCCTGGTATGGCCGCTCGGAGCCTGATCCGGAGGGTCTGAAGGCCTGCGCGGTTCACGCCGACAGCCTGTCGCGTCTGTCGGCGGAGCGGGTATCCAGGGAGCTGTTGAAGCTGCTGGGGGCTCCCGATCCCCGCCCGTCAGTGGCCGCGATGCGTGCGGCTGGCGTGCTGGACCGCTTGCTGCCGGCCGTGCCGGATCCGGCTGCCTTCGCGGCCCTGGTCGACCTTACCGAAGATCCCGTTCTGCGTCTGTCGGCCCTCTTGCCCGACGATCCGGGCGAAGTGGCACGGACCGCGTCCGCCCTCAGATTGCCCCGCGCGATCGAGTATCGCCTTGCGGCGGCCGCCCAGGGTCCGCTCGATCCGCAGACGCCGCCGCGGGCCCTGCGCGTGCTGATCTATCGGGCCGGCGCGGAAACCGTGCGGGACCGTCTGCTGCGCGGTCAGGCGTCCAGCGGCGTTTCTGCAGGGGATGCCCTGGCGCTGGTCGCCGGCTGGTCGCCGCCCCGGATGCCGGTCGGCGGGCGCGAGGTCGCAAGGCTGGGCATACGACCGGGACCCGAAACGGGTCGCATCCTCAAGGCCTTCGAGGACGAATGGATCGCCGCCGACTTCCCCGATGCCGGCCACGACGAACGACTCAGGCGGCTGGCCGGTCAGCCGATCTGACCAGGCTCACGACCACAGGACGGTGGTCCGATCCCGTGTCTCTGGCGATCCGGCGATCGGTCAGGGCCAGGTCCGGCGTGCGATACACCTGATCGATGGTGATGCCTGACCATGACGGCAGGAAGGTGGGCCACGTGCCTGGCCAGCCGGGTGCCGCCACCAGCCCCCCTTCGGCCCGGATCATGCGTCCGATCCGGGCCGACGAGACGCTGTTGAAATCCCCTGCGATGACGAGCGGCCCGTCGATGGAGTCGCGCCACTCCAGAAGCTGCTGGGTCTGGATGATCTGGGCCCACTGGTACTGATAGGGCCAGGGCCGGGTCAGATGCACCCCTGCCACCGTCACCGGGCCTGACGGCGTCGCCACCTCCGCCGCCACGCCGAACATGTGCATCAGCTCGATCGGGCGCTGGGTCAGTGGCCAGCGGCTTGCGATCAGCATCGTCGATGGCCCGGCCCCGCCGGCGAACCGGGGCGTCGTCACCCGGTGCGGATAGGCCGCCAGCACCTGATCCACCCCCGGGCGTGATCCGTCCCCGATCTCGATCAGCACCACGATGTCCGCATCGGCCTCTCGAACCGACCGGGCGATGGCCTCGACGTCATCGTTTCCGACGAACAGGTTGGCGAAATACAGGGTGAATCCGGGTTCCTCGCCCGCCCATCCCCTTGCGGGAAACCACTGGGGAGACCCGGCCCCGATCACCAGAGCAAGGCTCAGTGCCGTGACCGCTCCGGCAACTCTGGACCGGAGCACGAGCGCGGCCACCAGCAGGATGACGGCGGCCACCAGCGCCGGCCCCACGAACTGGGCGAGGATATCGATCCAGCGGTGGCCATGACCGCTGAGCGCCGCCACGGCGATGAGGGCCGGCCCGCCCGACAGGAGCGCCACAGCCGTCGTCAGGAACCATCGGAGGCGCGGCCGGGTCGAAAGCGTCACGATAGGTTGCTTTCCTCGATGAACGGGGGTCGTCTTGGAGCGTTGACCCGCCGCGAGGGAGGGCAGGGATGGCGAAACGGTCGTTCGCGGATATCGAAAAGATCTGGTCCAATGTCGAGGGCATCAAGAAGCTCTCCGACCGGGCCGTGGGCTTTGGCCCCTTCGGCGTGGGCCTCGACGGCCTGCTGACGTGGATTCCCGTCGTTGGCACGGTCTACTCGGTCGGGGCCGGAGGCTGGCTGCTGCTGCAGGCGCTCAGGGCCAAGGCCTCGCCCGGCACCATCCTGCGAATGGTCGGTTATCTGGGCATCGACAGCGCGACCACGGTGGTTGGCGAGGCCGTGCCCTTCGCTCCGGATGTCGTCGACTTCTTCTTTCCGGGTCACCTGATGGCGGCCAAGGCCTTGCAGAAGGACATAGAGACCACCCACTGGGTCGAGGCCAACGAGAGCGAGGCCCGCGCTTCGGGCGACCACGACCGGCATGTCGCCGCCATGAGGGCCGATCCCAGGAAGCGTCGTATCGTCTATCTGCACGATTGAACGGAGCATTCGGCTTGACGGCGACGCCTCTGCCCGCCCTTAGTCCCCCCGTTGCAGTCGATCCGAGTGGTTCATGGGCCTGATGCTTACGCGAGACGAACTGGCCGTGGCGCTTGTCCAGGCCGGTCAGGGCGACCGTTCCGCCTTTCGCACGGTCTATGAGGCGACCTCGGCGAAGCTGTTTGGGGTCTGCCTGCGTATCTTGCCTGACCGCCAAGCGGCAGAGGACGTCTTGCAGGACACCTACGTCACAGTCTGGAGAAAGGCCGCGAGCTTTGACGCGAGCCGCGCCAGCCCCATCACCTGGCTGGTGACGATCGCGCGCAACCGCGCCATCGACCGGCTGCGCTCGGCCGCGCCCATGAAGAATGCGGCTCCGGTGGAGGACGCCCACGACCTCGCCGACAGTGGCCCTCTGGCGTCCGACGTGGTGGAGCAGGCCGATGACGCCGCGCGGCTGAACGGATGTCTGGAGACGCTCGAGGATCGCGCTCGCGCCGTGATCCGTACCGCCTTCTTCGAGGGCGCGACCTATGATGAACTGGCCCGGCGTGAGAACGTCCCGTTGGGCACCATGAAGAGCTGGATTCGCAGGGGGCTGATGCGGCTGAGGAGCTGCCTCGAAGCATGACCGAACCGACGCACACCCCTGACGATGACCGCGCCCTCGCCGGCGAGCTGGCGCTTCGTCTCCTGTCGCCCGAGGACGAGCGGGCGGCCCGCGCTCGCGCGGAATCCGACCCTGCGTTCGCTCTGGAGGTTGAGGCCTGGAACGCGCGTCTCGCCGCCCTCACGGCCGAGGTCCCGGCGGTTGAGCCAGCGGGCGGCGTCTGGGCCCGGGTTCAGGCCGACATCACGCCCGTCGCCAACGACAACAGCCGTGTGGGCTTCTGGCGCGCCTGGGCCGTAGGCTCCACTGGACTGCTGGCCGCCAGCCTGGTCGCGGTCGCGGTCTTGATTGCTCGCCCGGCACCGGCCCCGGTGATCACGGCACCCGAACCCGAACAGGGAGCGATCACCCGCGTCGCCACCTTGACCCTGTCCGAAGGCGGTGGCCAGGCGATGACGCTGGCCTATGACACCGTGACCGGAAATCTGTTCCTTGCGCCGACATCATCGATGGCCGGTGCCCAGGGAGTGCCTCACCTGTGGCTGGTCAAGCCCGAAGGTGGGGTCCAACTGATCGGGGCCATCGACGGCGAGAGCGTGTCCCGCCACACCCTGCCCGAGGACCTCGCGGGACAGGCCGGATCGGCGACCGCCGTGGCCATTTCGCTGGAAGCCCCCGGTCACACCCCCGGTCAGAACCAGCCTGACGGGCCTGTGGTGGCGTCTGGAGAGCTGCAGCAGCTCTGACTGCATCCGCGTGCCGTCAGGCGTCGTAGATCAACGGACCATCGCGTTTCGACGCCGACCCCCGGCGTCTGGGTCCTGACAGCCGCGCGTTGGTCCGCGGGGAGGCCTCCCAGCCCTTCCAACGGCCTCCCCGCAACCGGCTGTTTTTCTCAATCATCCAACGACGCGCCGAAAACCCTAATGAAATCAACGCGCGTCGCGATTGAGACGCGCTGAACGCGCCCGCATTCGCGGCTCAACCAGACTGGTCTCCGAACAGCAACGGAGATCGTCCATGTCATCCAGCCACAGCGCCCGACTGACCTTGCCCTATGTCGCGGCGGGCCAGCTTCAGAAGCACGTCACGGTCAATGAGGCGTTCGCCCGTCTCGACACACTGGCCCAGTTGTCCGTGGTCAGCCGGACCACGGCAGTTGAGCCAGACTCCCTGGACTCCTTGGACGACTTGGACTCTCCAGACTCCCTGGACGCGGCGGCGGAGGGCGATCTCTACATCCTGCCCCCGGGGGCCGTCGGACAGTTCTGGTCCGAGTGGAACCCGGGCGATCTGGTCCGCGCCGAGAGCGGCGGCTGGGTGCGCGTGCCGGTTCCGGTCGGGGCGATCGCCCTTGTTCAGGACCGCGAGGAGCTGGTGGCGCGCGAGGCTGGCGGGTGGGCACCGCTGATCCGCCGGGGCCACTACCAGAACCTGACCCGGCTGGGCCTCAACACGGAGGCCGATGCGACCAATCCCTTCGCCGCAAAGATCAACAAGGCGCTGTGGACCGCGCGGCCCGAAGCCGACGGCGGCGACGGCGACCTCAGGATCACGCTCAACAAGGACACGCCGACGGACGTCCTCTCCCTGCTGTTCCAGAGCGGTTACGCCGGCCGAGCCGAGTTCGGTCTGGTCGGTGACGACGATCTGGTGCTCAAGGTCTCGGCCAATGGGACCGCCTGGTCTGAGGCCTTTCGCATCGATGCTGAGGATGGTCGGGCCTGGTTCCCTCGCGGTGCCGGGCGAGCCGAGGCCGTTCTGCTGACAACCGGGGGCAGTTGGAGCCCGCCGGATTGGGCGCGACTGCTGGCCGTCACGGCCATTGGCGGCGGCGGTGGGGGCGGAGCCGGGGCGTCGGGTACGGACGGTCTCAGGAACGGCGGCGGTGGAGGCGGTGGCGGGGGACTGTCTATGGCCCTGTGGCGTTCTGCCGACCTGCCGGGGCCACTGACGGTCGCGATCGCTGCAGGTGGAGCGGCCGGGGCGGACGGCGGTGACACCGTCATCACGGCCGGCGGCGCGACGCTGCTGACCGCGAAAGGCGGAGCCGCCGGCCAGGCCGGGCCGACAGGAGGCGCGGGTGGTTCGGGCGGACAAGGCCTGGGCGTTGGCAACGGCGGTGGATCGACCTCGCCGTCAGCGGCCGGCGGTGTCGGAGACGCCTTTTCTGCGCCGGCCGCGTCGGGCGGCGGCGGCGCGGGTGGTTCTCTGGAAGCAGGCGGCACGGCCCATCCCGGTGGTTCCGGAGGCACAGGCGGGCTGATGGCCTGTCCGGCTCCGGGCGGTGCGGGCGGCTCGTCTTCGGTCGGCCTGGCGGGCCTGACGCCGCCTGTCCCGGTCTCGATCAGCGGCGGGGGAGGGGGCGGCGGCTCTGCTTCCAGCCAGGGCGTGGGCTTCGCCGGTGGAGCGGGCGGATCTTACGGCGCTGGTGGCGGTGGCGGTGGGGCCGGCGTGTCCTCCGGCGGCTTGGGGGGAACCGGTGCGGCCGGGGCCGTTCTGATCCTGGTGCAGGGATGAGGGGCCGGCGTCCGCGCAGGCGCGACCTCGATCCAGACGCCCGCCTGCTCGAGCCCGAGGCCTGGGACCAGCCAAAGCGTCTGACCCGACGAGAAGCCCTCGACCATGTCGGCGCTGACT
>JAIERG010000204.1 GCA_019747095.1 Caulobacteraceae bacterium | reverse complement strand
ACCACGTCCTTGTTCACCCGGTCCTCGGCTGCGGCGAAGGCTTCGGAGAGGACGAAGGGTGCCGAGCCCGTGGCGCGCTCATACAGGCCACCGATGTAGGTGTAGGGCTCGACCTCGGTTCCGCGATAGGTCCAGCCCTCGACCGCGCCATAGGACAGGCGCAGGGAGAAGGTCGCGTCCGGATACTGGTTGGTGCCGTAGGCGGCGAAGCGGGCCTGGGCGATGCGCTCGGCGGCGCGGGCGGTCGGGCCCGAGACGGTCGATTCCCACTGGGCGCGCAGAAGCTGGGCCGCGTCGTCGTTGCGCAGAACGAACTCGATCAGCGGATCGCCCGAAGCCGCCAGCTGCTCCGGCGTCATGGCCAGCAGCTCGGCGCGGCGCGCGGGATCGGCCAGACCCGTACCCGACACCAGACGGTCGGCCAGAGCCTCGGGGCTCTCGCGGCCCAGCAGGCGCTGGACGTCGGGATTGTCGACGGTCAGGTACTCGCGCGTCTTGGACAGCCAGAAGGACAAGTAGATCTCTTCCAGGTCCGCCTCGATCGGCGTCACGGCGGCCAGGCGGCGGCCCAGGGCGGCGATGTCGGCGTCGGAGTTGCCCGGACGGCGCTGTTCGACCGGCTTGGCGCGCTCCTTGGAGGCCCGGACGATGGCGCGCGCATAGCTGTAAAGCAGCGAGCGCTGGCCGGCGGCGGCTTCCAGCTGGCGGAAGGGAATGAACAGGTCGGCGGCGCGATCCTCGATGGCGGTCAATTCGCCCCACGGATCGCCGATGCGTTCGGCGAGCGCCGGATCAGCGGCGACGCGGGCGCGCAGGTCGGCCTCTTCCTCGCGCTTCCTGCCCAGGAACTCTGGGTCGAGAAGGGCCTGTTGCTGGCCGAAGGTGGCCTTGAAGGTGTTCTCGATGCCGAAGATCGGATCGACGGTGATCCGCGCGGCCTCTTCGCTGGTGAAGGCGTACTGCTGCAGACGGCCGCGCAGCTCCGACAGCTGGATCAGGGTCGTGGGCTGGACCTGGTCGCGGATGCGCTCCAGCTGGCTCATGCTGAGCAGACGCGAGGTGGAGCCCGGGTTGCCGGCCACGAAGACGGGGTCGCCTTCCTCAGGAACCTCGGTGGTCCAGGTCAGGTGGTTCGGCGTCTCGACCGGCTGGCCGTTCTCGTAGAGGCGCAGGAAGGCGAAATCGAGCGCGTAGCGGGGGAAGTTGAAGTTGTCCGGGTCGCCCCCGAAGAAGGCCGCCTGGAACTCCGGCGCGAAGGCGAGGCGAACGTCCTCGTAGCGGCGGAACTCATAGAGGGCGTAACGGCCGCCGCGGTAGAAGCTGATCACCTGGCAGTTGCGGGTCCGGTCATCGCCGCAGGCCTCGCGCTGGATCGCCTGTTGGGCGGCGCCGCGCGCCTGGACGAAAGCCGCGCCTTCCAGACCTTCGCCCGCCGCCAGGATGCGGTCGGTGACGTCGGTGATGTTGGTCAGGATCTCGGCCGTCTGGCCGGCGCACTGGCGTTCCTCTTCACGGCCGGTGGGGCGGAAGCCGTTGGCGACGAAGTCGTTCTGGGCATCGGACAGGTCCTGCACGCAGGACACCACGCAGTGGTGATTGGTCAGGACCAGGCCATTGGGCGACACCACCGAAGCCGAGCAGCCCTGGATGCGGACGGCGGCGTTGCGCACCCGGTCCAGCCACGCCTGATCGATGCGGGTGCCGTACTTGTCGTTGACCGTCTGGATCGGGAAGTTGTCGAACGTCCACATCCCCTCGTCGGCCATCGCCGGGTTGGCGGCGAACGACAGGGCGGCGAGCGAGGCGAAAAGGCCAAGACGGCGAAGCGACATGCGGGGGATCTCCGGTGAGGCGGTCTGGATGTTACAACGTAACTAGACGCAAGGCTGCTCTACGGGCAAGCGCGGCATCTCTGCGCGCCTCTCTTACAGGGTCAAGCGTCGCCATATCCATCACAAGCGTCCTTACCCCGATTTAACTTGGAGAGACGGCTGCCGGGCGTCAGATACGCCCAAGGTCAGGGACACATCCGTCACATCATGTCGCTTGCGCTTTCCACGCTGCTTTTCGAGTGGCGCCGATACATGGCCGCCGTCATGGCGCTGGCCCTGTCCGGCCTGCTGGTTCTGGCCATGACCGGGGTCTTCATCGGCATCGGCAAGGGCTTCACCGCGACCATCGAGCGCTCAAGCGCCGACATCATCGTCATGCAGCCGGGGGCGAAGTCGCTGATCGGCGGCCCGCAGGGCGTTCCCCGTCGCTTTATTCCGCTCGTGTACAACAATCGCGATGTGGTTGAGGTCAAGCCGCTCGACGGCTCCGGCGGCAGCTTCCAGTCAGTCCGCAACGTCGACCCCACCATATCGCAGGCTGAGCGCGCGCGTCAGGGCGCTCCTAGCCAGGAGTTCGTCCAAGCCTTGGTCATCGATACCGCGCCGGGCTCGGTGACTATCCCGACCGACTATTCGCCCGAACTGGTCGACGCCCTGCGTCAGCCCTACACCGTTGCTATCGACGAGACGGCGTTGACCAAGTTGGGCGTGAAGCTCGGCGACAAGGCGCTTTACAACGGCCAGACCGTGACCGTTGTCGGGATCACCCGGGGCTATCCCAATATGATGTCGTCGACCATAATCATGTCGCGCGACACTCTGCGGATGCTGGGACAGGCTGACACCGGGCCGCGTGTCGGTCCGCTGATGGTCAAGATCCGCAACCCGGCAGACGCCGAGCGAGTCGCGGCCGAGTTGAACGCCGCCGGCAATGGCCAATGGAAGGCCTGGACCCGTCAGGAACTGGCCGACGCCAACCAGATGGCGATGTTCGATGAAGGCATTCTGGTCATCATTATCGGCGGCTGCGTCGTGCTGGGCACCATCATCGGCATCGCCATCACCTGGCAGACCCTGCGCGGGGCCATCATGGCCAACATCAAGGAGTTCGCCTCGCTACGCGCGCTGGGCGTCGGCATGGGGTCGCTGAACCTCATCGTGATGGAGCTGAGCTTCTGGGTGGGATGCGTGGGCGTTCTGGCGGCCATCGTGCTGACGATGGGCGTGCAGGCGCTGGCCGCCTCCAACGCCGTGATCATCGCCCTGCCCCCGCTTCTGCTGCTCATTGTGGGAGGAGGCCTTGTCGTGATCGCCATGCTGTCGGGCCTGCTGTCGCTCGGCGTCCTCAAGAACAGCCAACCCGCGGACCTGCTGCGATGATGACGACCACCGCGCACGGAAAGCACGGCGACTTCGCCATCGAGGCCAAGGGCCTGCGCAAGCGCTTCAAGTCCGGCAAGGGCTTCGTCGAGGTGCTGAAAGGCGTCGACTTCGACGCGCGCCACGGCGACCTGACCATGGTCATGGGACCATCGGGCTCGGGCAAGTCGACGCTGATCGCCGCCCTGTCAGGCTTGCTGCGTCCGGAAGAAGGCCGCGTCGACACCCTGGACGTCGATGACCTGTGGAAACTGTCGGCCGGCAAGATCGACAAGTTCCGTCTGGATCACTGCGGCTTCATCTTCCAGGGCTTCAACCTGTTCCCGGCCCTGACCGCCCTGCAGCAGGTCGAGACGGTCCTGAAGTTCCAGGGCCTGTCGCCGGACGCCGCCAGGAAGCGCGCGACGCTGGCTCTGGAAGAGGTCGGCCTGAAGCCGCGCCTGCATCAGCGTCCAGCTGCCCTGTCGGGAGGTGAGAAGCAGCGCGTCGCCATCGCCCGCGCTCTGGCCAAGGACCCCCAGATCCTGTTCGCCGACGAACCGACCTCGGCGCTGGACGGCGAGAACGGCCAGATCGTCATCCGCCTGCTGCGCCGCGCGGCATCGGAGCACGGTGCCGCCGTGATCTGCGTGACCCACGACCCCCGCCTCGAGGAATGGGCCGACCGCGTCATCAAGATCGAGGACGGCATCATCATCTCCGACGAGCGCCGCACGCCCAATCCGAACGCCACCCTGGCGTCCCATCACTGAAGACCCGTTAGGACTCTCAACGCATGCCCGGCTTCCTGAAAAACAAATGGGTCTGGATCGGCGTTCTGCTGATCATCGTGATCGTCGCCGGCTTCCTGTTCATGCAGGGCCAGGGCGCGGCCAAGAAGGCTGAAGCCGAGAAGGCCGAGGCCGAGCGCGTCGAGAGCCCCTATGCCGCCATCGCCAACGGCAAGATCGACATCGAGGGCGGCATCATCCAGATCGCGGCTCGGCGCGGCGGGGTGATCCGTGAAGTGTATGTGCAGGAAGGCGAGACCGTCACCGCCGGCCAGATCCTGGCCCGCCAGGAGGACGATGAGCCGCGACTGGCGCTGCAGACGGCCGAGGCCAATCTGGCGGCGGCCGAAGCCCAGCTGCGCCTGATCCAGGTCGACATCCGCACTGCCCAGCGCGAGTTCGACCGGCTGGAGCGGCTGGTCGCCACCAACTTCGTCGCCGGCCAGCGTCTGGACCAGGCGCGTGACGCCATCGCCACCGCCCAGGCGCGGCTGGCGGCCCAGCAGGCCGACGTCCAGACCGCCCGCGCCCGGCGCGACGAGGCCGCGTTCAATGTCGAACTGACGGTCATCCGCTCGCCCGCCAATGGCCGGATCGTGCGCCGCTATGCCAACCCCGGTTCGGGTGCTTCGACGCTGCAGGTCTCGAACCTGTTCGACCTGGAACCCGACGCGCCCCGCATCGCGCGCGCCGAGATCGTCGAGAGCGACATTCCCAACGTCAGCACCGGCCAGGCGGTCGAGATCACGCCGGAAGGCAACCCGGATATCGTCTATGTCGGCTCCGTCCTGCGCCGCGCCGCCGTCTTCGGAGCCCGCAAGCTGGCCTCGGACGACCCGTCGCAGCGATCGGACGAGCGGGTCGTCGAGGTGGTCGTGACCGCCGGCGATGCGCCCCTTCTGATCGGCCAGCGCGTGCTGGTGAAGTTCATGAAGCCGGGCGAGACGGCGGGTGCCGCGCGCACCCCGACGATCGGGGTTCCCGCCAGCCGCGCCATGCAGACGCCGCAACCGCGGACCTGATCCAACGGCCGGGGCGGCATCCCCGCTCCGGCCGCGACATATAAAGACATCCTTATATGTTCCTTGCCCCCGCCCCCGGCGCGGGCTATAGGCGCGCGCAAATCGCCCCTATCAGGACCGTCCTCATGACCGACTACATCGTCCGCGACATCTCGCTTGCCGGCTTCGGCAACAAGGAGATCGCCATCGCCGAGACCGAAATGCCGGGCCTGATGGCACTGCGCGACGAATTCGGTGCGGCCAAGCCCCTCAAGGGTGCCCGTATCGCCGGCTCCCTGCACATGACCATCCAGACGGCGGTCCTGATCCAGACGCTGGAAGCCCTGGGGGCCGAGGTCCGCTGGGCGTCGTGCAACATCTTCTCGACCCAGGACCACGCCGCGGCCGCCATCGCCGCCGCCGGCACGCCGGTGTTCGCCACCAAGGGCGAGACGCTGGAAGAGTACTGGGACTATGCCCACAAGATCTTCGAATGGGCCGACGGCGGCTATCCCAACCTGATCCTCGAC
>JAIERG010000144.1 GCA_019747095.1 Caulobacteraceae bacterium | reverse complement strand
CAATGCCGTGAACCTGACCGATGGCCTGGATGGTCTGGCCATCGTACCCGTGATGATGGCCGCCGCCGCGTTTGGCATCATCGCCTATCTCGTGGGCAACTTCATCTTCTCGGACTACCTCGGTGTCCACCATGTGCCGGGATCGGGCGAGCTGGCCATCTTCTGCGCTGCCATCATCGGCGGTGGCACAGGCTTCCTCTGGTACAACGCCCCGCCAGCCAAGATCTTCATGGGCGACACGGGATCGCTGGCTCTGGGTGGCGCGCTCGGCTCCATCGCCGTGGCCACCAAGCATGAGCTGGTGCTGGGCATCGTCGGCGGCTTGTTCGTCATCGAGGCCGCCTCGGTCATGATCCAGGTCGCCTACTTCAAGGCCACCAAGAAGCGCATCTTCCTCATGGCCCCGATCCACCACCACTTCGAGAAGATGGGCTGGCCGGAATCGACGGTGGTCATCCGCTTCTGGATCGTGGCGGCCATGCTGGCCCTGATCGGGCTGTCGACGCTGAAGCTGCGGTGATCCCGGTCCCCGGCTTCGAGGGGCGCCGCGTCGCGGTCTTCGGCCTGGGCCGCTCAGGGCTCACCGCCGCCCGCGCGTTGAAGGCCGGTGGCGCATATCCCATCCTGTGGGACGATAGCGTCTCCAGCCGCATGCAGGCCGAGGCTGAAGGCTTCGCCGTCGAGGACCTGACCGTCGCCGACTGGGCCGGATTCGCCGCGCTCGTGCTCTCGCCCGGCGCGCCTCTGACGCATCCCAAGCCGCATTGGACGGTGGACAGGGCCAAAGCCGCGAACGTCCCCGTCATCGGCGACATCGAATTGTTCGCCCGCGCCCTTGCAGTCCTGCCCGAGGCTCAGCGCCCGAGGGTCGTCGCCATCACCGGCACGAACGGAAAGTCGACAACAACGGCCCTGATCGGCTGGGTGCTGAAGCAGGCCGGCCTGACCGTCCACGTCGGAGGCAACATCGGCATAGGCGTGCTGGCTCTGCCGCCGCCGACGCGGGAGGCCGTCTACGTCGTTGAGGTGTCCAGCTATCAGCTGGACCTGACCACCAGCTTCGCGCCCGACGTCGCCATCCTGACGAACATTAGCCCCGACCACCTCGACCGCCACGGCGGCATGGACGGCTACGTCGCGGCCAAGGCACGGCTTTTTCAGGTGCTGGGGCCTAACGCCATTGCGCTTGTCGGGGTCGATGAGACGGAGAGCCGCCAGATCGCCGACACCCTGTCGTCGCTCGGACCGCGTCTGCAACGGGTCCGGACGCTCGAAGCGTCGGACGAGCCGGATGGTTACGTCGCCCTTGGCCGAACGATCCTGCACGCTGGCCAGCCCGTTCTCGACCTGACCCCGGCGCGTTCTCTGCCCGGCCGCCACAACGCCCAGAATGCGGCTTTCGCCTACGCCGCTGCACGCGCTCTTAGCGTTTCCCATGACGCTGCGGTGAAAGGCTTGATGACCTTCCCGGGGCTCGCCCACCGCATGGAGGAGGTCGGCCGCCTCGGTGCCGTCCGCTTCATCAACGACTCGAAGGCCACCAACGCCGACGCCGCGCGCCAGGCTTTGTCTAGCTACAGCTCCGTCTTCTGGATCGCCGGCGGCCGCGCCAAGGACGGCGGGATCGAGGATCTGAGCGACCTGTTCCCCCGTGTCACCCACGCCTATCTGATCGGCGAGGCGGCCGAGGACTTCGCCCGCACCCTCTCCTCCACGCCCCACACGATCTGCCGCGACATGGCCACCGCCGTGCGCCAGGCCGCCGCCGATGCGACCGAAGCTGCCGAGACCGAAGGTGCCCAGGTCGTCCTGCTCAGCCCGGCCTGCGCCAGCTTCGACCAGTTCCCGGATTTCGAGGCGCGAGGAGAGGCCTTCCGCGCCGCCGTTCTTAACCTCGGAGCTACGCCTTTCGTTCAGGGTTGAGAAACCATGACCGAGGCGACCGCCCCCTCCTACGTTCCGCCGTTCAGTCGCAACGACCCCAGCCCCATCGCCAAATGGTTCTGGACGGTCGACCGCGCGCTGCTGGGTGCGGCGCTGGCCTTGATGTTCCTCGGTGTCGCCCTCAGCTTCGCCTCCTCGCCGGCCGCCATCCTGGCTGATGAGTCGATCACCGACCCGTTCCATTACTCCTGGCGCATGATTGTCTTCGCCTCGGGTGGCCTTGTCGGCATGCTGATGATGTCGCTGCTGTCGCCCCGCGGCGTGCGGCGCATCGCCGTGCTGGCCTTGCTGGGTGCCGTCGTCATCATGGCGGCGCTTCCCTTCATTGGCGATCCGGTGAAGGGCGCGGTGCGCTGGATCGATATCGGCCCCTTCGGCCTGCAGCCCTCCGAGTTCGCCAAGCCCGCCCTGATCGTCTTCGCCGCCTGGATGTTCTCGGAAGGCCAGAAAGGGCAGGGGGTGCCCGGCGTCTCCATCGCGTTTGGCACCTACGCTGTGGTCGTGGCGCTGCTGCTGATTCAGCCTGATATCGGCCAGACCCTGCTGATCACGACGACCTTCATGGCTGTCTTCTTCATGGCCGGGGTGCCGCTGCGCTGGGTCGCGGTGCTGGGCGGCCTGGGCGCGGCGGGCATGGCCGCCATCTATCTGCTGTTCCCCCACGTCCAGTCGCGCGTGGCCAAGTTCCTGTCGCCGGGCGCTGAGGACACCCACCAGATCGATCGCGCGTCAGAGGCCATCCGCGCCGGTGGCCTGGTCGGTCGCGGCATCGGCGAGGGTGTGATGAAGCGCTCTGTGCCCGACCTGCACACCGACTTCATCTACTCGGTCGGAGCCGAGGAATTCGGCCTCGTGCTCAGCCTGATCATGATCGGCCTCTATGCCTTCATCGTCGTGCGCGGCATGAGGAAGGCGCGGATGTTGAACGACCCGTTCGAGCAGACGGCGGCGGCGGGGCTGTTCATGCTGATCGGGCTCCAGGCTTGCATCAACATCGCAGTCAATCTGAACCTCATCCCGACCAAGGGCATGACCCTGCCCTTCATCAGCTACGGCGGTTCGTCGATGCTGGCGATGGGGCTGACCATGGGCTTCGCGCTCGCGCTGACGCGGCGCCGACCGGGGGCCTATGAGCCGGGCGCGAGCCTGTATCGCCCCCGCCGGATGCTGATGCCGTGACGTCCGAAACTGACGCATCGGCCTGCTAGGGTGATCTCACGGTCGGCGCCGCCGCCAGGGCACTGAGAGAAGTGAGAGTCGCTTTTTTCTGACTCTCACTCCGGCCGATGCCATGTGTATCGAGGATGACGTCACCCGAACCATCGGCTAGCACCGCGCCATGACCAGAGTCTGTATCGTCGCTGCTGGGGGCACCGGGGGGCACATGTTCCCCGCCGAGGCGCTCGCCCGCGAGATGGCCGCGCGCGGCTGGCGCGTGGTCTTGGCCACCGATCGGCGCGGCGAGCAGTACGCCCACGCCTTCCCCGCCGAGGAGCGGCTGGCGCTCGACGCCGCCACCGGCTCCGGTCCCGTTGGCCTTGCCAAGGCCGGGATCGCTATCGTGCGCGGTGTCGCTCAGGCCCAGACTGCGTTCAAGCGATTGGACGCGAAGGTCGTCGTAGGCTTCGGCGGCTATCCGTCGGCTCCAGCCCTGGTCGCTGCCATCCTCCAGCGCCGCCCTACGCTTATCCACGAGCAGAACGCCGTGCTCGGCCGCACCAACCGGATCCTCGCGCCTTACGTGGGTGCAGTCGCCTCCTCCTTCCCGACGCTTGAGCAGGCCAGCGCGTCCGTGAAGGCCCGCGCCGAGGTCGTCGGAGCCCCCGTGCGCGGCGACATCCGCGCCCTCTACGACCGTGCCTATGCCCCTCCGGAAGACGGCCCGATCCGCGTCCTCGTCACTGGCGGCAGCCAGGGCGCCCGGATCCTGTCCGAAACCACGCCCCGCGCCCTGGCCCAGCTGCCCGAGGCCATCCGTGGCCGTCTGAAGGTTCAGCAGCAGTCCCGGCCGGAGACGCTGGAGGTCGCCCGCCAGATCTACCTCGACGCCGGCATCGACGCCGAAGTCGCGCCCTTCTTCCGCGACATGGCCAGCCGCCTGTCACAAGCGCACCTGGTCATCGGCCGCGCCGGCGCCTCGACCTGCGCCGAGCTGGCGGTCGCCGCCATGCCGTCGATCCTGGTCCCGCTCAAGATCGCGACCGACGATCACCAGCGTCTCAATGCGAAGCTGTTGACCGATGTCTCTGCCGCCGAGGTGATCCTGGAGGACGATCTGACGGTCGACAGCCTTACTGACGCGATCCGTACCGTCCTCGCCGACCCCGCCCGCCTCGCCTCCATGAGCGCGGCGGCTCGCTCTGTCGCCATTCCGGACGCGGCCAGACGGCTGGCTGATCTGGCCGAGGCCGCCGCTCGCCCTTAGGCGACCAGCTTCTCCGCCTGCTTCAGGTCCACGCTGACCAGCTGGCTCACGCCACGCTCCGGCATGGTCACGCCGTAGAGCCGGTCCATCCGGCTCATGGTCACAGGGTTGTGGGTGATGACAATGAAGCGCGTATCCGTCCGGTTGCGCATCTCGTTCAGCATGCGGCAGAAGCGGTCGACGTTGGCGTCGTCCAGCGGGGCGTCGACCTCGTCCAGCACGCAGACCGGGGCCGGATTGGCCAGGAAGACCGCAAAGATCAGGGCGGCCGCCGTCAGCGCCTGCTCGCCGCCGCTCATCAAGCTCATCACCGACAGCCGCTTGCCCGGGGGACAGGCGTAGATCTCCAGGCCGGCCTCCAGCGGGTCGTCGCTCTCGACCAGCTTCAGCTCCGCCTGTCCGCCGCCGAACAGGGCCTCGAACAGGCTCTTGAAGTTGTCGTTGATGACGTCGAAGGCCGCGGTCAGCCGCTCGCGGCCTTCGGCGTTCAGTTCGTCGATCCCGTCGCGCAGCCGGGCGATGGCGCCGGTCAGATCCGACCGTTCCAGCCGCATGGTCTGAAGCCGCTCGCCGTATTCCTCGGCCTCGTCCTCGGCGCGCAGGTTGACGGGGCCCAGCTGTTCGCGCTCGCGCTCCAGGCCGTAGAGCAGGCTCTCGGCACCCGCGGCGTCCGGCGGGCGAGCGATGGCGTCGTCGATCAGCTTCTGGCCCAACGCCTCGGGCGACATCTGCGCCGCCTCGCGCACCTGGGCGTCCATCTCGGCCAGGCGTTCCGCCGCGCTCTCGGCCCGCGCCGCCAGTCCCGCGCGGGCTTCGCGCGCCTGTCCCGCCGCCGCGTCGGCCGCCCGGCTGGCGCGATCGGCGTCGCCCGCTTCACCCTCTGCCACCGCCAAGGCGTCCGCCGCTGCCTTCCGCCGCGTCTCCGCCGCCGTCAGCCCGTCCATCAGTTTCGACCGCTGCCCAGCCAGCGCCTCGGGCGCCCGCTCCGCCTCCGACAGCAGGGCCGCGGTCCGGCCGGCGTCCTTGTTCAGCGCCGTGATCCGCGCCGCGCTGTCCTTGGCCCGCGCCGCCCAGCCGTCGCGTTCGCGGGTGATCGAGGCCAAGCGCT
>JAIERG010000013.1 GCA_019747095.1 Caulobacteraceae bacterium | reverse complement strand
ATGCCTATCAACTGACGCCGCCGGACTTCCACGCCGTGTTCGAGGTCTGGCTGTCGAACGGCTGGTGGCTGGTCGATCCGACGCGGCTGGCACCCATCGAGGGACTGGTGCGGATCGCCTGCGGGCGCGACGCCGCCGACATCGCCTTCCTGTCGACGCAGGGAACCTGCGAGTTCGTGCGGCAGTCCGTGACGGCCGTGGCCGAGGAAGAGGCCGCGCGGGCGGCCTGATCGCTCAGTTCGGGCGGACGCGAGAGGCCCTGTAGGTCTCGATCAGGTCCAGACGACGCAGCACCTTGTTCGAGGGATCGATCAGGATGTGGGCGTTCGGCGGCACGTCAGCGATCTCGCCACGACCGTCGGTCATGGGCAGATAGACCAGCTCGTCATCGACCAGCACATCGATCGGCATCGGGAAGGGGCCCCCGTCGCCGGTCGTCCAGGACAGGATCAGGCGGTGGCCGTCGCGCTCCTGGTTCAGGACGGGCAGGGCCGCGTTGTACAGATAGGCGCGGAAGAACCAGCGCAGGTCTTCGCCGGTCGTTTCGTTGACGATCCGGATGAAGTCCTCGGTCGAACGTCGCACGGTGCTGAAGTTGCCCGGCCGGGGATCCGGACGTCCGTAGACGAGCGTCGTCAGGGTGCGGAAGAAGGCCTCGTCGCCGATCAGCATTCTCAGGGTGTGAGCCGTCAGCGCGCCCTTGAAGTAGATGTCATTCCCCGGCCCCTGACCCTCGAAATAGCCGCCGCCGACAAGGGGCTGGCCGGTGACGACCGGGTAGGCGTTGACGAGATCGGCGTGCAGCTCGGCCAGCTCGATCTGCATATACCGGTCGCCGTTCAGCCAGCGTGCGTAGAGCGGCTGCATGTATGTCCCGAGCCCCTCATGCAGCCAGAAGTCGTCGGGATCGACGTGGGTCATCTGGTTGCCGAACCACTCGTGGGCCAGCTCGTGCTGGAGCAGCCAGTCATAGCCGCGCAGGTCGATGCGGTAGCCGTTGCCGTAGGCGTTGATGGTCTGGTGCTCCATGCCAAGGTGGGGCGTCTCGACCACGCCCATCTTCTCGTCGCCGAAGGGATAGGGGCCGACGGTCGCTTCGAAAAAGTCGAGCATGGGCCGGAACTGGGCGAACAGGGCCTGGACCCTGGCCGGGTCGTCAGAGCGAAGGTACCAGTATTCCATCGGGAAGCTGTTGCCGAAGCGGCTCTGATAGGTCGCCTCGACCTTCTCGTACGGGCCGATGTTGAGCGCGACGGCGTAGGGGTTGATGTCGCGCGCCGACCAGTTCCAGGTGGTCCAGCCGTCGCCGTGGTCGACCGTGCCGAGGAAGCGGCCATTGGACGGAGCCGCGAGGTTCGACGGGATCGTGATGTGCAGGTCGACGCGGCCGGGTTCCGACAGGCTGGAATCGATGCAGGGCCAGAACAGGTCGCAGCCTTCGCCCTGGACGGCCGTCGCGATCCACGGCTCCCCGGACGGCGCCGTCGTCCAGACGAAGCCACCGTTCCAGGGAGCGCGGGGTGCCACGCGCGGCTGGCCGGAATAGGCGATGCGAAGGGTGGCCGAAGCGCCGGGCGCAAGGGTCGTCGCGAGCTGTGCCCAGAGCCGGCCATCGTCCTGGCCCCAGTCGTCGTCGGCCGACAGGGCCACGCCGTCGATGGCGACCCCGCCGATCGTGAAGCGCTCGTCGAGATCGACGACCAGACGCTCGACGGGTGCCGTAGCGGTGAAGGTCAGGGTGGCCACGGCCTCTATGGAGCGGGTCTCGGGCAGGATCTTGAGGGCGAGATCAGCGACGTCGAGCGTGACCGCCGCCTGCTCGGGCGCCAGCGGGCGGCCGCTCAGCAGGGTGGACGCGGCCGACTCGGTCGGCGGCGTCTGGGCCAAGGCGGGCGTGGCGAAGAGGAGGGCGGCGAGAACGGCGGCGCGGATCGACATGGGTCGGAGATCACGACGGGGGCGGAGCGGGGTCAAGGGGCCGGGCGGCGACGACGTTTCCTAGTGCTTGCAAAGGGTGCGGGTCCTGGAAGCGGAGGCTCCAGGGATCGGCGATGGGTTGGAAGCGGACATGGGCCCGAACATCAGACGCGCGTCCCAGCGAACTTCAGGCCTAGAAGTGGGCGCAGGAATGGCACTCGCCGCGCAATCTCGAAGGTGGCAAGACAGCCCAGCACCGTAGCCACCAGGATGCCCGCAAACTCAACGGCAGGGCCGACCTGCATCTGCTTCAGGCTATAGCCGACCAGCACGATGATGGTCTGATGAGCGATGTAGAACGGGAAGATCGCTTCACTCAGATAGCGACGGGCGGGCCCATCGTAATGCAGATGCGCGCGCGCGAGACCAACAAGTCCGAGGATCGCAGTCCAAGCCAAGATAGAGCGGGCACCGATCTCAACCAGTTCTGCTGCCATGGTCCCGAGGGCGGCTCCATGTAGGCCGAACATCACGCCGCCCGATCCGGCAGCGAGGTAGAGGAACGCCTTCCACTGCTGGTCAATCACCGCCCAAGCCGGTGCCGACTTCGCCAGCGCATATCCGAAGGCGAACGCAAAGCCGTAAAGCGCATGGGCGTAGGGGTCATCGAGCAGCGCATGGGTCTCGCCATAAACAGGAGCCAGCACCGCCTTGGTCGCGAAAACCCACGCCACGGGCAACGCCACAAGTCGCCAGCCGCCAAACAGCGAGTCAAACGCCCCCTGCAGCCACCTCCGGACAGCAAGCGGCAGGCAGGCCGCCAGCGCCAGGACCATCGAGTAAACCCACAGATAGGCGACGAACCAGAGATGATTCCACGTCGGGAGCACGAGGCCGAGGCTGTCGCCGATCTCGAAATAGCGATTGAGCCAGAAGCTGAGGAAATTGTCTTCGATGCGGCCTTGGTCGCTCAGCTCGACCCAGGGCTGCGGTGCCACAAACAACCCCATCCCAGCGATGAGTGGGACAAGCAACCGCCAGGACCGGCTGGCCGCGAAAGCTCCTGGGTTGGCGAGTTTCCCGAGGAGTGCCCGCGAAACCACGCCCGAGATGACGAAAAGCAGCGACAACCGCCAGGGGTTCACCGCCATCATCGGCCATTGCACCCACTCGATGGGAACAGCTGTCTTCACATGCCAACCCCACGGCACAAAGAACATGCCGATGTGGTAGAAGATAAGGATTCCGAAGGCCCCGATCCGGAGCCAGTCGAGGCCGAATTGCCGGCCGGTGATGATTGGGTGAGCTTGCATTATCGGGCCCTTTCCGGTTCGGAGGTTGGGCTGGGTTAAATGCGGGTCGTGGCTGTTGCAGCCGCGTAGTGACGGCTGGCGGCGCGCTTGGGGCGGGGGAAATCGGGCTCGTGACAGACGGTGGGCAATCCGTGACGAACGGTGGTGTGCATCGGCGTTGGCGCAGGCCTGGCGTCCTGACTGTGATTGCTTTTGCCGGGCTTGGGCTCGCCTACATGGTGGTCAATGCAACCAGCGTAATCGACGAGCGCAGCATGCTAGGTCAGCCCCTGGACCCTTGGCGGCCATGGGTCTGGGAGGCGACCAGTTATCTCGCGTGGCTAGCGCTGGTGCCCGCAGTGATCTGGCTTTCTGCGCGCGCGATGGAGCTAACCCGGCTCTGGCTGACACTGGCCTTCCATATCGTCTGCGCAGTGGCAGTGTCGCTCGCCCATAGTGGGTTGCTCTACGCACTGAGGGCGACCGCCTATCTGGCCGTCGGGGAAACATATCAGCTCGGCCAGCCATTGGTTGCCTTCCTAATCTACGAGTTACGAAAGGACGCGACGACCTACGCCTCGATTGTGATCGTCTGGCTCTTGCTGACACACTTTATCGCCAGGTCGATAACCCTGCCGCCTACAGAGCACACCCAGCCACCGCGCTTCGAAATCCGGGATGGTAGCCGCATCCGCTGGCTCCAGCTTACCGACATCGATTGGGTTGGTGCGGCCGGCAACTATGTCGAACTGCACGGGCGGTTCGGGGCCGAGCTTGTTCGACGCACACTCAGCGATGTCGAAGCCGAGTTGGTAAACCATGGCTTCGTGCGCATCCACCGCTCCCGGCTGGTGCGGACCGAAGCTGTCAGTGGAATCGAGACGCGTCAGAGCGGCGACTTTGACCTCGTGATGGTGTCCGGTGTGAAGCTGGCTGGAAGCCGACGATTCCGATCGAGGCTGACCTAATTGTGCACAATCCTTCCGCGCCCATCTTTCGAGCTTTCGGCGTGGTGGCATTGGCCAAACCGGCGGGATTGGCGGACCGCCTTTGCCAAGAGCAATCGGACGGATGTCACCCTCCGCGCTCGGGCTTCATTCTCCCGCAAAGGGCCTAACCAGCGTCCTTAACGAGCCAGACCACATCCTTTGAGTAGTCCGACGTAAAGGTCTCCAATGGGTCGAAGTCGAACCCCGACTCACAATCCCCAAACTCGCCTTCGCCCACGCCTCATCGCTCTTCCGCTGTGAACGGGATGGGGAAGCGACGGAGCCTTGGGCGGTCGCCCGGAACCGATGTGGCCCCCTGCTTTCGCGTTGCGGGGACCAGAGATGTTTTTCGGCTCGCGCCGAGGCTCCGTCGCGATCGGTGCTCTTGAGCAGTCGGACGCGGGTTTCATGCGACCTGTCGGGTTTGTGTCTTTCCGACCCCGAACCTTTGCGCCGCCTAGACCCTTTCCCAACCTAGGCCCAAGACGGGCGGAGGGTCTCAGGTCCCTCCGGACTTCGCGGTTTCAGCCCCGCGAACACTCCCGCATCGCCCCAACCCGATCTCCACAGTCCCAGTCTCCAGCCAGAAAGGGGTCCGCAGTCATCGACGATGCGCTCTGACGACCGGTCCACCGGCCGTCCCCCGCTTCGATCGCGCCCCGCCGCACGTCCGGGTCCTGGGTCCAGGACGCCTTTCCCTCGCGATGGGACGAGGTCGAGTCTCGGACAACCGGATATGCGGCCGAGAAAAATCGTCCCAGCAGACAGGGGCGTTGGATTCCCTGAGGAAATCCGGGCGAGTTTGGATGATTGGGAAAAACAGCGTGCGTTTCTCCCTCCCCATGAAGGGGAGGGAGAAGGGATACGGGGCCGCTGCAGGTGGCCACTGGCAGCAAACGGACACAAGAAAAAGGCCGGTGTTTCCACCGGCCTTTTCAGATCAGAATATGGGCCGTGGCTCAGGCGGCCTGTTCGGCCAGCTTGGCTTTGACCTGGCGCTTGATGCGCTGGGCGGTCAGCGACAGCTGCTCGTCATTGGCCTTGACGATGAAGGGGTCCAGGCCGCCCTTGAAGTCGAGCGTGCGCAGCGCGGCATTCGAGATGCGCAGCGAAAAGGTCTGGCCCAGAGCCTCGGACGTCACCTTGACCTTCTTCAGCGACGGCAGGAAGCGGCGCTTGGTCTTGATGTTCGAGTGGCTGACCGAGTGGCCGACCATCGGGCCGACG
>JAIERG010000120.1 GCA_019747095.1 Caulobacteraceae bacterium | reverse complement strand
CGACCGCTATCCGGCCGGAACCCTGTCTCACGTCCTGGTCACCGATGTGGGCCGTGATGGTGCCCTGACCGGCCCCAACCTCGACCTGCTGGCCGAGATCGTCCGCCGCCGTCCCGAGCTGAAGGTCCAGGCGTCCGGCGGCGTCGCCACGCTGGACGATCTGAAAGCCTGCGCCGACATCGGCTGCGACGGAGCCATCACCGGCCGCGCCATCTACGAAGGCCGGTTCACGGTCAGCCAGGCCATCGAGGCCGTCCGATGACCGCCCGTCGCATCATCCCCTGCCTGGACGTCAAGGACGGCCGCGTGGTCAAGGGCGTCCGCTTCGAGGACCACGTCGACATGGGCGACGCCGCCGAGCTGGCCGCCCGCTATCGTGACCAGGGCGCCGACGAGCTGGTCTTCTACGACATCACCGCCAGTCCGGAGGGGCGCACCCTCGACTACGGCTGGGTGCGCGACATCGCGCGGCTACTGGACATCCCCTTCTGCGTCGCGGGCGGCATCCGTACGGTGGATCAGGCCGCCGCCTGCCTCGACAACGGCGCCGACAAGGTCTCGATCAACTCCCCGGCCCTGGAACGCCCCGAGCTGATCACCGAGATGGCCGAGCGACTGGGTAGCCAGTGCGTCGTTGTCGGCGTCGACAGCCGCCGCGAGGACGGCGACTACGTCGTGCACAAATACACCGGCGATCCGAACACCCGGCGACTGGCGGGGCGAAAGACCATGGAGTGGATCATGGAGGCGCAGGACCGCGGCGCTGGCGAGATCGTCCTGAACTGCATCGACCAGGACGGTGTCAGGAAAGGCTATGACACGGCCCAACTGTCGGACGCTCGCAATCGCCTCACAATTCCCCTGGTTGCCTCGGGCGGTGCCGGCTCGCCGTCGCACTTCCTCGACGTGTTCGACCGGGCCAATGTGTCCGGTGCCCTCGCTGCGAGCGTCTTCCATTCGGGCCAGATCGCCGTTCCGGATCTCAAAGCTTATCTGGCCGGTGCCGGCGTGGAGGTGCGGCAATGATCGACGCGAACACCCTCGATTTCGACAAGGGCGGCGGCTTGATCCCGGCGATCGTTCAGGACGCCGAGACGCTCCAGGTCCTGACCCTCGCCTACATGGACCGCGCGGCGCTCGACGAGACAATCCAGTCCGGCGAAGCCACCTTCTTTTCCCGCAGCCGGGGCGGCCGGTGGCGCAAGGGCGAGACCAGCGGCAACCGGCTGAGCGTTGTCTCCATCACCCCCGATTGCGACGGCGACGCCCTGGTCCTCGCCGTCCGGCCAATGGGACCGGCCTGTCACCTTGGCACCGCCAGCTGCTTTGGCGACGCCGACGCGCCGGGGCTCGGCCGCATCGCCCGGCTGGAGCGGACCATCGCAGAGCGCGCCTGCGCCGATCCGGCCTCCAGCTGGACCGCGAGGCTCCTCGCCCAAGGCCCCAAGCGCGCGGCCCAGAAGGTCGGCGAAGAGGGCGTCGAGACAGCGCTCGCGGGGGCTGCCGGTCCTGACGAAGAACTGGCCAGCGAGGCTGCGGACCTCATCTACCACTTGCTCGTTCTGTTACGGTCGCGTCACTTGTCGTTTCAGGCGGTGCTGGACGTGTTGGCCTCGCGCGAGCAACCAGCCAAACAGCCAGAGTAATCGCGGGGGCTCGTGCCTCCGGTCACGGGAGACTAGCGGGCATGACAGCACTGGTGCTGTTCGGTGGTGGTGGCGATCTGGCGATGCGGATGCTCCTGCCGTCGCTCTATTTCCTGGAGCACGATAGCCTTCTGCCCGACGGCCTCAAGATCATTGGCGCCGCACGTTCCGAGGAAACCCGCGAGGAATATGTCGCCAAGGTGCGGGAGGCTGTGCACGGCAAGGCCAGGGTTGACGAGGCGTGGTCCGAGGAAGCCTGGTCGAGGCTGGAAGCCCGACTCGATTACCTCGCCGTCGACGCCACCTCGGCGGAGAGCCTGAAGCCGCTGCGTGACAAGGTCGGTTCCGGCTCGGTGACGTCCTTTCTCGCGGTCTCACCATCGCTCTATGCCCGCATTGTCACGGCCATGCGCGCGGCCGGGCTCGCCGAACCCGAGGATCGCGTCGTGCTGGAAAAGCCGGTCGGCCGCGATCTCGAAAGCTTCCGCGCCATTGACGACGCCGTCGCCGATGCGTTTGGCGAGCATCAGGTGTTCCGCATCGACCACTACCTGGGCAAGGAGACGGTCCAGAACCTGATCGCCCTGCGGTTCGGCAACACCATCTTCGAGCCGCTCTGGAACAATCTGTCGATCGACCACGTCCAGATCACGGTCGGCGAGACCGTCGGCGTCGGCGACCGCTGGCCCTACTACGACGAGTACGGCGCCCTGCGGGACATGCTGCAGAACCATATGCTGCAGCTGCTGTGCCTGGTCGCCATGGAGCCTCCGTCCGACCTCGACCCGGATTCGGTCCGCAACGAGAAGGTCAAGGTGCTGCGGTCACTGCGTCCCGTCACCCCTGACGAGGTCGAGCGGGTCACCGTGCGCGGCCAGTATGTCTCGGGCACCGTCGAGGGCCAGCGCGTCAAAGGCTATGACGAGGAACGCGGCGCTGACTCGGACACCGAGACCTTCGTCGCCATCCGCGCCGACATCGACAACTGGCGATGGGCCGGCGTGCCCTTCTTCATGCGCACCGGCAAGCGCCTTCCCGAAAAGCGCACTGAGATCGTGATCCAGTTCAAGCCGGTGCCCCACTCCATCTTCGACCGCGACTCGAGGGGCGAGGTCCGCGCCAACCGGATGGTCATCGAGCTCCAGCCGGAGGAGGACATCTCCCTCACCGTGATGAACAAGCGCCCCGGTCTGGATCAGAAGATGCAGCTTCAACGCATCGACATGTCCCTGTCCTGGGGGGTCAACCAGAAGGGGGCCAAGCCGCCGCGCCGCCGCATCGCCTATGAGCGCCTGTTGCTCGATGCGCTGAATGGCGACTCCACCCTTTTCGTCCGCCGCGACGAGGCGGAGAAGGCCTGGGAATGGGTCGACGGAGTTTCCGAGGCGTGGAGCGAGGGCAAGGTCAAGCCCATGCCTTATCGCGCGGGCACCTGGGGTCCGGACGCGGCGGATCTGCTACTCGCGCGCACCGGCCGGGAGTGGAAGACCAATGCAGGTTGAGATCTTCCCCGGCACAGACGCCTGGGCCGCTGCCATCGCCGCGCGCCTGGAGGAGACGCTAGGTGCCAGCGTGCAGGCGAACGGGAGCGCCGTCTTCGCAGGGCCTGGCGGCACGACACCCTCGCCGATCTACGCCCGGATGGCACAGGCCGACATAGGCTGGGATCGCATCGCCGTGACATTGGTCGATGAGCGGCACGTGCCAGAGTCCTCGCCCGACTCCAACGCTCGCCTGATCAAGGACATCCTGCTGCAAGGACCGGCGGCGGCTGCCCGCTTCATCCCGCTTTACAGCCCCGCTGTAACCGTCGACCGCGCAGCCGCGCTCGCCGCCCACGCCCTCGTTCAGGTAGGCGGGCGTTTTGACGCCGTGCTGCTGGGCATGGGCGAGGATGGCCATATCTGCTCCATGTTCCCTGACAGCCCGACGCTGAAAACCCTGCTGACACCGACACTGAAGCCAACTGTGCTCGGCGTGCCTCCTGGCCGCGACGGCGCCGCCCCGCCGCAGGAACGACTATCGATCAACCTGCCGTGGCTGATGTCGGCCGGTCGCGTCATCCTGGGCCTGAAGGGCTCCGGGAAGCGTTCCGTCTACGAACGCGAGGCCGACGGCGATCCCGCCATCCAGCCCATCGCCGCCCTGATCGCCGCGAAAGTCCCGCTCGAAGTCGTCTGGACGGAAGGCTAAGCCATGCCCCTGCACCCCGTCGTCAAGGACGTCACCGACCGCATCGTCGCCCGCTCGCGCGAGACCCGGTCCGACTACCTCCGCCGCATGGACGCCGCCCGTGACAGTGGCGTCGGCCGCGCCAAGCTGTCCTGCGCCAACTGGGCCCACGCCTTCGCCGGCCAGACCATCGCCGACAAGCTGACGGCCATGACGGGCAAGACACCCAATGTCGGCGTGGTGACCGCCTACAACGACATGCTGTCGGCGCATCAGCCGTTCGAGCGCTTCCCGGACATCATCCGCAAGGCTGTGCGCGAGGTCGGGGCCACCGCCCAGGTCGCCGGCGGAACCCCCGCCATGTGCGATGGCGTGACCCAGGGCCGCCCCGGCATGGAGCTGTCTCTCTTCAGTCGCGACGTCATCGCCATGTCGGTCGGCGTGGCCCTGACCCACGACGCCTTCGACGCCGCCCTGTGTCTGGGTGTCTGCGACAAGATCGTGCCCGGCCTTTTCATGGGCTCACTTGCGTTCGGCCATCTGCCGGTGATCTTCGCCCCCGCCGGTCCCATGCCCAGCGGCATCCCCAATGCCGAAAAGGCCCGCGTCCGCGCCGAATACGCGCAAGGCAAGGTCGATCGCCAGACGCTGCTGGAGAGCGAGATCGGCTCCTACCACTCGCCCGGCACCTGCACCTTCTACGGCACAGCCAACTCCAATCAGATGATGATGGAGATCTGCGGCCTGCACATGCCCTCAACTGCCTTCGTCCATCCCGAGACAGGGCTGCGCGACGCCCTGACCGCCGCCGCCGCCAAGCAGGCGGTGAAGCTGGCCGAGAGCGGGACGGGGCGCATGGCCGACGTCGTGGACGAGAAGTCCGTGGTCAACATGGTCGTGGCCCTGCTCGCCACTGGCGGCTCGACCAACCACGCCATCCACCTGGTCGCCATGGCGCGGTCGGCGGGCGTCCTGATCGACTGGACCGACATGGATCAACTGTCTTCGGTCACGCCGCTTCTGGCGCGGGTGTATCCGAACGGGACGGCCGACGTGAACGCCTTTCAGGCGGCGGGCGGCGTCGCCTTCGTCATGCGAGAGCTGGCTGAGGCCGGCCACATCCATTCCGACGTCCAGACCATCATGGGGCCGGGTATCCACCACTACTTCCAGGAACCGTCGATGGTGGACGGCGAACTGGTCTGGCGCGACGGCGTGGCCCAGAGCCTGGACACCGACATTCTCCGCCCCGTCTTCGACCCGTTCGACAAGGAAGGGGGCCTGCGCCTCGTTCACGGCAATCTCGGCCGCGCCGTCATCAAGGTCTCGGCGGTCAAGCCCCAGCACCGGATCGTCGAAGGTCCCGCTCATGTCTTCGACAGCCAGGAAGACGTGCTCGCCGCCTTCAAGGCCGGAGCACTGGATCAGGGCGGCGTCATCGTGCTCCGCTTCCAGGGCCCCAAGGCCAACGGCATGCCCGAACTCCATTCCCTCTCGCCCCTGATGAGCGTGCTTCAGGATCGCGGGGTGCC
>JAIERG010000097.1 GCA_019747095.1 Caulobacteraceae bacterium | reverse complement strand
GTCACCAAATTCGCAGCCCCCGTCATCATGATCGCCTATGGCTGGAAGACGGTGGCTCTGGTTTGGGCCATCGCGCTCGCGATCACCGCCGTGATCTTCTTCCTGTTCACCAAGGACGATCCCGACCTCGCCCGGCGCCGCGCCTCCGGTCAGAAGCCCGAGCCGCTCTCGGCGATGATGGAACCCCTGAAGAACATCCAGGTCTGGCGCTTCTCGCTCTACTACTTCTTCGTCTTCGGCGGCTTCGTCGCATTGGCGCTGTGGCTGCCGCGCTACCTGATCGGCGTCTACGGCCTCGACATCGCCACCGCCGGCATGGTCGGCGCGATGTACTCGATCCCGGCCTCGATTTTCCGCGCCTATGGCGGGCATCTCTCGGACAAATACGGCGCCCGCACGGTGATGTACTGGACCTTCCTGGTCGCGGTCGTCTGCACCTTCATCCTCGCCTACCCACCGACGCAGTACGTGGTCGAGGGCATCCGCGGCCCTATCGCGTTCTCCACGCGAATGGGCCTGCTGGGCTTCATGGCTGTCGCCTTCGTGCTGGGCTTCTTCATGAGCCTGGGCAAGGCCGCGGTCTACAAGCACATCCCGGTCTACTATCCCGACCGGGTCGGTGCGGTCGGCGGCGTTGTCGGCCTCGTTGGTGGCCTCGGCGGCTTCGTCCTGCCGATCGCCTTCGGTGCGCTGAACGATCTCACGGGCGTCTGGCAGAGCTGCTTCTGGCTGCTGTTCGTGATCGCCGCAGTCTCGCTGATCTGGATGCATCTGGCCGTCCGCCAGATGGAAAAGGCCGCGGCGGTGGCTGGCGTACCGGTTCAGAACCTGCCGGAACTGCCTGAGATGCAGCCCATCCACGGCGTGGCCCAGGCGGGTGCACTCGCCGCCACGGGCGCGATCCAGGACTGGCGTCCCGAGAACAAGGCGTTCTGGGACCAGACGGGCAAGGCCATCGCCCGGCGGAACCTCTGGATCTCGGTGCCGTGCCTGCTCTTGTCCTTCGCGGTCTGGATGGTCTGGTCGGTCGTCGTCGCCAAGCTGCCGAGCGTCGGCTTCGCCTTCACCAACGAACAGCTCTTCTGGCTTGCCTCGCTGCCGGGGCTGTCGGGGGCCACGCTGCGCATCTTCTACAGCTTCATGCCCGCGATCTTCGGAGGCCGCCTCTGGACGACGCTGGCGACCTGGTCGCTTTTGATCCCCGCGCTCGGCATGGGCTTCGCCGTTCAGAACCCGGAGACGCCCTACTGGATCTTCCTCGGCCTGGCGCTGCTCTGCGGCTTTGGCGGAGGCAACTTCGCCTCGTCGATGGCCAACATCTCCTTCTTCTTCCCCAAGGCGGAGAAGGGCAACGCGCTGGCCATTAATGCGGGCCTGGGCAACCTCGGCGTCAGTGTCGTCCAGTTCGTGGTGCCGCTGGCGATCACCGCCGGCGTCTTTGGGGCGCTCGGAGGGGCACCGCAGACGGCGACCGTGGCGGGAGTCACCTCGACGCTCTGGCTGCAGAACGCCGGCTTCGTCTTCGTGCCCTTCATCGTCGCCTCGGCTTTCGCGGCCTGGTTCGGCATGAACGACATTGCGACGATGAAGGCTTCCTTCGCCGATCAGGCGGTGATCTTCAGGCGCACCCATAACTGGATCATGTGCTGGCTCTACACCGGCACCTTCGGCTCCTTCATCGGCTTTTCGGCGGCTTTTCCCTTGCTGTCGAAGATCCTCTTTCCCGAGATCAACGCCCTGCAATACGCCTTCCTCGGTCCGCTCGTCGGAGCGCTGGCCCGGGCTGCTGCAGGCAAGCCGTGCGATCGCATCGGCGGCGGGCGGATCACCTTTTGGGTGTTCATCGCGATGAGCCTCGGGGTCGGCGGCGTGCTCTACGCCATCGGCATGAAGGGCGACGCGAGCGCCTTCCCTGTGTTCTTCGCGAGCTTCCTGTTCCTCTTCGCGGCGACCGGGGTCGGCAACGCCTCCACCTTCCAGATGATCCCGGCGATCATGCGGCTCGAGGTGGCGCGCCTCGAGCCCCAGATGAGCCAGCCCGAACGCGTTAAGCAGTCGGACAAGGAAGCCGCTGCCATCATCGGCTTCACCTCGGCGATCGCCGCCTACGGCGCCTTCTTCATCCCGAAGAGCTTCGGCACCTCGATCGCGATGACGGGAGGGGCCGAGGCCGCGCTCTACGGCTTCCTCGGCTTCTACCTCAGCTGCATCGCCATCACCTGGTGGTTCTACACCCGCCGCAGCGGCCTCCTCTTCGACACCGAGCACGGCCTGTCAGCTGCGTCTGCCAGGCCCTTCCCGACACCGGCTGAATGATCTTCGCCCTCCGATTCCGACTTCCCTCGAGGGGACCGCAATGAGCCACTTTCTCGACCGACTGACCTTCTTCAACAAGGTCTCTGAGCCCTTCTCAAACGGCCATGGCGTCATGACCAGCGAAGACCGGAGCTGGGAGGACGGCTACCGGAAGCGCTGGCAGCACGACAAGATCGTGCGCTCCACCCACGGCGCCAACTGCACCGGCTCCTGCTCCTGGAAGATCTACGTCAAGGGCGGCATCGTCACCTGGGAAACCCAGCAGACGGACTACCCCCGCACGCGGCCCGATCTGCCCAATCACGAGCCGCGCGGCTGCTCGCGCGGGGCGTCCTATAGCTGGTACCTCTACTCCGGCAACCGGGTGAAATACCCGCTCATCCGGGCCCGGCTGCTCAAGCTGTGGCGCGAGGCGCGCAAGACTCTGCCGCCGGTCGCAGCCTGGAGGAGCATCGTCGAGAACCCGGAGAAGCGCGCCGCCTATACCAGCAAGCGCGGCCATGGCGGCTTCGTGCGGGCCGGCTGGGATGAAGCGACCGAGATCATCGCCACCGCCAACGCCTATACGGCCAAGACCTACGGACCCGACCGGGTTTTCGGCTTCTCGCCGATCCCGGCCATGTCGATGGTCTCCTATGCGGCGGGCTCGCGCTACCTGTCGCTGATGGGCGGCGTCTGCATGTCCTTCTATGACTGGTACTGCGACCTGCCGCCGGCCTCGCCACAGACCTGGGGCGAGCAGACCGACGTTCCGGAATCGGCCGACTGGTACAATGCCGGCTTCATCATTCTGTGGGGCTCCAACGTCCCCCAGACCCGCACGCCGGACGCGCATTTCTATACGGAGGCCCGCTACAAGGGCATGAAGAGCGCGGTGATCTGCCCCGACTACTCGGAAGCCGCCAAGTTCGGCGACATCTGGCTGAGCGTGAAGCAGGGCACGGATTCGGCGCTGGCGATGGCGATGGGCCACGTCATCCTGAAGGAATACCATATCGACCGGCAGGTGCCGTATTTCCGGGACTATGTCCGCCAGTACAGCGACATGCCCATGCTGGTGAAGCTGGTGAAACAGGGGGACAACCTCGTCCCCGACCGCTTCATCCGGGCGTCGGATTTCGACGCCGGCCTCGGCGAGGCCAACAACCCCGAATGGAAGACCGTCGCCTTCGACGAGACCACCGGCAAGATCGTCGCGCCCGGCGGCGCGATCGGCTTCCGCTGGGGTGAGAGCGGCAAATGGAACCTCGAGGAGAAGGATGCGGCCGGCGCACCGACGAAGCTGCGCCTGTCGCTGGCCGAGATCAGGGATGATCTCGCCGAAATCGCCTTCCCCTATTTCGGCAACATCGAGCACGAGCACTTTGCCTCGACCGACCATGGCAGCGTGCTGAAGCGTCTGGTCCCGGTGAAGCGCCTGGCGCTCGCGGAGGGCGAGACGCTCGTCGCTTCTGTCCACGACCTCTTCCTCGCCAACTACGGCGTCGACTGCGGCTATGGCGGGGACAATGTCGCGTCCTCGCTCGATGACGACACGCCCTACACTCCGGCTTGGGCCGAAAAGATCACCGGCGTCTCGCGTGACAAGATCATCCAGGTCGCTCGCGAATTCGCGACCAACGCCGAGAAGACCAAGGGGCGCTCGATGATCATCATCGGGGCCGCCATGAACCACTGGTACCACGCCGACATGAACTACCGCGGCGTGATGAACATGCTCATCATGTGTGGCTGCGTGGGTCAGTCCGGGGGCGGCTGGGCGCATTATGTCGGCCAGGAGAAGCTGCGCCCGCAGGCCGGCTGGGCGCCGCTCGCCTTCGCACTCGACTGGGGTCGTCCACCACGCCAGCAGAACTCGACCTCAGCCTTTTATGCCCACACCGACCAGTGGCGCTACGAGACCGTGCGGATCGCCGATCTCGTCTCTCCCACGGCGCCCGCGGGCCCCTGGGACGGCACGCTGATCGACTACAACATCCGCGCCGAGCGGATGGGCTGGCTGCCCTCGGCGCCACAACTCCAGACCAACCCACTCCAGGTCGCCAGGGATGCCGCCGATGCCGGAATGGAGGCGAAGGATTACGTCGCGAAGTCGCTGAAGGACGGATCGCTGAAGCTGTCCTGCGAGGATCCCGACAACCCGGTCAACTGGCCGCGCAACCTCTTCGTCTGGCGCTCGAACCTGCTCGGCTCATCGGGCAAGGGCCATGAGTACTTCCTCAAGCACCTGCTCGGCACCACCCATGGCGTGCTCGGCAAGGATCTCGGGCAAGAGGGCAGGGCGCGTTCGACCGAGGCCGTCTGGCATGAACACGCGCCGGAGGGAAAGCTCGACCTCCTGGTCACGCTCGACTTCCGCATGTCGACCACCTGCGTCTACTCCGACATCGTCCTGCCGACCGCGACCTGGTACGAGAAGAACGACCTCAACACCTCCGACATGCATCCCTTCATCCATCCGCTGACCGGCGCGGTGGACCCGGCTTGGGAAGCGCGCTCGGACTGGGAAATCTACAAGGGCCTGGCCAAGGCCTTCTCCAAGGTCGCGCCCGAAGTGCTCGGCGTCGAGAAGGACGTGGTCCTCAACCCGATCAAGCACGACAGCCCCAACGAGATCGCCCAGGCTTTCGACCCCAAGGACTGGAAGAAGGGCGAGTGCGAGCCGATCCCTGGCAAGACGATGCCGGTGGTGACGGTGGTCGAGCGCGACTACCCCAACCTCTATGCCCGCTTCACCGCGCTCGGTCCGCTGATGGACACGATCGGGAACGGCATCAAGGGCATAGCCTGGAAGACCGGCCATGAGGTCGAGCATCTCAAGGCTCTGAACGGCGTGCATCTCGAGGGCGCCAACAAGGGGCTCGCCAAGATTGTCACCGACATCGACGCCGCCGAGATGATCTTGATGCTGGCGCCGGAGACCAATGGCGAGGTCGCGGTCAAGG
>JAIERG010000180.1 GCA_019747095.1 Caulobacteraceae bacterium | reverse complement strand
GGTCGCGGTGCGCATTTCCTGTTCGAACCGCAGGGAGGTCACGCAAGCGGCCAGCCAGCGTGCCGCGGATCGCTTGTTGGCTACACCGGTGACGTTCTCGCACAGTCGCGTCAGTTGCTCGGCTTCGCACAGCACGGTCTCGCAGGGGTCGACATAGGCCTGGACGAAGTCAGCGGTGACCAGCGCTTTTGAGCGCTCGGTGAAGGCGTTCTGGACCTCCTCCAGTGTCAGCAGCCGCCCCGCCGTCGCTGTCAGCGACATGGCCAGGGTGCGAAGGATATCGATCTCGCCGTGCGGATCTGTGGGGCGCAGCCGGCGCGGTCCCATCAGTTCCCGCAGCACCATGCGGGCCAGGGATGCGGACAGGATGGGATACTCACCGGCCTCCAGCCGGACTCCCAGACGGGCGGCCGGACCATCGACCGCGGGCATCAGCAGGGCCATCTTCGGGTCCATGCGGACCAGGGCCTCGATCTCGCGCGGCGCGACCATGCGGACCACCGCCGCCAGGCTGCCGCCCTGATCCAGCGCCGGGCCAAGAATTTCCGCCAGGTTCGTCCGCGACGCCATCATCTCGCACAGGATCTGTTCGATCCCGACCATGACCAGGGCCCGCGGTGGTCCCTCGGCCGGGGCGCGGTCAGCCAGATCCATGAGGCGCTCCAGACGGGGGCGGGATCCCCGGACCCCGACGAGTGCGCCCGCCAGCACGCCACCCATGATGAACGCGCGATCCGCCGATCCCGCCAGGCGATCGGCCACGTCTGCCAGCGATCGGTTCGCGAGGTCCGGGAACAGGTTCTTGCGACCCGCCGTGACCACGCGCTCCATCGCCGCCTCGATCAGCCGCTGATAGTGGCGGATCAGCTCATGGGAGGCCTGGCCGGTGGCCTGGCTTTCGGGGATGGCGACTTTCTGGATCGCATGCTGCATCTCGACGCCGGAGGCCTCGAGGCGCTCGATCAGGTCGGGGCGATGCAAAAGTTCGAAGACGGTCACCCCGTTCCGCGTCAGCCAGTCCTCGAGGACGCGGCCGATCAATTCCCGGGCATGCGGCGCATAGAGGTCCTGTGGAGCCATGCAGTTCGGACGGTCATCGGCGTCCACCACGCGTTTCTTGGGCGCTTCGGGGGCTCCGCGCGTCAGGATGGTGGTGGAGGCGAACTCCATGGTGTCCGGATCAAGGGTTTCCTTGGTCACACGGACGGCGACGGCCCGCTTGTCGGCCAGGGTCTCTTCCGCGACGGTGATCGCCTGCTGCCGGTCTTCTGTCGCCTGCATCAGCGTCCAGGGGGCCGGCGCGGTCTTGCGAATGTAGATCTCGTAGTGGACAGGTCCGGCCATGATGGGGTCCGCTGTTGGCCGTTCATCATGAACCGAAGGCTTTAAGTTCCGGTTTCGACGTCCCAAATCTGGCCAGCACGATGCTGTGGCCGTAATGTCACCCTGATCTCGGGCGAACGGTTACGCTTGAAGTGCGTTGATGGGTCCCGGACCGCGCGTGCGGGGTCACGACAAGGAGAGCGACTTGGCCAACATCACCCTGGTGGACGACGACGAGAATATCGTGGATTCGGTGTCGCTGGCGCTGGAAAGTCACGGCCACAAGGTGGTCGCCTATCACGACGGCGCGACTGGCCTGGAGGCACTGGAAAACACGCCGCCGGACCTGGCCATCCTCGACGTGAAGATGCCCCGTATGGACGGCATGGAAGTGCTGCGCCGCCTGCGCCAGACCAGCCAGCTGCCCGTCATCATGCTGACGTCCAAGGACGAGGAGATCGACGAGATTCTCGGCTTCAACCTTGGGGCCGACGACTATATCCACAAGCCGTTCAGCCAGCGGCTCCTGATCGAGCGGGTCAAGGCGCTGCTGCGTCGCTCAGGTGGCGACGGCGGCGAGCCCGAGCCCTCTGCCGAGACCTCCGGCAAGGCCATCCGCCGCGGCAAGCTGGTGATGGACCCGGCCCGTCACGAGTCCACCTGGGACGGCAAACCGGTCAAGCTGACGGTCACGGAGTTCCTGCTGCTCCAGGCGCTGGCCCAGCGTCCCGGGTTCGTGAAGAGCCGCGACAATCTGATGGACGCCGCCTATGACGATCAGGTCTATGTCGACGACCGCACCATCGACAGCCACGTCAAGCGCATGAGGAAGAAGTTCCGGGTCGTCGATCCCGAATTCGACGCCATCGAGACCCTGTATGGCGTCGGCTACCGATACCGCGAAAGCTGATCCTTCGGAGCCGTCCGAAAGCCGATCCTTCCGTCGACGGCTGATCCGCTTCGGCGGCTCGCGGCTGGGCGGGCTGATTCTGGCGCTCAACCTGATCAGCCTGCTGATCCTGTTCGGAGGGGCCATCGCGCTGAACGAATGGAACCGGGGGCTGGTGCAGGCCCGGCAGGAAAGCCTGCGGGTCCAGGCCGAACTCCTGTCCAACGTGCTGGGTGAGCTGGGCATCACCCGCGGAGAGCCGACGCCCGCGCTGGATCCTCTGGCCGCCAGCCAGTGGCTCAGGGACAACTTCATTCCCAGCGGACAGCGCGCCCGCCTTTACGACGCCGACGGCTTGCTGGTGTCCGACAGTTTCGCGGTGACCGACGCCATTCCCGGAAACGCCCTGCCTCCCGCACGCCCGGCTGGCACGCCTGTGGCCCCGCCCGCCAACGCCGAGGTCGAACGGCGGACCCTCGATCAGGCCAACGAGGCCCTGGGCGCGGAAATCGAAGCGGCCCTGCTCGGCATGCCCCAGGCCACGGTCCGCCGTTCCGAGACAGGGGATCGGGTCGTGTCGGTGTCCCTGCCCATCCGCCATGTGCAGAAGGTTCTGGGCGTGCTGACGCTGGAAGCTGGCGACGTGGACCAGATCCTGGAGGCGCAACGGCGGGCCTTGCTGCCTTTCGCCCTGGTGGCTCTCGCCGTGAACCTTCTGGCCTCGCTGCTTCTGCATCTCTTCGTCGCCCGGCCCGTCATGCGCCTGTCAGCGGCGGCCGATCAGGTGAAGCTGCAGCGCGCCCGCGCCATCTCCCTGCCCGATCTGGAGGAGCGCAAGGACGAGATCGGGGACCTCGCGCGTTCGCTGGAATCCATGACCGAGACCCTGTCGGCACGCATGGACGCGATCGAACGCTTTGCCGCCGACGTGGCCCATGAGATCAAGAATCCGCTGACCTCCATCCGCTCTGCGCTGGAGACGCTGGATCTCGTCAAGGATCCGGCCCAGCGCGAACGCCTGACCCGTGTGCTGCAGCAGGATGTACGACGCCTCGACCGTCTCATCACCGACATCTCCAACGCCTCTCGCCTCGATGCCGAATTGTCTCGAGAGCGGCCTCGCCTGGTGGACCTCGCCGCGCTGCTGTCCGACATCGTCGGTGTCTACGACACCACCTCCAAGCCGGGCGAGGCCCCCGTGCGTCTGACCATCGCCACCTCGGCCGGTGCTCGTGTCATGGGCCAGGACGGACCGCTGGGCCAGGTGTTCCGCAACCTGATCGACAACGCCCGCTCCTTCAGCCCGGAGGGGGCCGATGTCCGCCTGGCGATCCGCCGCGAAGACGCCGATCCGGATCGTCCCGTGCGCGTCATCGTCGATGATGACGGTCCCGGCATCCCTGCGGAGAACCTCGAGACCGTCTTCGAACGCTTCTACACCTCGCGGCCCAAGGGCACGGCCTTCGGCAGCAACTCCGGGCTGGGCCTGTCGATCGTTCGCCAGATCGTGGAGGCGCACGGCGGTCGGGTCACCGCCGCCAACCGAACCGATCCCTCGGGCGCCATAACGGGCGCGCGGTTCGAGGTGGCGCTCCCGGCGCCGGGGCGGCGGTCCTGAACCCCATCCACGCCACGGCGGTCGCCCTGTGGTGCGCCGACGGCTGGCGCGCGACCCTTCTGCGTGGCGCTTCCGGTGCCGGCAAGAGCGACCTTGCCCTGCGTCTTCTGGACGAGGGGTGGCGACTGATCGGCGACGACTATGTCCATGCCTTCGCCTCGGGCGAGGGTCTCTATGTGGCGCCAGCCGAGCGGATCGCCGGGATGATCGAGGCCCGGGGCGTGGGCGTCGTCGCCACGCTGCATCGGCCGCTGGCGCGCGTGCGCCTGATCGTCGACTGCGTTCAGAACAGCGTTGAGCGTCACCCGGAGGACGACCGTGCCGAGGTCGCCGGGGTCGCTGTTTCCCATATGACGCTCGACATTCGTCCAGCCTCGGCCACGGCGATCATCAGGCTGGCGATGCGCCGCCTTTGATCCTGTCGCGTTTTCCTCTATTGCCTCGCGCTTGCGCGTTGACCTGGGGGCATCGATGCCTTCACAGCGGGATGCTTCACCCTTGAAGACGTCTTCATGATCGGCCTGGTGATCGTCACCCACGGGGGGCTGGCCTCCGAGTTCCTCTCGGCGATGGAGCACGTCGTCGGCCCCCAGCGCGGGGTCGCGGCCATCTGCATCGGACCCGACGACGACATGGAACGCCGCCGTCGAGACATCGTCGACGCGGCGGCCGCCGTCGATGACGGAGACGGCGTGATCTTGCTGACCGACATGTTCGGCGGAACCCCGTCGAACCTGGCCATCTCAGTGATGGAACAGACCCATGCCGAGGTCATCGCGGGTCTGAACCTGCCCATGCTGATCAAGCTGGCCAGCGTGCGCGGCCGCGAGAGCCTTGAGGCCTGCGTGGCCCATGCCCAGGAGGCGGGGCGCAAATACATCTCCGTGGCGTCCTGGGTGTTGGCGGGCGAAAAGTGATGGCGTCGCGCTCCGTCGGCATCTGCAACCAGCGCGGTCTGCACGCCCGGGCTTCGGCCAAGTTCGTCAAGCTGGCCTCCAGTTTTGAAGCCGAGACCCGGGTCACCCGCGACGGCGTGACTGTCGATGCCCGCTCGATCATGGGGCTTCTGATGCTCGGCGCCGGCAACGGTTGCGAGATCCAGATCAGCGCCGAAGGTGCCGACGCCGATCAGGCGCTGGAGGCCCTCGTCGATCTCGTCAGTCGCAAGTTCGACGAAGAGGCCTGACCCGGGTCGCCTGACCCGTTGACACCGACCGTTCGGCCCGCCTATGTCCCGCCCTCGCCTTTCGAAGGCCGGGGCCGTAGCTCAGTTGGTAGAGCGCGTCGTTCGCAATGACGAGGTCAGGGGTTCGACTCCCCTCGGCTCCACCAGGCCCTTACTGCACAAGGGATTGATGGCTTCCAGGACCCATTCTGTGACACAGCCACGTG
>JAIERG010000064.1 GCA_019747095.1 Caulobacteraceae bacterium | reverse complement strand
CCCCGGCCCAGATCTACATCCAGCGCCCCGAGGTCCATGTCCGTCCGTCGGAAATCATGGTTGAGCCGCCGGAGGTCTACTTCTCGGACTGCACCGACGGCACGGTCTGCACGCCTGTCGCTGGCGACAGCGGCGGGTCCACGTCGGCCCACGAGGCAGCGCCGCCGCCGCCGATGCGGGACTCCGCCGTGCTGTCGTCCCGGGTGACGCCGCCGCCTCCGCCGTCCGTTCCGGTCTATCCGCCCAGACAGGATCGGAACTGACCGTGACGGCCGTGGCCCACGCCTGGGCGACGGCGTCGGCGGGAAAGCCGTCCCGGGCCGGGAGCGATCGACTGTGGCGAGGGGCGGGAGCCGCCGGTCTGGCGCTTGGCATCCTCTTCGCCTTTTCATCCACAGCGGCCGCGCGGCCGGCAATGGCACACGGTCAGGCGGAGGCTGCGGATTCCGGGGCCTCGCCCGCCGCTCAGCGCCTGAAGTCCTGGGTTCTTCAAACGGGCGACAACCAGGGCCTGCCCTTTGTCCTGATCGACAAGGTGAACGCCCAGGTCTTCGCCTTTGACCGCGACGGGCGGCTGCTGGGGGCGACACCGGTTCTCCTGGGGCTGGCCAGGGGCGACATCGCGCCACCCGATATCGGCGACCGCCCCCTGTCCGCCATCGGGCCGGAGGACCGCATCACGCCGTCGGGGCGGTTTCTGGCGGCGACCGGGCAGAACCTGACCGGAACGAGCGTGCTTTGGATCGACTACGACGGTGCGCTCTCGCTGCATCCGGTGCGGGGCCGGCCCGCCGATCGTCGTCTGCAGCGTCTGGCCACGCCGACGCCCGAGGATAACCGGATCTCCTACGGCTGTGTGAACGTCCCGGTCGCCTTCTACGAGACGGTCATCGCGCCGACCTTCACCGGCACGGCGGGGATCGTCTACATCCTGCCCGAGCACAGGTCGATCACCGAGGTCTTTCCTGGGGTCTGACGGGCTCTGCGGCCATTGAGCCGTTGCGCCGTCCTGCAGCCCGCTTCGCTCGTATGGAACGGCCCGCTCCCTCGTCGGGCGAAAGAGCCGCCCTCCATACGCGGGATCGGGAAGGGCTCATTGGCTGCGGTCAAGCTCCATATATCCGGAGGTTCGCATCCCAACGTTACGAGAACTGAGATATGTTCAGCGGCTACACCCTGAGAGCCATGGCCCTGGCCGTGATGGCCTTTGTCGGGATCGCGCTCGCAGCCCCCGCCGCAGCCCAGACGATCGTGTCGCCGCAAGTAGACACCGCCTTCAACACCGGGCCTCTGACCTTCGCCGGCTCGTCGTTCAGGGCGACCGTCACGGGCACGGTCACGACGATCCGGGTAAGGGCGGCTGTAGCCGGAACCACCGACCTTTATCTCTATAACGGGTCGACGACCGGACAGTTCAACGGTGCAGGCACGCCCGCAGTGACACAGCTGGGTGTAACCCTGACGAACAGGAGCTTTATCGGCGGATACGACGAGTTCGTCCTCAGCACCCCGCTGCCGGTGACAGCCGACTATACCTACGCATTCGCCTTTGGAGCCGGCCAGTTCTTTAGGAACCAGTCAAACACCTACGCCGACGGCACCCCCTTCTTCAGCGGTAATCAGACCAGCACCAGTGACTGGATCTTTGAAGTCGTGCAGGTTCCCGCCGCCCCGGTTCCGACCCTGTCGGAATGGGCGATGATCTTGCTGGGCCTGATGCTCGCGGGTGGCGCGGCCATCTACATCCAGCGACGGCAGCTGGCCGCCTGAGGGACAGCCCTCCGGGTTTGGAACGGCCCCGCTGGCGACGGCGGGGGTGTTCGCATATCCGCCTTCCGCCGGAACGACCCTGCGAGCGACGGCTTCAGGGCAGCGGATCGCGGGTCCGTATTCCGCTTGGACGCCTATGGCCGCTTTCGACCCGTTGCGAACTTCAGATGCCGCCACTCGATATCCAAATCCCGAAGGCCAGCACCGCCGCTAAGGTGGTAATCGCAGCATTTGTGAGAAGGGATAAGATCTTCCAACCTCCATTGGCGAGAACGAATCCTCGAACCGTCAACCACACCAGTCCAGCGATGATGACCGGGTACGCTGCTGCGACCCAGAAGTGGCCGGTCCAAATGAGCGGAGCGAGCAGTGCGACTGACGAGAGCAGACCTATCGGGATTATGAGCCGGAAAGCCACTGCTCCCGCATTCCCCCATCGATCTTCATATCGTGGCTTGCTGACCATTCCCGAGGATGCGTTAGCCGCTGTTTGCCGACAAGCCGCGATTTCCGCTTTCCACCCTGAACGGCTGTTGGCGAGGTCCGCTTGCGGCGCAACCGCCGAATGTCCGTAATCAGGCGTCAAGCTAAGGGCCGAACTCGACCCAAAGCGGGCTGACTATCGTTCTTGAAAAGGCTGGTTTCGAGACATTACGAACCCTGCTTCGCCCATTTCCCTCTCAAGTCGCGCACACTCTGACACCCCTTTGCCAGGCGCTCTCTCGAACACTGCGATGACGAAAGACCTCGCCTCGAAACTGTTCTGCGCCATGATTTCCACGTCGCTGTCCCGAACACCCATGTTCAAAGTTGGGTGCTGACGTGAGCGAAGAATATCAGTCTCCATCGCATGCCTTTGAGCGTATTCAGACAATTGCGCCTCTACAGCCTCTGGATCAGCCTCAAGCTCAAACAAGCAGATGGGATCGCGATCATTGCTGATCTGGGTGCACGCGACGACGGGGTGCGCGCTGATGCCTATGAGTATAGCTAGTGCCGTGACCCTGGCGATCTGATGTCTGAGGCCAGAACTCATTTTTTGGGCAATCCACGCTGGCGGGTTAGCTTGGCGACGACGTCCCAGCCTACACAGGCTTGAGTCCGCTACCAACCCACTCCGGCCATTCGGCGCGTCCATTTTCGGCCGGTCTCTTGCAAACGACCGGCGAAGACAATCAACCAAACCCGAGCTCTTCCCTCAGCTCCCGCGCCGTCACGCCCGCCTCTCTCAGCGCCATCAGCGTCACCGATCCGTCCCGCTTGGCGTATCGCTTGCCGTCCGGGCCCAGCAGCAGGCGGTGGTGGCGATAGGTCGGCGTCGGCAGGTCCAGCAGGGCCTGCAGCACCCGCTGGATCGAGGTCGTCTGGATCAGGTCCTCGCCCCGGATGACGTGGGTCACGCCCTGAGCCGCATCGTCGACCACGGATGCGATGACATAGCCCGCTCCGATGTCCTTTCGCCCGACGACCATATCGCCCAGGGCCTCGGGTCGCGCGCTCCTGACCCCCGGATCGGTCGCCTCCTCGACCCAGGTCAGGCGCTCGAATCCGCCCAGCCGATCCCGCGCGGCGCTGAGCGACAGCCGCCATGCGAAGGGCTTGCCGTCCGCGATCAGCGCGGCCTCCTCCTCATCCGGCAGGGGGCCGCCGGTGAAGGCTGTCGCATCGGCCGGATCGTCCGTATGGGGCGCGCCGCCCGCCAGCGCCATCAGCTCCTTTCGGGTCCGAAAGCAGCGATAGAGCACGCCGATCTCTCGCAACCGGTCCAGCGCCGCGTCATAGGCCGCCCGCCGCTCCGACTGGCGCCACACCGGCCCGTCCCAGTCCAGACCCAGCCAGCGCAGGTCCTCGATCAGCGCCGTCTCATACTCGGGCCGACAGCGGGTGAAGTCGGTGTCCTCGATCCGCAGCAGGAAGCCCCCCCCCGCCTCGCGCGCCGCCGTCCAGGCCGTCAGGGCTGAAAAGGCGTGGCCCCGGTGCAGCAGACCCGTGGGCGAGGGGGCGAAGCGGGTGACGAAGCTCACGCCCTCACATCCGGGCGATCGCGCCTGCCGCCTCGGCCGAGTGGACGACGGCGTCGATGGTCGCGGCAGGATCGCCGTCGAACTGCACCTTCAGGTGCTGAAGCGCGAAGCGGCGCTGGCCGGTCATCCAGGCGTGGATCTCGCGACCCACTGCCGTCGTCTCGGGGAAGGGGCGGCCCGTGACCTGATACAGCGTCAGCGTCGGCCGATCCGGCAGGGCGAAGGCGGGCACGACCGGCTTGGCGCGATGCTGCTGGCGCGCGGCCGCGTCCCGGAACTCCGCGGAAGCGAGGATCTCGGCCAGCACAGGGCCCAGCGCCGCGACCGCCGCGCCGAACGCCTCCGGGTCCCGGTCCGCCGAGGGCAGCCAGGCGCGGAACGCGGGGTGATCGCGCGCCATCTGGTCGATCACCGTCAGCAGCGCCCGGCCGGTCAGGGCCTTGACGGTGAAGCTGACATGCAGCGACGGCGCATCGACCGCGATCGCATCGTGATAGACGCCGCGCGGCATGTAGAGCAGGTCGCCCGGCCGCATCGTGATCGTCGTGACCAGCCGGCCCCGGCTCTTCTCGATGTCGGCGTTGGTCAGGCCGGGCGGATAGTCCAGCGGGTCCTCGACCCGGCCCTCATAGATGTTCCAGACCTTCTCGCCCTCGGTCTGGACGGCGAAGACGTCGTGGACGTCGTAGTGGGTGCCCAGAACCTTGCTCTCCTTGAAGGAGCAGAAGACGCTCGCCCCGACATTGGCTCCCAGCGCCTCGCCGATCGCGGCGCCCGCCCGGGTGATGGGCGCGTGCAGCGTCAGCATGTCGTTGACCAGCAGGCTGGCCCCCGCGCCCAGCATCAGCTGGACCATCTCCGGGTCGGGCCGCCAGACCGGGCCGTGGGTCGAGGGGCGCTTGCGGCAGTACTGTTCGGGCGGAACGTCGACCTGGCGATGCAGCATCTGCAGCCGGTCGTTGTCCCAGATGTTGGTCTGGCCCAGCAGGGCATTGAAGGCGTCCCACGTCAGCAGGCCACGCCTCGGGACATCGCCGGACGCAGGGATGTGCAGGGGCTCGCGGCCCAGATGCTCGCCCCGAAAGGTCTCGACGGCGATCGGGGCCAGGAGATCGTCGAAGGTGTCCATGTCCGATCTCTAGGTCGCCGGGCCGCCCCTGTCGACGCACCCGGGTCCGACGCGCGCGGGGTTCAGACCCGGGTGATCGCGCCTGCGGCCTCGGCAGCATCGACCGCCGCGCGCAGGTCGGCCTCTGGCACGAAGTCGAACTGGGCGATCAGGTCCTCCAGCGCAAAGCGGGGCTGCTCCAGCGCCCAGCCCAGGGCGATGGCCACGGGTCCGGAAAACGCGGGCGGGGTGGCAAGGCCCCGGGCGTAGATCGTCAGCGGGGGACGATCCGGCA
>JAIERG010000087.1 GCA_019747095.1 Caulobacteraceae bacterium | reverse complement strand
CCTCCAACCTGGAGTTCGAGGAAGCCGCCCGCCTGCGCGACGAGATCAAGCGCATGAAGCTCATGGACCTGGAGTTCGCCAACGAGGTCCTGACCGCCGAAGGCGAGGCCGTCGACACCGCCGCGCCCAAGCGCTGGCGCGCGGAGGCCAATGCGGAGAAGGCGGAGCGGTTCAGGAAGGGGCGGTAACTGGAATGGTCGATCAACAGCTTATCGACCAGTTGATCGGTCCTGGAACTGCCGAGCGGAAGGCTCGAGCAAACGTTGCGATATTGTGGCCTCTGGCGGTAATGCTCTTCACATGAAGCTCCGTCGTATCAGAATCTCCGGGTACAAAGCCCTCGCCGACGTCACTATCGACATTCCGAGGGATCTGCTGATTCTGATCGGCGTGAACGGTGCCGGAAAAAGCTCAATTCTCCAGGCACTTTCCTTCGTTCGCTATTTTGCTGCCGGTACGCCGGGGCAGTTCTTTAATGATCGTCACTGGTTTCCGAGACAGGTTCGGTCGCAGTTCAGCAGATCGGCATCAATTAGATTCGATCTCGCTTTTGACACTGGGACAGGAGAAATTCTCTGGCAATTCACGTGGAGCTTGGCCAGTGGAACCTCGCAAAAGGAGTCGGTGTGGTATTGGGACCGAAAAAAGATAGGGCCTGAACTTGTCCTGACGTATAGAGATCATAGCCTCTCATCTCCAGAATCCGATGAGGTTAACTTTACTGGCTTGAAGCTTCCGGGTTCTATGTTGTCGATAATCGATCTCAAACGCTTAGATCGAGGATCCGATGCCCTTGTTCCCCTGAAGGAATGGTCAGAGGGAATCAACTCTCTTGAACTTTTAAGTCCATCTGCGATGCGGCAGGGTGATCGTGGCTCGCCAGTTAATATCGGAAACAGAGGTGAGCGACTATCTGGATTTCTTGCCAGTCTCGACGCTACCCAGAAGGGTCAGATTGTTGAACGGCTCGCGCCGTTTTACCCCCTTCGTGACATCAATACTACGCGCAAACGGGCAGGTTGGGTTGATATGCGTATCTCTGAGAGATACGATATGGGAGATGTTTCAACCGCTCATATAAGCGATGGTTTTTTGAGGCTGTTAGCCTTGGCGGCCATTCCAGAGTTCCAAGACAAGACTGGCATGGTCCTGCTTGATGAGGTTGAAGATGGCATTGAGCCTCACATTCTTCCCGATATCATAAAGTCTGTTTCGCACGACTCTCGAATGCAGCTCGTGATGACGTCTCATTCTCCATTACTCGTGAACTTCTTCGAAACAGATGAAGTTACGCTAGTCGCCCGTAATACAGAAGGTTCCACCATTACAGCACCTCTTAGTGAGCTTCCTACTGTAAAAGCTGGAAGGGAGTATTTTGGCGGAGGCGAGATATGGGCAATGATGGACGCCGAAACAATCAAAAAAGAAGCTTTACGATCTCACGATACTGAAGTTCCTCCGAACTCTGAACTTGATACATCGACCGGTGCCAGGCGTTTCCTCAGGCAGGGCGCTCTCGCACAATGAAGGTTTTGGTGTGCGGGGAGGGGCCCCATGAGATCGGACAACGTCAATGGTGCCCCAAAGCCCTTGAATGGAAAACTTCGCGCGGATGGATGCAGGAACTGGTCGATCATGTCGCCGGAAGATCGCTTGACCTTGAAGGAAAACTTCGCCGAGACTTGGCGCTGCTTCCCCGGGAATCTCGCCGATTCAAACCTCTTCCGACAGGTCACGGAGCAAAAGCCCTAGCTTCGGCTTTGCTCGCGCAGTCAGTTGGCGCAGATGTATCGATCTTCATGGCGGACTCGGATAGCAACGATCCTGCCCGGACGGCGGAAGTTCGAGCTGAAATTCAAGCTGGCTTTGCTGCAGCGAGTGACGCAGGCCTTACGGTAAAGGGGGTCGCATGTGTTGCCATGTCAACGTCTGAGAGCTGGCTCCTTGCGGATGCCAATAGCTGGCTGAAGGTCACCGGATTTCAGCCTGACTTACCGAGGCACCCAGAACTTATTTGGGGGGCTCGCAACGATCCGGCGGGAGATCACCCAAAGCAATATTTCCGTCGAACTACTGAAGCATCTGGCGTACCGGATTCACTAGATACACGAAATCAACTTGCTGCCGCTGCGTCAGTTAAAATGATTGCAAAAATTTGCCCTTATAGCTTCGAGCCCTTCGCAAACGATCTGGCTGCCGAGGTTGAAGCCGGTCGATAGCTGCTCGCCGGCATTCGGGCGGTCGAGGCCGTTGGCGGCCCGGAGTTCACCCTCGACGACGTCTACGCCCACGAAGCCACCCTCTCGGCGCTCTTCCCCGGCAACCGCATCCCGGATCAGGTCCGGGACCTGCCCCAAGATCAGACAGCCGCTCCAGGTCCTCCGCGATCCCGGATCAAGTCCGGGACGGCTGGCTGGCGTTCAGTGGGCGGAGGACGTATCGGCGGACGTCATCTCTTTCGTCATTCCGGGCGCCGGGAGCGCAGCGACCAGAGACCCGGAACAAGGCGGCGCGCGAGAGCGCGACCCTGTCGCGCACGAGTCCGCCGACGCCTTTCGCCTGCGCTTCGCTGCGGCGCCGCCCTGTTCCGGGTCTTCGCTCCGCTGCGCCCGGAATGACGAAAGAAAAATCCCGGGCGCGGTGGGAACGGAGATGACCAACCGCCCAATCATCCAAACTCACCCGAAATTCCCCTTTTCCGTCAACGCCCCTCCGCGCTGAGGCCTGAAACACCGAACGGCGCTCCCGCCTCGCTTACCATGGCCGGTTTCACCGCGGCGGGGGACGCCGCCGGACGGAGCGAGGGGCCATGCCGGAGTTCGGGACCGCCGCGTCGTGGGACGACGACGACTGGGGGGATGAGGCGTCGGGGGAGAGGGCGCGGGCGGTCGAGCGGGCGTGGGAAGAGTATCAGACGCGGGGCCGGCGCAAGGTTCGGGACTGGGACACCTGGCAGGCGGTGCGGCGGGCGTGGGAGGCGGGGGAGACGGCCGCCAGCGTGGCGCGGCGGTTCGATGTGGGACTGGCCAATCTGTGGCGGCGACGCGCGGCCGAGGGCTGGGAGCGGGGGCGGGAGGCCGACCCGATGCCCGAGCCGCCGCAGGGATGTGACCGGTGGGCGGACGAGCAGTCCGAGCGGTTCCTGCAGCGGCTGGCCGTTGAGCGGGACGTGGCGCGGGCGCTGCTCTCGGGGCTGCGCGGGGAGACTGGCGGGGAGATGCCGCTGTGGCACATCGGCTTCTACTACGCCTGGCGGGCGGCCGAGATGGGGGCGGCGGTCGCCGACGCCGACCGGGAGCGGTGCCGGGACGCGCCGTGGGCCTCGGTCGTGTGGGACGAAGAGGGGCGGATCCGACCGCAGGCGCAGATCGATCATGCCCTGACGCGCCTGTACCGGGCGGACTGGCGACGCGAGGTGGGCCTGCCGGACGGGGTGGCGGAGGCGTGGCCGTAGGACCCCTCCACCGCTTCGCGGTCCGCTCGTCCCGGCGCATGCGCCGCGCCTCGACCCCATCGCTGCGCGACAGGGAGGAGATGCTACTGCAGCCGCCAGACCCCGCTGAGGTGGCGCCATTCGCTGGGGCCGATCAGCCTCTGGTGGGCGTAGCGGACGCTGTGCAGCGGGCCATCGAGGGTGCGGCGCCAGAAATCGAGGAACTTCTCCAGCTCCGGGAAGTGGGGCGCGAGGTCGTAGGCCTGCCAGACATAGGTCTGGAGGAGCGACGGGCTGTCGGGCATGCGGTAGGTGATCTCGGCGGTGGTCAGGCCATAGCCCTTCAGCTGGAGATCGAGTTCGGCGTGGTCGGCGGCGTGGCCCATGCGGGCGGTCCTCTCGGCTGGTCTCCCCCGGCTGGGGTCGTGCGTGCCGGCGCCCCCGCCCGGCCGTCCGCTCCTCGGAGTTGGAGCCCCGGCGCGAGAGGCGGCGCCGACGGCGAGGATGCTGCCGTAGAATTCATGACGGATCAATGAACAAAAGCGTTGGAAATCAGCAGGTTGTCAGCGTTGCGGTGAGAGTGCTGCCAAGGCGCGCGGCCCCGGTTCCCTGCGGCCGCCCGAGCCCCTAGATTGGCGCCATGCCCGCAGACAGCGCCCCCGCCGCCTCCGCCGCCAGCCAAGGCAAGGCCCCTCCCCAGGGGTTCGGCCGGGGCTTCGTGCTGGACACTTGGTACTTCGCCGCCCTGGCCCGCGACGTGGGGCGGGGGTCGATGAAGCGGCACGAGCTGCTGGGCGAGCCGGTCCTGATCGGGCGGACGAAGGCAGGGCGGCTGTTCGCCATGCGCGACATCTGTCCCCACCGCGCCGCGCCCCTGTCGGCCGGGCGCATCGTCGACAAGGGGGACGGGGCCGAGACGGTGGAGTGCCCCTATCACGGCTGGCGCTTCCGCACCGATGGGGTGTGCGCGGCCATCCCCTCGCTGGTGGACGATCAGGCCTTCGAGGCCGAGCGCATCCGGGTGCGGTCCTATCCCGTCGCCGAGAGCCAGGGGATGGTGTTCGTCTTCCTGCGCTCGGACCCCCGCTCCGACGCCGAGCCGGATCATTCGCCGCCGACGTTCCCCGGCGTGGTGGGCGGCGACGCCAGGCTGGTGGAGTGGATGGACTTCGACAGCCACATCGATCACGCCGTCGTCGGCCTGATGGACCCGGCGCACGGCCCCTTTGTGCATCAGCAGTGGTGGTGGCGCTCCGAGCATTCCATGCACGAGAAGGCCAAGCGGTTCGAGCCGCGCGAGCTGGGCTTTTCCATGGTGCGGCACGCGCCGTCGTCGAACAGCCGGGCCTACAGGATTCTGGGCGGGGCGCCGGCGACGGAGATCACCTTCCGCCTGCCGGGCTATCGCTGGGAGCATATCCAGGTGGGCGAGCGGCAGGTGCTGGCCCTGACCTGCCTGACGCCGGTGACGGAGACGAAGACGCGGATCACCCAGATCTTCTGGTCCGACCACTGGGTGTTCGGGATCGCCAAGCCCTTCCTGCGGATGGGCGTGGTCGCCTTCCTGAAGCAGGACGGCGGCATGGTGAACCTGCAGAACGAGGGGCTGCGTTACGACCCGGCCCTGATCTGGATCGACGACGCCGACACCCAGGCCAAGTGGTATCAGCAGCTCAAGCGCGAATGGACGAAAAGCCGGGCCGAGGGCCGCGGC
>JAIERG010000209.1 GCA_019747095.1 Caulobacteraceae bacterium | reverse complement strand
CGTCCTGTCGACGACGAGGAGGCCGGTATCGACGGTCGTGCCATGTCTGGCGAAGGCGCGTGACGGAAAGGCGATCCGGGCGCGGATCCGGCCTTTCGACCCCAGCCGCGCCAGCAGGGCGTCATCGCCCAGGGCGGTCAACGGCACGATGGCCGCCATGCGTCCGCCGTCGGCGAGGGCGGAGAAGGCGGCGACCAGATGAGCTTCAAGCTCGGAGAAGGGCGGATTGCAGACCGCGACATCGAAGCGACCGGCGTTAGGCAGAACATCCTGAACGTGGCGGCCGTCGTGACGGGATCGCGTCGCCCTCGGGAAAAGGCCGTCGAGTAGATCGGCCCGGCCGGCGCCGATCTCATTGAGGGTCAGTTCGCCGCCGCAGGCCTCCGCGACGACGGCGATCAGACCGGTGCCGGTCGACGGCTCCAGCACCCGGTCGCCCGGCCGGACCTGAGCAGAAAGAACGGCGAGCGCGGCCAGCTCCGGCGGGGTGGAGAACTGGTCCAGCGCGACCTGCTCCTCACTGCGGCGGCTGTGGGTCAGACCCAGGCCGCTCACGCTCGCCAGCAGGGCGGCGATCTCGGCGGGGGCGTCCTCGAGCCGGCCCACCTGCGGCGCGAGCCGGCGTAGCTGCAACACCGTCGCCGCCTCGATCGCCTCATAGGCGTCGCGCCAGGACCAGACGCCCTCCGCGTCCGAGCCGCCGAAGCCGGTGGTCATGACGTTGGAGACCAGCTTGCGGTCCAGGGGTCGCGAGCGCGCGAGATGCGTGGACAGGGCGCGGGCGACGGCGAGGACGTTCGCGGCCCGGTCGCCGGCTGAGGGCGCGTCGAACAGGGACAGGGAGGTTGAGGACGGAGTGAAGGAGCGTGGAGATGCCGACATGATGAGAGGTCCGATCGCGCGGAGCGGCGGGCTCATCCCTCCGGTCCTCCAGGCGCGTCCTCGACCGCCCTTCCTCCGCCTTTCGCCGAGCGAGACCTCACGCGGAAAGCCCGCCCCGGCGAGGAGCCGGAGCGGGCTTTCTCAACGACCGCCGCGCTAGGCCGCGTCTGTCAGCGCCGCGCGGCCCGCGGGCGTCACCTCGAAGGCGCCGGCGCCGTCGTCCTGCCCGGACGGAGTTGGCGAGTCCGCACCCTCACCGGAACTTTCGGCTTCCATCGCCTCGGAGACTTCCGGCTCGGGCGGAGCCGTCCAGGACAGGCTCGCAGGCGCCCAGCCCTTCTCCGCCGCCTTCTCCTCGACCCAGGGAACGAGGTCCATTTTCCTGAAGCAGGCGGCGCGGATATCGGCGTCACCCATTTGCTCCAGCATGCTTAAAAGCAGCGGCTTGGAATGCGACTTCAGGAATTCGGCGTCTGGCGTCCAATGCAGGGCGATGTCAGCCCCGCAGAGTTCCGCCAGTTCGGCGGCCTCGGCCCGTGCGGCCCGCCGGATCAGGCTTGTCCGGTCCTCCCGGAGGTCGAGGGTCAAGGCCGTCAGCTCAGCCAGCAGGGCCATCTTGTCGCCGTGGGCGAGACCATCGACCCAGGCGATGACGGTCTGGCCGGAGGCCTCCCAGGCGGCCCGACGATCCCCGAGTCTCTGGCGCACCTCGCCGTCAAGCGCCTCGATCATGCGTCCTCCGGTGGGATTGAACCCGGCTGCGGTCACCGCCAGGGCCGATTCCGACCGGACGACGGGGCAGCGGACGGCGACCTGGTTGAACAGTCGGGCGATCAGGGCGGTGAAGGCCGTTCCCGGGTCGTCGGCGAGGGCGCGTATCAGGCCGCGTGTCGCCACATCGGTGCGCACCGCGTGCAGGGCGTGATTGACACCCTCCGTTTCGGGCTCGGGCGCATCGACCTCCGGCGGACGGTAGGCGGGCTGGGGCGGCGCCCCGGCCGGGACCACCTCGGCGTCCTCGACCTGACCTTCGACCTCCGGCTCCACGGGCGTGTAGCACTGGACCTCGATACCGGTCCGGCTCGAGGGACTCAGGACGAGCACGGTCGCCACGCGGCCTTGCCAACCCGCCTGGTCCATCACCAGCCGGGCGCGGATCATGGCGTCGATCGCGGCGTCGACGGCCTCCGTCTCGGTGGTCTCCGCCAAAAGCGTGCAGAGGGTTTCCGCCGCGGCGTTGAAGGCGTCGCGTGCGTCCCGGTAGAGGGCCATGGCGGCGCCCGGCAGCATGCCGCCGTAAACGTAGCCGAGCGTCTCTAGGTCGTCGGGCAGGTCCGGCCGAGGGCCGGCCGTGACGTGAACGGTCAGGCCCTCGGCCTCGAACGCCCTGGCGATTTCGCGGGCCCGCGTCGTCCAAACCTCCGTGAGGATCGCCGGATCGAGCAGGACGGGGGCCATTTCACCGAACAGGTCGGTCTCCGTTCGACCGCCAGCCGCCGCGTACCGCTCGGGACCGACGAGGGCGCAGCGCGGGTCGCGTGCGGTGACCCGGCCCTCGTCGAGCTTCTCGGTCACCCGCCAGTCCTGGAAGCCATGGCCGTCCAGCGCCATCCGGGCGAGGTCGGCCTGTTCCGCCTTGTCGGGAAGCCGGGCCAGCAGCTTGGCCTGACGCAGGTTCAATCGACCCATCTTCAAAGCTTCCAAGGCAATCTGCGGCAAGGCCGAGAGAGCTGCCAGACGCTTGACGTCGAGTTCGGCGTAGCCGAGCGCCTTGGCGATGACCGGAACGCCGAGTTTGCCCTTCAGCATCCGTCCGATCGCGGCGATGACGTCCGCGACATGGACGGGCACGGCGGTATTCGTCAGCAGCACGGCCGCCGCCTGACGCTTGGGGTCGGTCTCGACGACGATGTCGACCGGGAAGTCCTCGTCGATCCGGCCCTGATCGAGCAGGTGTCGGAAGGCCAGGATCCGGCGCCGTCCGTCCAGAGCCATATGAGGCTGTTCCTTCTTGCCACGCCCCGGGCGAACGGTCAGCGCCTGAAGCTGACCCGCCGCGATCAGGGTCTCGGCGAGCAGAGGAATGTCCTCGTCCGGCGGCTCTTTGTAGCGAAGGTTCTCGGGCGCGATATCGGTGTTCCGCAAGGCGACGGTTCTTCGGTCGCGCGCGGCGGCGGCCTGGACGGGAGTGGGGACGAGGGCGAGTGCGGTGGAAGGGGAACGGCGCATGGGGGATCTCCAACCGGGGCGGGGCCTATCCCCGCCGGTCCGGCGCCCCGCCCCGCCCTTCCTCCGCCTCCAATGCTTTTGCGCTGGCCTGGTCCGCTTCGTTCCAGTCCCCGAAGGTGCTGGGCGGCCGGGCGATCATGGCGTCGAGTTCCAGGCTCAGGAGCCGGGCCCGCAGGCGGATCGCGGCCCGTTCGCCCGCAACTCCGTTGTCCGCCGCGATCAGGACGTCCCGCACGCCCGGCGGCGGCGACCACCTCGACAGATTGCCGGCGGATAGCAGCGCCCATCCAGGTCGTCCGAAGCGTCGGATGGCTGAAAGGGTGGTGATCACCCCCTCCCCCACCACCATCCGGGAGCTGGCCGCCATGAGCCGCACGGCGGATCCGGCGGGGACCGCGCCAATGGTTTTGCGCGGCGCCGCGATTCCGACCGCCTGGCAGCCGTTGGGATCGAGGTAGGTGATCTCGACGCCAGTCAACGCGCCCGTGACGTCGCTGATCTTCGCGAGCATGGCGCCTCGCGTCCGTCGTCCCATCGCGTACACGGCGAGGGGAGCCGAAGGATGATCGCGAAGGTCCGTGAGGTCATCACGCCAGGGCACGCCCCTGAGCCGCAAATGCAGGGCCGCCCTGCCCGCGGGAGTCGCTGCCTGACCGCCTTCCCAAAGACACTCCGCGGCCTCGATGCGCCGTCTGAGGTCGATATGGGGGACAGATGCAGCGCAGCCGCCGCCGCGCGGGCGCCGCTGTTCGTCGATGAGGCCCCGCTGTGTGAGATCGTCCAGGGCCGCCCGCCAGTCCGCCGCGCCGAACCCATGGGCAACCACGCGACCGTCGCTCAGGACCAGCGAGATCGACCGGTCAGCAGCGCTGTGGCCCGGCGCCGGCACGTTGGCGCGGGCGCCGTTCTGGTAAAGATCTCCGCCCAGGGCGGAAACGATGGCGCGCAGGCTCATCAGAACAGTCCCAGGGACCGGAAGCTGGCCGTGCCGTCGCGGCCGACGATGAGATGGTCATGCACCTGAATGTCGAAAACGCGGGCGGCTTCGACGACCTTGCGCGTCATCTCGATGTCAGCTCGAGACGGCTGGGGATCGCCGGAGGGATGATTGTGCACCAGAATGATCGCCGATGCAGAGAGCTCGAGAGCGCGGCGCACTACTTCGCGCGGGTAAACGGGCGCATGATCCACGGTTCCGAACCCCACAAGTTCCTCGCGTAGAAGCTGATTTCTTTTGTCCAGAAACAGGGCTCGAAACTGTTCGCGGGGCTCTTCGACAAGAGAGACCCGAACGTAAGCCAGCAAGGCCGACCATGAAGACACCACGGGACGGCTTTCGGCCTCGGAGCGGGCAAGGCGTTCGCAGAGCAGCCGAAGCAGTTTCAGGTCCGCCACTACGATCGCATCGACGCCCTCCACCCGCGCCAGTTCAGCATCATCGGCGGCCGCGATGGCGGCCAGGCTCCCGAAGCGCCGAAACAATTGGCTGGAAACACCATGCGAGTGCGACGACATCTGTCTGCGCGCCAGCATGACGGCCAAGAGGGCTTTGTCGTCGAGCCGGGCGCATTGGCCGATGGCTGAATCGGGCCAGTCGTCCGCTTCGGGTCGTGTCTGGGCGTGGGATATCATGGCGGCGCACTCCGTTTGCCGCTCCGCATGGAGCGCGCGCCGCCTCCCTTCCTTTCCCTCCAAGAAGCGCGTCGTTCGCGTAGCCGCGCGGCGTTCTGGTCAGGATTAGCCGCCGCTAATCGACCTCCAGGTCGCCACAAGCACGATCCTAACGATGCGTCGGTCGAAATCAGGGAGACAGAATGAACTGTCCCGCAACGCGCTGACCGCGAATCAGCCTGTGCCCCATATGTGCCCCAAGCCGATTTTCGAAGGGGCCGCCCGAAGGCGACCCCTGAAAAAGACCATAAAATTCAGAAGATTAAATGGTCGGAGCGACAGGATTCGAACCTGCGACCCCT
>JAIERG010000159.1 GCA_019747095.1 Caulobacteraceae bacterium | reverse complement strand
AGCAGCAGCTCCACGGCCTGAAGGAGCGTTTCCCCGACATCATCGAGGATGTGCGCGGCAAGGGCCTGCTGATCGGCCTGAAGCTGGTCCCCAACAATCGCGAGTTCATGGCCATGGCCCGCGACGGTCAGCACCTCCTGATCGCCGGCGGCGGCGACAACTGCGTGCGCATGCTGCCACCACTCAACCTCACCCTCGACGAAGCCCGCGAGGCGGTCGAGAAACTGGAACGCACCTGCGAGGCCGCGCGCGGCAAGCTGGCGGCCTGACCGGCATGGTCCGCCACTTCCTCGACATCCATCGGCTCGAGGCCGCCGAGCTCCGCGCCATCCTCGACGACGCCCATGCCCGCAAGGCCGCCCGCAAGGGCTGGCCCCAGGGCCGCCCCGACGCCGACGCACCGGGCAAGGACCGCGTGCTGGCGATGATCTTCGAGAAGAACTCGACCCGCACCCGCTTCAGCTTCGACGCAGCCATCCGTCAGTTGGGCGGTGCCTCGATCATCGCCAACGCCGGCGACATGCAGCTGGGGCGCGGAGAGCCGGTCGAGGATACCGCGCGCGTCCTGTCGCGCATGGTCGATGCGGTCATGATCCGCGCCAACAACCACGAAGACGTGGAACGCTTCGCCCGGGTTGCGACCGTGCCGGTCATCAACGGCCTGACCGACCGCTCCCACCCCTGCCAGATCCTCGCCGATCTCCAGACCATCGAGGAAAATCGCGGGCCGGTCGCCGGCAAGACGATCGCCTGGGTCGGGGACGGCAACAACGTCTGCCACAGCTTCATGCACGCGGCGCCCAAGTTCGACTTCCACCTGACCGTCGCCTGCCCCGCCGAGTATCACCCGAACCTGCACGACCTGGCCAAGGGCGGCGTCCACGTCACCCTGACCAGCGATCCGAAGGACGCCGTGCGCGGGGCCGACGTCGTTGTCACCGACACCTGGGTCTCCATGGGCGACAGCGACTATGAGGCCCGCCTCGAAGCCTTCGAAGGGTATGGCGTCGACGACGCCCTGATGGACCTCGCCGACCCCGAGGCCGTGTTCCTGCATTGTCTGCCTGCCCACCGCGGCGAGGAAGTCACCGACGCCGTCATCGACGGGCCCCGCTCGCTGGTCTGGGACGAGGCTGAGAACCGCATCCATGCCCAGAAGGCGGTGCTGGCTTGGTGTCTCGCGGGCTGAGCTCTACCGCAGATTGACGTCCGCCACGCCGCCCGCGTCCGGCATCGATTTCGTCAGATTGGCCTTGGCGATCTCGAAGGCGAACTTCAGCAGGCCGCCGTCCGAAACCCAGACACGCCCGTCCTCGCCGTCGAAGCGCAGGACGGTCAGGTGAGGATCGTCCTTGCCCCCGGGGTACCAGGCGGCCAGCACAGGGTTCCAGTAGCGGTCGATGATCTCCCGATCGGGACCGTGGACTGAAAGGTCGCCGTGGATGCAGGCCCAGACCTTCTGGTCCCTGGAGCCGTAGTGGAACATGGCGCTCTGGCCGCCGCCGCCGACGCCTCCCACGGCGACATCGCGCGCCAGATCCGTGTCGGCACGCGTGAAGAACCAGATGGTACCGGTTTCTGCCTCTCGAAATGCGGTCATCGGCTGGGCATGGTAGCCGGGCTGGTCGAGGCCAAGCAGGCCAGTGTTGGATTTCTCCAGGGCCTCCCAGAAGGCCTTTTCGGCTTCAACGGCGGTCAGCTGATCCTGGCTCATGGCAGGCTCCTTGGTGTTGGGGGCGTCTCCAACAACCGCCAAGAGCCCGGCCCGTTCCCGCGTTCGCGTCAGGCCGGCCGCTCAATACCGAACAGGGCCGCAAGATGGATCAGCAGCAGAAAGCCGAACGCTGCGCAAAGGAGCATCACAAACCGCCACGGCACCAGCCGGGGCCGGGCCAGGTTCACCGGCTGAGCCCCGCGCCAGCCCGCGTAGCCGCCCAGGGCGGCGGTGGCGATCATCAGGCACAGGGTCAGCGTCAGGCTCATGCTCGCCATGTGCGGATGGCGACGGCCCGGCGCAAGGAAACCCTTTCGCGGAGATTAATCTTCACGCCTCGTTAACCACGTCCCGGCGACACAGAGACAGGCGGAGGACCGCTGTCCACAGGAAGATGGGCAGCCGTCTAGATGTTGGGGTTAACCTACCGTTTACACCCCGAATCTGGACGACTAGCGTTCCGCCATGGGTCGGGAGCCGAATCAGTGAGCGCAGCCGCAGCGCCTTGGAGCGTCAAGGGCATCGACCCAAAGGCGCGCGAGGTCGCCAAGGATCTGGCGCGTCGCTCGGGCATGACGCTGGGCGAATGGCTCAACACCATGATCATGGAGGACGGCGACGAGGACGACGGCGTCCAGCCTCTTCAGCGTCGCCCGCACGCCTCGGAATCGATCGAGCGTCGCGGCCGGTCGCGCCGCCTCGACGACGCTTATGACCTGGCCCAGCGCGGCTATCGCGACAGCGCCGATGATACGCTCCACCGCGTCGCCGCCTCAGTCGATGCGATCGCCGCCCGGCTCGAGGCCGCTGAGCGCCGCTCGACGATCGCGATCCAGGGAGTCGATCAAGCTGTATCCGGCCTCGTTCGCCGGCTTGAAGCGCAGGACCAGCAGACGGGGGTCCACCAGCGGCGCATCGACGACATCTCTGAAGAGCTGAAGGAAGGTCATCGTCGCCTGCGCGCCTTCGAGCGCGAGGTCGGACCCAAGTCGGCCGAATCCCTGTCCAAGGTCGAGCAAGCGTTGGGCACGCTCGCCGGGCGCCTCTACGACATGGAGGAGCGTCAGCGCTCAGGCTTCCAGGAGACGCGGCAGCGTCTGGACGCCTTCGAGAAAACCGACACGGCCGTCGCCGCCCTGACCAGCCGCCTGTACGACATCGAGGAGCGTCAGCGCGCCGGGGCCCAGACCCTGATGCAGCGAATCGAGGCGGTCGAGAAGGCCGCGGGCGCGGGCGCGGGAACCGAGCTTCTGGCTGAGGTCGGCCGCCGCCTTGACGCTGCTCAGAACCAGACCACGCAAGCGCTGAAGAGTCTGGAACAGGCATTCGCCGGCCTCGATCAGCGTTTGCGTCTGACCGAAAACCGGGCGGAGCCGGAAGGCGCACGCGAGGCCGCCCGTTTCGAGAAGCTGGCGGAAACCTTGTCTCGCCAGGTCGAGACCAATCGCGCCGAGATGATGCGTCGGCTCGAAACGGCCGAACACGAAGGCCGGATGAGCCGGATTGAGGCGGCCGTCCAATCGCTCGGCGAACAGGCCCGCGCTGCCGAACAACGCTCGGCAAAGGGCATCGAAGCCATGGGCCGCGAGGTCCTTCGGATCGCCCAGAATCTCGACACCCGTGTTGATCGCATCGAAACGGCCGGCGACGCCCGCCTCGAGAAGTTCGAGGCGGCCCTGACCAGGTCCGTGTCTGAAAAGATCGAGCGTGACATGGGCCGCTACGGTCAGGCGATCGAGCACCGCCTGACCCGCGCCGAAGACCAGAACGCCATCGCTCTGGAGAAACTCGGCACCGAGATCACCCGCATCTCCGATCGCCTCGCCGACCGCATCGCCCAGTCCGAGCGCAAGTCCGCCCAGGCGCTCGAGGATATCGGTCGGCGTCTTGGCGAGAGCTCGGAGCGGATCGAGCAGCGGTATGACCGTGCGTCCGGTGAACTCGCCGAGCGCATGCGTCTGTCCGAAGAGCGTACAGCCGCTCTTCTGGCCGAAGCCCGGGAAACCCTTGAGCAGCGGCTGGCTCAACCCGCTCAGCCCAAGGCTGAGCCCTTACCCGAACCAGCGAGCCGAGCGGCCGACTTTACGCAGCCCGACTGGCGAGCCTCCGCCTTCCCGGCCGATCCGGACTTCGTCACTCCGGCCGATGGATGGTCGATCGATCCCCTTGCCGCCGATCTCGAACCCTTCCCGGGGGTCCCCAGCCCGGCTCCCATCGGGATCGACGAGACGTCACCGGCATCAGACAGCTTTGACGCCCTGCCTCGCCGGATCGAACCTGCGCAAGAGGCCGCACCGTTCGGAGCAGCCTCTGCCGCAAGCCCCTTCACGGGCTTCGGCGGCGCAGATGTTTCGGATGCTCTGGATGCCATCGCGGAAGTCGAGACAACCCCGCCCGCCTATGTCGCCGAGCGATCGGCCGCGCCCGAGAGCCTGATCGACGACACGCACGAATTCGCCGCCGAGACGGAGTTCGTGGACCCTCGACGAATTCGTGCCTCCATGACTGCCGGGGCCGCTGCGGGCCGGAGCGCCTCGACGCGGGACACCATCCAGGCTGCCCGCGCCGCCATGAATGCCTCCGAACCAGCAGCCGCGCCCGCGGCACCTCGTGTGTCGTTCGGACTCGGCCTCAAGAAAGGTGGCAAGTCCAAGCTGCAGGAGCGCTTGGACAAACAGGCGGGCCGCGACGGCACGATGAAGAAAGCCTTCATCGCCTCGGTGACCAGCGTCGCCGTGGTCGGCGGCCTTTACGCCACCGGACGCCTGACTGGCTACGACGTCTCCGACATTCGTCAGGCCCTGAGCGGTACCGCGGTCAGCGCCCCGGAAGCCACGCCGCTTGCGGCCCTGGCGCTGACGCCTTCGGGGGACACACCGATCGATGCCGCGCCAGCAGACCTGACCGAGGCGCAGACCCTGTACGCCCAGGCCATCGAGCAACTGGACCGCGACGATCCAGCCGGGGTCGAGACCCTGACCCGCGCGGCCAACCTGGGCGAGCCCCAGGCCCAACTGAAGCTGGCGGGGCTCTACCAGACCGGCGAGGCGGGGCTCGAGGTCGACGAGGCCGAGAGCCGCACCTGGGCCCGGCGCGCGGCCGAGAGC
>JAIERG010000037.1 GCA_019747095.1 Caulobacteraceae bacterium | reverse complement strand
AACACAAACCCATACGGTCTCCGGGCGAAGGCCCGGCTGCTCCGCCCGCCCTCCCCACCCGTTCACAGCGGAAGAGCAATGACGCGCGCCTGCGTCGCACCCGCCGTCACAGAACCATGATGACCTCGGGACACCGCGTGGCCTAAACACCCGGCATTCTAGGGAGTCCGATCATGCGCCTCGACCGCCGCAGCCTCTTCTCGACCGGTGCCGCCGCTCTCGCCTTCACGGGCCTCGCAAAGAGCGTCGTCGCGCAGGGCGCGTCGGAGACCTATGTGAACGAGGTCGAGGGTTACGGTCCTCTCGTGTCTGACCCCAACGGTATGCTCGATCTGCCGCAGGGCTTCTCCTACAGGATCCTGTCCCAGGGCGGCGAGACCATGTCGGACGGTCTGGTCGTGCCGGGCCAGTTCGATGGCATGGGCTGCTTCCCGCTCGAAGGAACCCGCGTCGCCCTAGTCCGCAACCACGAGCTCAGGGGTCGTAACGCCAATCATCGCAATTGGGGCCCGGGCGGTCAGGATCAGGCCCTGATCGGTCGCCTGCCGGTCGAGAAGGCCTACGACACCTACAAGGACGGTCGCCCACTGCCCGGCGGGACCACCACCCTTATCTACGACATGGCGACTGGCGAGGTGGTCAGCCAGCATCTGTCGCTGGCGGGAACCTCCACGAACTGCTGCGGCGGTCACACCCCCTGGGGTTCCTGGCTGACCTGCGAGGAGACTGAGGAGACCCCCGATACCGCCGACGTCACCAAGGAGCATGGCTATGTGTTCGAGGTGCCGGCCTCTGCCGCTGGCCTCGTCGATCCCGTGCCCCTGAAGGCCATGGGCCGCTTCGACCACGAGGCCGTCTGCGTCGATCCGGGAACCGGCATTGTCTATCTCACGGAAGACAAGGTCGACGGCCTCTTCTATCGATTCATCCCCAACACCCCGGGCCAACTGGCCGCGGGCGGCCGTCTGCAGGCCCTGGCCGTCAAGGGGCAGCCCGGCGCTTCGACCACGAACCACGATGATCGCTTCTGGAACGTCGGAGACTGGGTCGAGGCCGAGTGGATCGACATGGAAGACGTGGAGAGCCCCGCGGGTGATCTGCGTCGTCGCGGACACGCGGCAGGCGCGGCCCTCGTGGCCCGGGGAGAAGGCATCTTCTGGGGAGCCAACGAGCTCTACATGACCGCCACCTCGGGCGGACCGATTCAGCGCGGCCAGGTTCTCCGCTACGTCCCCTCGCCCGCGGAAGGCACCCCGCAGGAAGCGGCCCAGCCCGGTCGACTGCAACTGTTCGTCGAGAGCACGAACGAGAAGACACTCAACATGGCGGACAACCTGGCGATCGCGCCGAACGGCCACCTGATCCTGTGCGAGGACAACTACTCCGACACGACGCGCAACCACCTCAAGGGCGTCACGCCGGACGGCAAGGTCTACACCATCGCCCGCAACGTCTTCCGCGGAAACGCAGAGCTGGCCGGGGCCGTCTTTTCGCCCGACGGCTCGACCCTGTTCGTCAACATCATGTTCCCCGGCATAACCCTCGCTATCACCGGCCCCTGGGACAGCGTCCGCGCCTGATCAGCGGCGCGGGGCCGAGACGAACAGCCGGGGCTGGGACCGCCGCACCAGCCACAGGTTCGCCGTCGCCAGGGCCAGCACCAGCGCCGCGCCCGCCTGGTGCAGCCCGCCCAGCCAGATCGGCACCACGTTGATCAGCGTCACCACCCCCAGCGCCGCCTGCAGCCACAGGGACCCCGCCACCACGACCGCCGCGAAACCCAGCCCCTCGGCCAGCTTCCACCGCCAGGCCTGCACGGCATAGACCGTCGCCCCGATCACCAGCAGATAGCCCCAGATCCGGTGATTGAACTGCACCAGGGCACGATCATGCAGGAACGCCAGCGCCCCCTGCCCCCAGTCCACCGGCGCCAGGATCGCCCCGTTCATCAGCGGCCAGTCCGTATAGATGAACCCCGCCTTGGCTCCCGCGACCAGCCCGCCCAGCAGGCACTGGAAAAAGACGGCACCCCAAAGGATCGCCGCAGCCCGGCTCCAACCAGCCGGCGACCGCGACGCTTCCGGCCCGTTCCAGGCCTCCAGTGCCGTCCAGATCAGGCCTGCGAAGATCAGCAGCGCCAGACCCAGATGCACCGTCAGCCGTTCGGGAGCCACATCGACCCGCTCCGACAGGCCGGAAGACACCATCCACCAGCCAATGGCTCCCTGCAGTCCGCCCATCGCCAGCAGGATGGCGCATCGCCAGACCAGACGATCCGGCAGGGCGAACCGCCCCAGGAACGACCGCTCCGGCAGCAGCCGAAACAAAAGGAAGGCAAAGAACGGGATGGCGAACACCACCCCGATCAGACGCCCGAACAGCCGGTGGAACCACTCCCACCAGAAGATGCCCTTGAACTCATCCAGGCTCATGCCCGCGTTGACGAGGGCGTACTGCGGGATCGCCTTGTACTTCTCGAAGGCCTCGTTCCAGTCGGCCTCGTTCAATGGCGGGAGAGCCCCCATGATCGGCTGCCACTCCGTGATCGACAGCCCGGAGCCTGTCAGCCGCGTGATCCCCCCGATCACCACCATGGCGAACACCATGGCCGCGGTGAAGAACAGCCAGATGGCCACGGCCCGCGACTGTTCGACCCTTCCGAAACGGTTCATTCGACGCCCGACGCTCCGACAGATACAGTGCCGCCCTGCGGCGACGCTGGCGGTATGCCCGCCCATCGCGGCAAGATCAAAGTCGTCGTCATGCCGCGAAGTCGCATGCGACGGAACGCGCGGATAAAGGAGCCCGAGTGCAGCACGTCGACATCGTCATCGCCATCCTTGCCGTGCTGGCGCTCGCCTGGGCTGCCGACCAGATGACCGGGCGCAGGGGACTGTTCGGAGCGAGCCTCGTGTCAGCCACTGGCGCAGCCTGTGGCTGGTTCCTCGCCGTACGTGTCTTCGGCGCGGCCACCATGGACGAGCTGGGGTGGACCCTGTGGTCGGGCGCGGGATCGGTCCTCAGCCTCTTCACCTTCTATCTTTTCCGGAACACTCGCTGATGGGCCTTCGAATCCGCCGTCTGGTCGCCGCCTTCGGCATCCTTGCCTTTCTCGCCTTCTACATCTGGGCCGCCACCGTGATCGGCGAGCACGTGCCCGCAAATCCGCTGGCCCAGCTCGCCTATTACGCCCTGGTCGGCACCCTCTGGGGCGTGCCCCTGTTCCCGCTCCTCAGCTGGGCGGAAGGCAAGCCGTTTCTGCGCAAGCGCGGCGGCTAAGGGCAACCCCGAACAAGCGAAAGCCAATCGCCGAAAAGACCGGCGCGTCCGGCCGCGCCTTACTGATCCTCGCGGCGGCCCGGGGGCTGTTCGCCACGGCGCGACCTCCCGCGTCTTGAGGATCGACGATGTCCGCTTCCGCCCGCCACCTTGCCGCCCTTCTGACGACCGCCGCCCTCGCCTGCGCCGCCTCATCAGCATTCGCCCAGACCTGGAGCCCGCTGGAGAGCGACCGCTTCGGCGAGGAGTTCACCCAGAGCTGGATCCCCGTTCCAGACGGCTCCAGCGGCGCGCCCCGCCAGGGCTGGCTCGGCGCTCCTGACGGGTTCTTCACCCGCGAGGTCCACCTCGCCTACGACTGGATCGACACCGACGCCGGCGACGCCCAACGCGTGATTGGCCGCTTCAACTACCCGCTGTCCCGCCGCTTCTGGGTCGGCGTCGAGGTCCCGGTCTATCAGGAGATCGACGGCGGCGGCTCGGGCTTCGGCGACGTCGGCGTGACCGCCCAGATCATGCTGGCCGAGAGCCGCGACCTGTCGCTGAACGCCGGCCTCGGCTTCGAACTGCCAACCGGTGACGATTCTGTCGGCGCGGGCGAAGTCTTTGGCGTGACGCCCCAAGTCAATCTCTGGACCGATCTGGGCGCCGGCGTCTCCTTCCGGGGCCGCGTCGCCTATTCGGCCCGCGACGAATACGGTGCCGACGGTTTTGGACTCAGCCTTGCGCTCGGTCAGACCGTGACCCCGGCCGAAGCCGCGCCGCTCGGCCAGTTCACCTATTCCCTGGCGCTGAACTGGTTCGAGCCGGACGACGGCGACGGCGTCGTCAGCCTGACGCCCGCGCTCCGGACCCGCGTGGTCGACAGCCTGTTCCTGCTGACCGGCGTCGAATTCCCCATCAGCAATGACGAACCCTACGACCAGCGCTGGATCATCCAGCTGGTGAAGGGGTTCTAGCCCCCACGCAGTGAACCGCCGCGCGGCGTGCAGTAGGGCAAGACATCATGGGTCAAGGGAAGATGGTCGGAGCGACAGGATTCGAACCTGCGACCCCTTGACCCCCAGCCTACCCTGAGGTTGTTTTCAGGACATTTCACTACTGGTCAGGACTGTTCTAACCGCTTGTTTCTGATAATGTTTTTGACGTCACCGCTTTTCACCCGTATTCTTCGAGTTGCTGCAATCTGTGCCCCATATGTGCCCCAGCAAAGGGCGCTCATCGGAGATCGGGATGCCGACTTTGAAGCTCACGGACCGGACGGTTGCGTCGGCCAAGGCCACCGAAGGCGGCCGTCTGGAGCTCTGGGATACCGCCGTGAAAGGCCTGTATCTGAGGGTGTCTTCGGACACCCGTATCTGGGGCTATAGGTATCGCCGACCGGACGGAAGTCAACCGCGCATCCGGCTCGGTCACTACGTACCGCCCGAGCAGGCGATCAGCGATACCTCGGCTTTGACGGTAGCCGGCGCGAGAGCACGGGCGAGGAAGATTCAAACGGAGGTCGATGACGTCGGCGATCCCGC
>JAIERG010000149.1 GCA_019747095.1 Caulobacteraceae bacterium | reverse complement strand
TCCCGCGACCGCGCAGCTTGCGAAAACCGATCGAGCGGAGCCGAGACGACCCCGCCGAAACTCACACACAGGGCGGATGCCGGCGACGGCCCCGCCCCGGTCCCGGGCGAGATCGCCCCGGCTCCGCCGCTTCCCCGCTCCACCTCGCAGCCGAACGCGGCGCGAGAGCGATGAGGCGTGCCTGCACGAGGCGGGGCAGGCCTGATCGTCGCAGCACGGAAGGAAGTTTCGTGAAATCAATATCTTGACCCCTCATCACGGCTTCTTGACCTTCCGCACCCCTCCCTATAGGTTCCGCGCCGAATTCAGACCCCTGTCGGGGCCCGCAAAACCTTGCGTGGCCGGGCGGGGCTTGAGCGCAAGAACCCATGTCCACCCCACCGGAATCGCGCGAAGAGGCGATCGCTCGCCTCGCACGCTCTGCTTCCGCGCTGGAGGCGACCACCACGTCCGACAAGACCGCCGAGGCGGTTGCGCAGGCTGTGGCGGGCAAGGCCTACCGGATTGTCGCCGAATTGCTCGGCGGTGTCCTGGTCGGTCTGGGGCTCGGCTTCGTCGTGGACCGCTTCGCGGGCACGACGCCGTGGGGACTGATTGGCGGCGTGCTCTTCGGGTTCGCCGTCTCGATCTGGATGGCCTGGCGGACGACGAAGCGTCTCCAGGCTGAGGCCGATGCGGCCGGGGTGGTCCCTAAGTCCATCCCGTTCGACGATGAAGACAACGAGGAGCGATAGGCCTTGGCCGATCCGATCGAACAGTTCGAAGTGCACCCGATCCCCGGCCTTGAGTTCGGCGAGGTGACGCTGCCTGTGCTGGGCGTTCAGCAAATCGCCGTGACCAATGCCCACGTCGCCATGACCATCGCGTTTGCCCTGGTCGTGCTGTTCCTGACGGCCGCGACCTCGGGCGCCAAGGTGGTTCCCGGTCGGCTACAGGCCGCGGGCGAGACCCTGTTCGGCATGATCGACGGCGTCACGGATTCCATCATCGGTCACGATGGCCGCAAGTATTTCCCCTTCGTCTTCACGCTCTTCACCTTCGTGCTGGGCATGAACCTGCTGGGCATGTTCCTGACTTTCACCGCCACCTCCCAGCTGGCCGTGACCGGGACCCTGGCGCTGATCACCATCCTGCTGGTCGTGGGGATCGGCTTCGCCAAGCACGGCCTGGGCTTTTTCAGCCTGTTCTGGCCGACCTCGGCACCGATGCTGATCCGCCCGGTGGTGGGCCTGATCGAGTTCCTGTCCTTCCTGCTGCGTCCGATCACCCTGGCGCTTCGTCTGTTCGGCAATATGCTGGGCGGCCACATCGCCCTGAAGATCTTCGCGGGCTTCGTCGTCTCGATGGGCGGTCTCGCCGCCGCCGGGGGTCTCGGCCTGCTGGGCCTGCCGGTCGCCGCCCTTTCAATGGTGATGGTCGTTGGCATCACCGCCCTCGAGTTTCTCGTGGCCTTCCTGCAGGCCTTCGTTTTCGCCGTTCTGGCCAGCATCTACCTCAACGATGTGGTCAACCTGGGTCACGGGCACTAAGCCCCGGTCCAGCCGCTAACCCCCTCCATCCAACCCCGACTGAATAGGAACACCATCATGGAAGCCGAATCCTTCAAGTACTTCGGTATCGGTCTTGCCACGCTCGGCATGCTCGGCGCCGGCATCGGCGTGGGCAACATCTTCGGCCAGTTCCTGGCGGGTGCCCTGCGCAACCCTTCGGCTGCCGCCTCGCAGGTCGGCAACCTGTTCGTGGGCGCCGCCCTCGTCGAAGCCCTGGGCATCCTGGCCTTCGTGCTCGGCATCCTGGCCTGGCTGGGCTAAGGCCCACGCCGCTTCAATGAAGACCGGCGGCGCTTCCTCTGACTAGGGGAAGCGCCGCCGTCCTGTTTCCCCCTTCCCGCAGACGGACGTCATGGCCGCTCCTGAAAAATCCGACGAGCACGGCGGAACCTACGCCACGACCGAAGCCGCTCACGGCGGCGGCGAAGCCGGTGGCCTGCCCCAGTTCGACACCTCGGTCTGGGCCGGGCAGATCGTCTATCTGCTGTTCCTGTTCTTCGTCCTGTATCTTCTGATCTCGAAGGTCTTCGCCCCGCGCCTGCGTCGGGTGATGGACGAGCGGACATCCACCATCTCCACAGCCGTCGCGACCGCGCGCTCGGTGCAGGCCGAGGCCGCCGAGCAGGCCGCCGCCGCCAAGGCCGAAGTCGAACACGCTCGCAACGAGTCCCGCCGCCTGGCCGCCGAGGCCAAGGCCCGCGTCGCGGCTGAAGCCGAGACCCGCCGTCAGGCTGAAGAAGCCGAGGTCAACACCCGGATCGAGGCCGCCGAGGCCCGCATCGCCCAGGCCCGCGATGCCGCCATGCAGAACGTCTCCACCATCGCCGCCGATACGGCCTCGGCCATCGTCGAGCGCCTGACCGGCAAGCCCGCCTCGGCTTCTGAAGTCGCCGCCGCCGTCAAGGGAGCTGCGTAAGATGCCCCACTTCCTCGAAGCCTACTTCTGGAACATCTCCAACCCGGAACTCTGGGTCGGTATCGGCCTGGTCCTGTTCTTCGTGATCCTCGTGGTCGCTGGCGTGCCCAAGCTGGTGGCAGGCCAACTGGACGCCAAGGCGAACAAAATCCAGTCCGAGCTGGACGAGGCGGCCCGTCTGCGCGCCGAGGCCGAGGCCCTGCTGGCTCAGATCCGTGCCGAGAAGGCCGAGGCCGAAGCCCAGTCCAAGGCCATGCTGGCCGCTGCCGAAGCCGACGCCCGCATCATGGAAGCCGAAGCCAAGGCCAAGCTGGAAGAGGCGCTGGCCCGTCGTCAGGCCATGGCCGAACGCCGCATCGCCTCGGCGGAAGCCCAGGCGGCTGCCGAAGTGAAGGCCGCCGCTGCCGACGTCGCGGCCCAGGCCGCCGAGACCATCCTCGCCGCACGCGCCGCGACGGCCAAGACCGACCCGCAGCTCGACGCCGCCATCGCCCAGATCGGCACGCGGCTCAACTGAGCCGCGCGCCCCATGGGGTCAGACGAAGCGGACGCCCAGCTCCGCTTCCGTCACATCGAACAGCCGCGCTGCGTCGGCCTCGTTCAGAGCCTGGGGTTCGGCCTTGACTGGCCCCGGGGGGCCTTTCAGCTCTCTCATTCGAGTCGCCCCCAGATAGGCGCCGCCCTGCACGGCCGGGTCGGTGGCTGCCATCAGGATCGGCAAGGCCCCTGCCGCCGCGGAATGGCTGAACAGCGGCTCGATCAATGGCCGGAAGAGTCCTCCCATCACGAATTGGCCGATGGGATTGCCGGACACCGGTCCGTTGTTGATCAGGGCCGTCCGGGCATAGCCGGGATGCGCCACCACACTGGTCAGTTCCCAGCCGTGGGCCTTGCTGCGTCGATCCAGTTCCAGACCGAACATCAGCATCGCCAACTTGGACTGGGCATAGACCGGCCAACCCCGATATCCGGTCCGATAATCGAGATCCTTGAACCGGATCCGTCCCTGCCGGTGAGCGATCGAGGACAGCTGCACCGTCCGCGCCTTCCCGGACTTCAGGAGCGGCATCAGCCGCGCCGTCAGGGCGAAATGGCCCAGATAGTTGGTCGCCCACTGCAGTTCATGACCGTCAACGCTCTCACGCCGGGTCGGCAGGGCCATCACGCCGGCGTTGTTGATCAGCATCGGGATCGGCGCCCCATCAGCCAGCATCCGCTCCGCGAACGCTGCGACCGACGCCTGACTGGCTAGATCCAGCGCCTCGACGCGCAGCCGGGCCTCGGGAACCTCGCGCCGGATGCGCTTGGCCGCCGCCTCGCCCCGGTTGACATCCCGGACCGCCAGGATCACCTCGGCACCCTTGCGGGCCAACTCCAGCGCGGTCTCGTAGCCGGTACCGCTGTTGGCCCCCGTGATCACGGCCAGGCGGCCGGTCTGGTCAGGGATGTCGCGGGTGGTCCAGGTCATGGGAGCGGTCCTCTAGGTGTCCGGGTCGAAACAGCAGCAGGCACTGGACATATCTGCACTCAGTGCAAATATGCAAGAGGTGCAAGTTGAAGATCCCGAGAACGGACTGCGCGCGAGGAAGCGCGCCGATACCCATGCCCGCATCCATCAGGCGGCTCTGGCCCTGTTCGCGCGACAGGGCTTCGAGGCCACCACTCTGGACGACATCGCCAGAGGCGCCGGCGTATCCCGCCGCACCCTGTTCCATTACTTCGGCTCAAAGGAGGACATCGTCCTTTCGACCAAAGCCGGTCTGGCCGAACTGATCGAGGCGGCGATCCTTCGCCGTCCCGCCGATGAACCGTTGCTGGCCATGGCCGAACACGCCCTGACCGACATGGCCCAGGATTTCCAGGGCCCCGAGGCGCGGGCCCTGGCCCGCCTCATCCACGATACCCCGGCCCTGCGCGCGGGCGACCACGCCAAGTACGAGGCCATCGAACAGCGAATGGCCGCCGCCATGGCCGCGCGAAAGGGTTTGTCCGCCGACGACCTTCAGGCCCGTGTGGTCGCCACAGCCGCCGTTGGCGTACTCCGCATGGCGACCGAGACCTGGCTCGCCACCGACGACGACAGCGGCCCGGAGATCCACGGCAAGGCCGCCTTCCTGGCGCTCCGCCGCGCCGCCGCCGAGTAGACGTCTATTCCGGCGTCTCGGCGGTCTCGATGGCCGCCAGCGACGGCCGCTCTTCCGCCTTGGCCCGCGCCACCGCCTCCGTCGCCCTCATGACCCTCAATACGTTCTCTCCGGCCAGCTTGCGGATATCGGCTTCGCTCCAGCCCTGCACCATCAGCGCCGCGAGGATGCGAGGATAGGCGTCGACGCCT
>JAIERG010000086.1 GCA_019747095.1 Caulobacteraceae bacterium | reverse complement strand
GCTTCTTCGAGCGGGTGCCGGCGACCGAGTTCCTGTTCGGGACCCAGTGGAGCCCTCAGACCGCGATCCGCGCCGATCAGGTCGGATCGACTGGAGCCTTCGGAGCCGTGCCGCTGTTCGCCGGCACCTTCCTGATCATGTTGATCGCCATGGCGGTGGCCGCGCCGGTTGGCCTGTTCTCGGCCATCTATCTGTCGGAATACGCCGGACCCGTGACCCGCGGTGTGGTCAAGCCTCTGCTGGAGGTGCTCGTGGGCGTCCCGACGGTGGTCTACGGTTTCTTCGCTGCCCTGACCGTCGGCCCGGCCTTCCGTGAGTTCTTCAACGGGATCGGTGCCCTGCTGGTCGGCGGACCGCTGGACGGACTGGGTCAGTATCTGCTGCTCGTGCAGAACCAGATGGCGCTGGTGGCGGGTGCCGTCATGGGGATCATGCTGATCCCGTTCGTAAGCTCCCTGTCTGACGACATCATCAATGCCGTGCCGCAGAGCCTGCGTGATGGTTCCTACGCCATGGGTGCGACCAAGTCCGAAACGGTTAGCCGGGTGCTTCTGCCGGCCGCCCTGCCGGGCATTGCCGGCGCGCTGCTGCTGGCGGTGTCGCGGGCCATCGGCGAGACCATGATCGTGACCATGGCGGCCGGTCTGGCGGCCAACCTGACGCTCAATCCGCTCGACACGGTCACCACGGTTACTGTCCAGATCGTGACCCTGCTCACGGGCGATCAGGAGTTCGACAGCGCCAAGACGCTCGCGGCCTTCGGCCTCGGCCTGACGCTGTTCCTGGTGACCCTGCTTCTGAACATCGTCGCCCAGCGGATCGTCCAGACCTATCGGGAACAGTATGACTGACGCGACCGTCGATCCCGGCGTGGTCCGCGCGGCCCGCGCCGACGCCCTGCAGAAGGGGCTGAAGCGCCGCTATGCGCGTGAAGCGCGATTCCGGACCTATGGCCTTCTGGCCATCGCGGTCGCGCTCGGCTTTCTCGTGCTGCTGCTAGGGCGCATCATCGAGCACGGCCACACCGCCTTCTATTCCAACCAGATCACCGTGCCGGTCTACATGGACCCGGCCCGTATCGACCGCGACTACCCCCAGGGCACCAACTTCCAGCTGATGGTCGCTCAGCAGCGCGTGGCGGCGATGGGTGTTACCGACGATGCGCTGGGGACACAGGCCAATGCCTATCGCACCCTGCTGTCCTCGGAGCTCAAGTTCCGCGCCGCCGAACTGGTCCGCGAGAACCCTTCGGTCATCGGCCAGACGGTCGAGATCACCGCGCCCGTCTCGGACGACGCCGACCTCTATCTCAAGGGCAAGATCAAGCGCTCTGAGCCTGCCGAACTGCGCCGCATCTCGGACCAGCAGATGGAGTGGCTGGATACGCTCAAGCGTGACGGGACGATCACAGCAGGCTTCAACAGCCTCCTGTTTACCCAGGGCGACTCGACCGAGCCGGAACTGGCGGGCGTGCTGGGGGCCGTCGTCGGTTCGGCCCTCATGCTGCTGGTCACGGCCCTGATCGCCATTCCTCTGGGCGTCGGCGCGGCCGTTTATCTTGAGGAGTTCGCGCCGAGGGGCCGGATCACCGACCTGATCGAGGTCAACATCAACAACCTCGCTGCCGTGCCGTCGATCGTCTACGGCCTGTTGGGCCTCGCCCTGTTCATCAACTTTGCCCACTTGCCGCGCTCCTCGCCGCTGGTCGGCGGTCTGGTGCTGGCGCTGATGGCGCTGCCCACCATCATCATCGCTACGAGGTCATCGCTGAAGGCCGTGCCGCCCTCGATCCGCGAGGCTGCGCTCGCCATGGGGGCGTCCAAGACCCAGACCGTGTTCCACCACGTCCTGCCCCTGGCCATGCCGGGCGTCATGACCGGTACCATCATTTCCATGGCCCATGCGCTGGGCGAGACCGCGCCGCTCTTGCTGATCGGCATGGTCAGCTTCGTGCCGGGCATCCCCGGTGCAATCACCGAGCCGGCAGGCGCCCTGCCGTCGCTCGTCTACATCTGGGAGAATGCATCCGAGCTGGCCTTCCACGAGCGGACGGCCGCCGCGATCCTGGTTCTCCTCGCCTTCATGATCGTCATGAACGCCGCCGCCATCCTGCTGCGCCGGCGCTTCGAACGCCGGTGGTAAGCTCATGAAACTCCCTTTCTTCCGCAGCCCAGACGGCCGCGTGGGCGGTACGACCGCCGAACCCGCCGCCGACGCCAGCCGCCGCGATGAGACTGTCCTGCCGCAAGGCGAGGGCGCGTCCGAAGAATCCTTCACCCCGACTGTGACCGCCCCCAAGGCCCCCGTTGGCCCGACCAAGATCGCCGCGCGCGACATCTCGGTCTTCTACGGCGAGAAGCAGGCGCTCCACGGCATCAGCCTGGATATCCCCGACAAGACGGTCACCGCCTTCATTGGTCCGTCGGGCTGCGGCAAGTCGACCTTCCTGCGCTGCATCAACCGGATGAACGACACCATCCAGGGCGCCAAGGTGACCGGCCAGATCCTGATGGATGGCCAGGACGTGAACGCCAAATCGGTCGACCCCGTGCTGCTGCGCGCCCAGGTCGGGATGGTGTTCCAGAAGCCCAACCCCTTCCCCAAGACGATCTATGAGAACGTCGCCTATGGTCCGCGCATCCACGGCCTGACGTCGTCGAAGTCCGAAATGGACGGCATCGTCGAAAGCTCGCTGAAGCGGGCTGGCCTGTGGGACGAGGTCGCCGACCGCCTGCACACCGCCGGCACCGGCCTGTCGGGCGGCCAGCAGCAGCGTCTGGTGATCGCCCGCGCTATCGCGGTGAACCCCGAAGTCATCCTGATGGACGAGCCGTGCTCGGCGCTGGACCCCATCGCCACGGCCAAGATCGAGGAGCTGATCGACGAGCTGCGCGAGCGCTACTGCATCGTCATCGTCACCCACTCCATGGCCCAGGCGGCCCGCGTCAGCCAGCGGACGGCCTTCTTCCACCTCGGCCGCCTGGTCGAGCACGGCGACACCGAGGAAATCTTCACGAATCCCCGCGAACGGCGCACGCTCGACTACATCACCGGCCGGTTCGGCTAAGGGCGTTGATGAACCAGCACACGGTCAAGGCCTATGGGGACGAGCTGAACCAGCTCACGGCCGAGGTCGCCCGCATGGGTGGCCTCGCCGAGGCCCAGGTCGCCGATGCCGTCGAAAGCGTGGCCCGCCGCGATATCGCGCTCGCCCGCGCCGTGGTCGAGCGGGACTCCAAGCTCGACGCCATGCATCGCGACATCGAGAAGAAGGCCATCCGCCTGATCGCCCTACGCCAGCCCGTCGCCTCGGACCTGAGGAAGACCCTGTCGGCCATGAAGCTGGCGACGGACCTGGAGCGCACCGGCGACCTGGCCAAGAACATCGCCAAGCGGGCGCTATCTCTCGCCGAGACCGAGCCGATGCAGCCGCTGACCCGTTCCATCGAGCGGATGGGCAAGCTGGTGTCGATGCGGCTGCGCGACGTGCTGGACGCCTATACCGCCTCGGAGATCGACCGGGCCATGGCGGTCTGGGCCTCGGACGACGAGGTCGACGAGCACTACAACGCCCTGTTTCGCGAGCTTCTGACCTACATGATGGGCGACCCGCGCACGATCAGCGCCTGCACCCATCTGCTGTTCATGGCCAAGAACCTGGAACGCATCGGCGATCACGCGACCAACATCGCCGAGGTCATCCACTATGAGATCACCGGCGACGAGATGACCGGCGAGCGGCCGCGCTGGCAGCCCTCACCCGGCGACTGGGACGCGGACATGAACGGCCCGATCCCGCCTGTGAACTGACGCCCATCCTCTGAAGACGGCCGACCCGACGGAGAGTAGAACGTGCAGCCCTATATCCTGGTGATGGAAGACGAGGACGCGCTGGCGACGCTCCTCCAGTACAACCTCGAAAAGGAAGGCTACGACGTCGTCGTCGCCGCCGACGGCGAGGAGGGCCTGGTCCAGATCGACGAGCGTCAGCCGGACCTCGTCCTGCTCGACTGGATGCTGCCCAAGGTCTCCGGCATCGAGGTTTGCCGCCGCATCCGGGGTCGGCCCGAAACGCGAAACCTGCCGATCATCATGCTGACCGCGCGCGGCGAGGAGAGCGACCGTGTTCGCGGCCTAGACACCGGTGCCGACGACTATCTGACCAAGCCCTTCTCCATGACCGAGCTGATCGCCCGCATCCGCGCGGTGCTGCGTCGGATCCGGCCAGGTCTGGCCGACGACCGCGTGGGTCATGGTGATATCGTCATCGACCGCGTCGCCCACCGCGTGAAGCGGGCCGGAAAGGAGGTCCATCTGGGCCCCACCGAGTTCCGCCTGCTGGACCACTTCATGCGCCACCCCGGTCGGGTGTTCAGCCGCGAACAGCTGCTGGACGCGGTCTGGGGCAGTGACGTCTATGTCGAGGCCCGCACAGTAGACGTTCACGTCGGCCGCCTTCGCAAGGCCCTGAACGTCGACGAGAGCGCCAACCCCATCCGGACGGTCCGTTCGGCCGGCTATTCCCTGGATCTGGAAGGCTAGGCGGCGCCTATTCCGATCCCCGGATCGGGCGCATCGGCGTCAGGTCGTTGGACTGCATCCCCGGATTGCCCACGGTGGTCGCGCCCTGACGCAGGGCCGGATCCAGATGCGCGCCCGCGCAGCCTGCTCCCAGGTTGGATCCCGGACAATCGCCCGGCCCCAC
>JAIERG010000122.1 GCA_019747095.1 Caulobacteraceae bacterium | reverse complement strand
GGCTTCAACGCCCAGACCGAAGAGTACGGCGACCTGGTCGCCATGGGCGTGATCGACCCGGCCAAGGTCGTCCGCACCGCCCTTCAGGACGCGGCCTCGGTCGCCGGCATCCTGATCACGACGGAAGCCGCCGTCGCCGACGCCCCCAAGAAGTCGGCCCCGGCCGGCGGCGCTCCGGGCGGCATGGGCGGCATGGGCGACATGGACTTCTAACTGCTTCGAGGCGCGCACAGCGCGCCTCGGGAAGTCTGCCTACGGAGAGGGCGGGTCCGGAGACGGGCCCGCCCTTTTGGTGTTGCTGCTTATAACTCGAAGGGGAAGTTCGGGAAGTCCGCTCGAGACGCAGGGCAGGCCCAGCCATTTTACCGACCCGACCTAGCAAGTTGAGCGCGCATCAGGCCGCCCGCAGGCGACCCAACTCAGCGACCATGTAAGCGAGCGCGCGTTCGGTCCAGACTTCCAGCTCCTGAAGACGCGTGGGACCGTGTGCGTAGTCGTCATGTGGCGGGGCTTTCCACCAAGCCGCTGCGCTGGCGAAATGAATGCGGCTCAAGGCTTGGCTCGTCACGATGTCGCGTGTGTCGCTTTCTGGTCGCTGCGTCCCAAATTCTCTTGCGTTGCTCTGGTCGCTTCGAATTTCCTCTCGCAGCTGCGCGGCGCGGTTCAATGCTTCTTGATCGGGAAGACTCTCAAGCGCGTCGAACTGCCAGTGTGGATGGCCCGCATTTCCGGCCTGGAAGCCGTAGTGGCCATCGTGACCCCACTTGGCCCAACCGGACCATTCAGCCCGAAACATCTGGGGTTTGAACAGGTCGCCTGGAACGCCGAAGTGAACGGTCATACCGATCGACCGAAAACTGAATCGGCGTCGCCCGCCGACGGCTGCCTCATGAGCCCACTCTTCACGATAGCCGAGCCAAGCCCAGAGATCTTGCTCGAGTCTGATTACGGGAGCTACCAGCGCACGACCGCCTCGGTTGCGCGCAACCAACTCGCATCCTTCGCCTTCGAGCCCGGCGATCGCCGGATTGATGTTCCAGTTGACGCTCAGGCGAGGTGCGGCGCTCGCATCCACTGCACCGCCCAGTATGATTGCAACACGATCAAGATGTTGCGCAAGCAAGGATTCCGAAGCAAACAGCGGGGTGGCCGCCATCAAAGCAGCTCGAAGAAGTCGCTGCCAAAGATCTCAGCGGTCAATCTGTTAGTCGTGTTCTGCCAGTCGATATCGGCCACTCGCGGCTGACGACCAAGGGCAGCGAGACGAGAAATCAACCGTCCCGCCCTTTCATCTTGAGCCAGGGTTCGCAGGTTGGGGAGCGGGATCAAGTTCACGTAGCGCGGGCTCAAGTCGAATTGACCGCCGGCGACATGCGGTGAGAACAGCTCGAGCAGTTGCATGAACCGGCCGGAGTTCATGATCGCCGCATAGGCGCAGAGAATGTCGTCCTCGGCCAAGTCCGATGCGAAGACGCCCTCGTCGTCGCCAGCGAGGCTCGCCTGTGGGAACCAAGCGAAGCCCTGAACCACGACAGCACTGCCATCCAAGTCCACTGCAAAGCCGCCGATAGAGCCGAAGTACTTAGATACGATCCGAGGTCTGGCATCCAACGCCCAGCTTGCTCTGCTCCGAGATAGGTCCCACCAAGCTTCTCCCTGCACGCTTGCACGGTTCTGCAACGCCTCGCGGCGGGGTGTAAGATAGGACTGAAGGTACTCAGGCAGGTTTCGCCGTAGCGTCGCTTCGTCCGAAATATGGCGGCCGTCGCCGTGTGGATAGAAGACCCATTTGTTTGGAAGGATGCGGCCGTCTCGAACCGAGTCGTTGAGGATGGCTGGCCGGAAATACTTCCGCTCCTTCGACGGCAACGCCGCGACCTCAGCGCCTGAGAGCAAAAACGCGGTATTGTCGCCCGTTCGCACGCCCTGACGAACTTCGAACAGGTTGCCGAGGCGTTCCGCGCCGGCGTCCAGTAACCTGTTCAGCGCCGCCTCCGCCCTCGGTGAGACGAGACGCCAAGTCGGACGGCTGGAGAGCGTCGACACCGGCATGCTGAAAATCCGCCATGAGGCATCGGAGACCTCGACGTTTCCCTGGGGCGCAAGTCGGCGAAGCATTCGTAAGGCGTTGCCCGTGGCGTCGGCGCTGTTGGCGCTGACAAGAGTGCGTACGACGTCGCTGCGTTCTGCGTCCTCTTTCGGCTTGGCCATAACCAAAGCAGTAGTCTGAACAAGAGCATGGGCGAACAGACCGTAATCACCAAGACCCGCGAGCAATCGGAGATCAGTTCGTTGTAGCAAGTCGCTGCGCCAAGCGTCGGCGGCCTGCAGTGTCATCAAGCTCGATGGCAGAAGGACGCCCATGGCGCCGCCGGGGGTAAGAATGTCTAGGGCGCGCGTCACGAACGCCATGCTGAAATCGCCTCGCCCGGTCAGACGCGCTCCCAGAACCTGCTTCATCTGATCGCGCTGCATTGCGTTCAGCCCCGCCCATGCGATGAAGGGTGGGTTCATCAGCACTACATCCGCCTGGGGAAGCTCTGCTTCTAGAGAGTCTCCGACCGCGAGATCGAGTTGCACGCCGGCGCTTGGTGCCCAGTCAGCCAGAGCGCGCGCCAGAGCGAAACGCGCCATCGACACAGCCGCGCGAGAGACATCTCGTCCGATCAGGGTCAGTCGACCCTTGAAGCTAGTGCGGCGAAGCGCGCGAAGGAGTTCCTGGAGGAAGGCGCCGGACCCACAGGCGGGATCGATCACCGTCAAGGTCTCCCTGTCGTCCAGGCCGGTGACTTCGCTCAGCGTCTGTTCGACGATGCTGCGCGCCAAGGGTGCCGGCGTGAAGTGGGCGCCGCCGCGCGTGATGGTCTTGCTTTCCGCCGGCCCTACATAGCCGAAGAGGTCGAGACCCGGCGCGCGTACCAGCTCGAAATGGGCTTCTTGGAAGATCTGGCTTCCCGCATGGCGGATGGCCAAGGCGGGCAGGAGGTGAAGGCTACTCAGGGCGGAAGTTGAAGCGATGTCGTTCTGCAAGGCTTCAAGCCCGGGCCTCGACAAGTCCGCGAGGACACCAGCACCCTGGCTGTTCAGGCCGAGGGCACCCTGCCTGAGATCGCCGAGCTCGTCGCTGACCAATAGATCAAGGAAGGTGACGAAAGCCTCCACCGTCAGATCATCGTCTATGCGCGCGTCCGCCACTAGCGAGCGCAGGCGTCGAAAGAAGATCAGCACGTGATCGACGACGCTCTGATTGGCTCGGACGCGATCGGTCGTCAGATATGTGTAGAACGACTCGAGCTGTGCCTCGACACTCGAGCGGGAGAATTCCTCGGCTTTCGGCCGGTCCCATCGACGCACAGCGACAGTCTGGTCGGTGATGGTCACGTGATGCGGCAGGTTGCTAGACCAAGCCCAGTCGGCGGTCGACTGATCGCGCCAGATGGCTGTATCGGCGCCGGACAGCGCGAGACTCCCGACCCCGCCGTCGAGCAGCACGGCATGGTCGTCTGGTCGTTCAATCTCGCCGTTCTCGAACAAGGGGGCAAGCGCTAGACCGAAGTCCGATGCCCAACGCTGCGCGATCTCGATCGTCATTGGCCCACCGCCACGGCAGGGAAGAGCGATAGCTGTCCAGGACGCGGGGAAGCGAGCTGAATCGACAGAGCACTGAGGTGCGGCTCTAGTGAGATAAACACGCCGCTCGCGCCGGGCTGCATGGGCAGGGACGTCAGTTCCGCCTCTTCCCTATTGGGAAAGAAGACCCCCAGGTCCCACAGGGCTGGAAATGAAACCCCGTCGAGCTTAGCGCGAAGGGCCTGAAGCGCCGGAGCCCAAGCCCCGACCTCTGCCGCAAAGTCACGATGAAGCACATGCAGCAAGCGCAGGACGAGGATGGTTTGCCAGGCATAAAGCGCATGTCGGCCCGGTCCCCCGGCTGCGACATCGGGTGTGATAAGCGCGCGTCGACCGCGCCCCGTCCACTCACGCAGCTGGTGGCGGCTGAGGTTCGTCATCGTGAGTACGTCCGCAGCCTGAAAGAGTCGCATAGTATCCATAGTGGGTATGGTGCCCACTATGGATACTTCCTCGTCCTTCCGGGCGCAATAGCGTCGTCCAAACAGAAGGCCAGGCGCGGCATTTGCACCCGACCGTCCCGAGCTGATTGTCGGCCTAAGGCGTAAGCAGACGTCGCGCTTTAAGTGCGCCGCCAATGACCGCTGCTGGCGCATAGCTGCCCAGCGCACCTGCTGACGTTCGCTATTTCCCCCAATCATCCCAACTCGCGCCGAAAAACCCTGTGAAATCAACGCCTGTCGCAATCGAGGCGCGCTGAACGCGCCCGCATTGGGGGATCGCCTATCCTCTGGCGATGGACACCAAGCCTCTGAACCGCAGGCCGCATCGGCGGCACAGCCCCGATGAACGGGCGCAGATGGAAGCCCTGTTCCGGGCCGGGGCGACGGCCAGGGCCATCGCGGCCGAGTTCGGGTGCAGCGAGCGGAAGATCCATACCGCCGCGCGCAAGGGCAAGTTCCGGCGCAAGGATCTGAAAGCCGCCGGGCCG
>JAIERG010000041.1 GCA_019747095.1 Caulobacteraceae bacterium | reverse complement strand
GTGCCCATCTTCACGAGCGACCAGCTGCGCAGGATGTATTCCTGGATCGAGGCGCGGATCCACCACATGGCGTAGGTGGCCAGGCGGAAGCCCTTGTCCGGGTCGAATTTCTTCACGGCCTGCATGAGGCCGACGTTGCCCTCGGAGATGACTTCGCCGATCGGCAGGCCGTAGCCGCGATAGCCCATGGCGATCTTGGCCACGAGGCGAAGGTGCGAGGTGACGAGGCGATGCGCGGCCTCGGGGTCCTGATGCTCGGTCCACCGCTTGGCGAGCATGAACTCCTCGTCCTTGGTGAGCATCGGGAACTTGCGGATTTCAGACAGGTATCGCGACAGCCCCTGTTCAGGCGACATCACCGCGAGCGTAGCATTGGCAGCCATAGACGTGGTCCCTCCGACCGGTAGCGAGCGGGTCCTTCGGCGCCGGCCCCGAAATGGGCACCGGGTCCTCGACCCCTCAAGCGGCTGATGTGGCGATCGGTTGCCCGCCTTTTTAGGGGCGGACGATCACAGGAAAGCGTGACCGTGATCCTGGCGCCACTGCGCCGAATGACGCGGTTGATAGCAAGAAGTCAGTTTTTAATCAAGACCCACTATCCAGGCAGGCCAAGGCTGATGCGGTAGGCGGGGTGGACGACGTCGGCCTGGTCGGGATGTTTCTGGAAGAAGGCGGCGAAGAAGGGGCAGACGGGCAGGATCAGGAGGCCCCGGGCGCGGGCATCGGCGATGACGTGACGGGCCAGGCGGCTGGCGATGCCTCGGCCCTCCAGTGCCTGCGGCACCAGGGTCTCGGTGATCATCAGGTTCGGCGGGGAGAGGTTGTAGGTTACGACCGCGACCTGCCCGTCCACCGGCAGCTCATAGCGGTGGAGGTCGGGATTGTCGGTGATTTCGGGGTCGATGGTCATGGCGGCACCTCCTGTATCGAAACAGATTGTGTTTCAGATGGCCGACAGCAAGGTCTCCAGCCGCGCCATGTCCGCGGGCGGAGCGGTTTCGAAACGCAGCGCCTGACCGGTGACAGGATGGACGAAACCCAGAACCGCCGCGTGGAGCGCCTGGCGCTCGAGGCCCGCCTCGGCGATCGCCGCGCGGACGGCGGTGGCCGGGCTGCCGGAGCCGTAGATGGCATCGCCCAGGATCGGCGCGCCTTTCGAGGCGAGGTGAACGCGGATCTGGTGGGTGCGGCCCGTGTGGAGCGTGCAGGCGACGCGGGCGGCGAGAGGTGCGGCTCCCGCCTTGGCCGGGACGGCGAAGCGGGTTTCGACGACGTAGTCGGTGATGGCGTTGCGACCGCCGGATTTCAGCACGGCCATCTTCTTGCGGTCGGAGGAGGAGCGGCCGATCAGGGTCTCGATCCGGCCCCGCTCCGGCGAAGGCGCGCCACGCGTCAGGGCGATGTAGGTGCGTTCGATGTCGTGGGCGGCGAACAGGGCCGAAAGGCCCGCGTGAGCGCGGTCGGATTTGGCAGCGACCATGACGCCGGATGTGTCTTTGTCCAGCCGATGGACAATGCCGGGCCGGGCGACCCCGCCGATGCCGGACAGGGATGCGCCGCAGTGGTGCAGCAGGGCGTTGACCAGGGTGCCAGTCTCGGTTCCGGGGGCCGGGTGCGCGGCCATGCCCGCCGGCTTGTCGATCACGATCAGGTCGGCGTCCTCGAAGAGGACGGTCAGGGGGATGGGTTCGGGTTGGGGGTCTGCCGGGGCGACGGGCGGCACGAGGACAGCATAGGTGCCGGCCTGCGGTCGGTCCCGCGGCGATACGGACTGTCCGTGCAAGCTGACCGCACCGTCTGCAAGCAGGGCCTGAAGGCGCGCGCGGGACACGCCGGGCAGCGCGTCGGCCAAAAGGCGATCCAGCCGTTGCGAGAGGTCCTGGCCGGACAGGTCCGCGAGAAGACGCTGGCCTGGCGCGTGGGTCGGCCCCTCAAGTTCCTCGGCGTCGTCTTCCACACAGGCGATCTAGCATGTCCGCCGGTTCAGGTCGCGCCGATGAGGCCTGCGGCGACCAGACGCCGGATCACTGGCGCGGGATCTGGCACACCCAGATCCGTGGGCGAGAAGACGCTTCCGGACAGGGCGCGCTCAAGCCCGCGACGGTCAAGGCCAGGAAACTCCATCTCGCCGCCCGGGGCCACCAGACGGAGCGACCGGTCCCCATCGGACTGATCCTCCTCGATCCGCCAGATGGCCGGTCGGGCGACATAGGTAGCGGCGAGCGGTTCGTGAGCCCCGAGGAGCGCGCCGGACACGTCGGATTCGCGGCTGAGCACGAACTCGCGGATGGCGAAGTCCAGAGCATGATCCAGGCGGGCCTGATCGGACAGCCGCTGCATCAACGTCTGGAACTCCCGCGCCAGCATCGCACGGTCGTAGCCGGGGTTGGCGAAACCGGGCGGGAGGCTCCGGCGGAAGGCCTCATCCTTGACGCAGACCTCGGAGACCGCCTCCAGCACGACGTCGGCCCAGGTGCGGACGATCAGGCCGCAGGTGATGTGCAGCGATGGCTTGTCGCCGGACGTGGCGGCGTCATGCATCAGGCCGCGAGGGACGTAGGCGCAGTCGCCCGCCTTAAGGACGAAGGTCTCGGACAGTTCGCCGACCGGATAGACGCCGGGCTGGAAGCCTTCGCCACGATAGGGAATGGCGACGGGCTGATCGTGAAGACGCCAGGCCTTCTCGCCCTCGATCTGGATCACCAGGACGTCGTGGTTGTCGTAATGGGTGCGAAACCCCTGTGAAGACGGTGGCGTCAGATAGGTGTTGGTCTGCACATGGCAGCTGAAGACGCTCTCGAGGCTGCGGCACAGGGCGGCCATGCCGCTGTGCGACTGCTGAAGCTGGTTCAGAATCAGGGTCGCGCCACTGCCATACAGGCTGGCGACGGCGCTCCGGTCGACCGCTCCGGCGGGGGCGACATAGTCAGACTCGGCGATGGTGCGCGAGGAGTCCGTCATGACCAGCATGCCGCGCTGGAAATCCAGCTCCGACACCAGCCTGTCGATCTCGGCCAGGGACAGAAGGGAGCGGAACCGGTCCGGATCGTCATGGCGGGCGACGACTGGCTTGCGCTCATAGACCTCCGTCAGGAAGCCATCGGCGTGGTCGCCCAGTAGCCAGCGAAGAGGATCGGACAGCGACCCCAAAAGCGAAGAACTCAAGGCGTGTCCTTACCCGCAGCGACGGCCGTTGCCGACGCCATCGCCGTATCGGCCGGTATCGCTGTCGGTGCAGCTGCGCGGAGCGGGCGTGCACCGGCGACCATTGCCGACGCCATCGCCATAGGTGCCGCTGTCGCTGTCGGTGCAACCGGACTGGGTGTAGGCGGGCGTGCAACGTCGGCCGCGACCGACGCCATCGCCGTAGTTGCCGCTATCGCTGTCTGTGCAGCCTGTCGACGGCGTCGAGCAGCGGCGACCGCGTCCCGACTCGTCACCATAGGTTCCAGAATCGCTGTCGCTGCACCCGGTGGATGGGGCAGCGCAACGGCGGCCGTTTCCGACCCCGTCGCCGTAGGTGCCGCTGTCACTGTCGGTGCAGCCGGTCGAGGTCGCGCAACGACGGCCGTTGCCGATCCCGTCGCGATAGTTGCCGGTGTCGCTGTCGGTGCAGCCGCTCTGATAGGTGTTGCAGCGGCGTCCGCGTCCACTCGGGTCGGAATAGGAGCCGCTGTCACTATCGCTGCAACCCGACTGGGCCTCGGCCTGGCCAGTCACGGCGGTAAGCGCGCCGCCCATGGTGGCGGCCCCGATGACGCGGCTCAGGAACGAGCGGCGGTCCATGTTCTTCTTGTCGGCCATCACGTCCCCCTCAGGCGTGTTGTCCATCCCCAGGAGGGACGCTACGCCTCAAGGTGCGACAATACAACAAGCGCGGACCTGCCAGACCTGTTTGAACCTGACAGGCCGCCGGAAGGATGTCGTCAGGCCGCCGCGCTCTCGCGACGGCCGTAGACGGGATCGAGATCGCCCGACGCATAGCGCTTGGCCATCTGTGCGGTCGACATAGGACGGATCTTGGAGGCCTGGCCCTCGCAGCCAAACTGCTGGAAGCGCTCCATGCAGAGCTTCCGCATGGCCTCCTTGGCGGGCTTCAGATAGGCGCGCGGGTCGAACTCGCCGGGCTTTTCGGCCAGCACCTTCCGGATCGCGCCGGTCATGGCCATGCGGTTGTCGGTGTCGATGTTGATCTTGCGCACGCCGTGCTTGATGCCGCGCTGGATCTCCTCGACCGGGACGCCCCAGGTCTGGGGCATCTGGCCGCCATACTGGTTGATGATGTCCTGAAGGTCCTGCGGCACCGACGAGGAGCCATGCATGACGAGGTGGGTGTCGGGCAGGCGGCGATGGATTTCCTCGATCACATGCATGGCCAGGACCTCGCCGTCCGGCTGGCGCGTGAACTTGTAGGCGCCGTGGCTGGTGCCCATGGCGATGGCGAGCGCGTCGACCTTGGTGCGGCTGACGAAATCGACGGCCTGGTCCGGGTCGGTCAGCAGGGCGGAGTGATCCAGCTTGCCCTCGAAGCCGTGGCCGTCCTCGGCCTCGCCCATGCCGG
>JAIERG010000119.1 GCA_019747095.1 Caulobacteraceae bacterium | reverse complement strand
CCGACCCGTGCCGGACATGCCCGAGGCCGCGACCGAATCCGGCCACAGGTCCTGCACCTCGAGCACGAAGGGCCGGCGCGTGATCATGCCGCCAAGGGCGGCCGCCAGCCCAACGGTGATCGGCGGGTGATAGACATAGATCGCGTCATACCGTCGGCCCCGCAGCAGGCAGAAGATCAGGGCCGACAGGAAGAAGGAAAGATAGTTGGCGATCCGGCCGACACTGGAGGCGTCGTGGCTGGGCCAAAGCCACAGCCGACGCACGGCGACACCCTGCATGATCTCGCGCTGATACGGACGAAGCCGATAGCCCGTCGCGATCCGACCGCTGGGGTAGTTGGGAAAGCCGGTGGCGACCTCGACCGTCAGGCCCTGGTCGATCAGGCCACGCACGAAGCCAATCCCCTTCATGGCGGGCTCGGGGTCGAACCACTGGGTCAGGAAGAGGACCCGGCCGCCCATGATCAGTAGGCTTTCCACACGGTGCGGCGAACGTAGTCCGCATACGACAGGATGATCCGCACCACCTTGTCCGACACGTTCAAGGAGCCATAGTCGGCGACTGGCTCGACCGTGCGCTGCTCGCCACGACCCTGGGTTTCCAGAATGGCGAGACCCTGAAGCACACGTTCGGGCGACAGGCCGGTCATCATGACAGCCCCCTCCTCCATGCCCTCCGGCCGCTCGTGGGCCTCGCGCAGGTTGAGCGCCGGGAAGTTCAGGATGGAGGATTCTTCCGTGATGGTGCCGCTGTCCGAGAGGACCGCCCGCGCCTGCATCTGCAAGGAGACATAGTCCAGGAATCCGAACGGCTTCATCAGCCGCACACGATCATCGAAAACCACCCCGAACCCCTCCACCCGGGCGCGGGTCCGTGGATGGGTACTGACCAGAACCGGTTCACCGGTCGACGCGGCCACCGCGTTCAAGCAGTCGGCAAGACGACGGAGCTGGCGCTCGTCATCGACGTTTTCCTCCCGATGGGCGCTGACCAGGGTGTAGTGGCCGGGGATGACACCAAGGTCGGCCACAGCCGTCGAGCGGTCGATACCGGGCCGGTAATGGGTCAGCACCTCACACATCGGGCTGCCGGTCTTGATGACCCGATCCGGGGCCAGGCCCTCGGCCAGCAGGTAGTCCCGCGCGATGGTCGAATAGGTCAGGTTGATGTCGGCGGTGTGGTCGACGATCCGACGGTTGGTCTCCTCCGGCACCCGCTGGTCGAAGCAGCGGTTTCCGGCCTCCATGTGAAAGATCGGGATCTTGCGGCGCTTGGCCGGGATGACCGACAGGCAGGAATTGGTGTCACCGAGAACCAGAAGCGCGTCAGGCTTCACCTCACCGAGCACCCGGTCCACGGCAATAATGATCCGTCCGATGGTCTCGGCCGCTGTGGCACCCGCCGCTTCCAGGAAGTGATCAGGTTTTCTGAGTTCAAGGTCGCGAAAGAAGACCTCGTTGAGCTCGTAGTCGTAGTTCTGGCCCGTGTGGACCAGCACATGGTCCATGTGACGGTCCAGCGCGACGAGCGTGCGCGACAGACGGATGATCTCGGGCCGGGTGCCCACCACCGTCATGACCTTCAGCCGCTTCATGGTCACACGGGCTCCGCGACGGTGTCGGGACGAGCGCGGTCGAACACCTCATTGGCCCAGAGCATGACGATCATCTCGTCATCGCCGATATTGGTGATGTCGTGGGTCCAGCCCGGAATGGTTTCCACGATCCTGGCCTCCCCGCCCTCGGTCGTGATCTCATGACGCTCCCCGGTGACGATATGGCGAAAGCCGAACCGGGCGCGACCTTTCAGGACGAGGAATTTCTCTGTCTTGGCGTGATGATAATGCTGGCCACGCGTCACACCCGGCCCGGCGGTGAAGTAGGAGAACTGTCCGCAGTCGGGCGTCTTCAGCATCTCCACGAAGACACCGCGCGGATCTGCGTGTCGCGGAACATCATAGGCGAAGGCCTCAGGCGGCAGGTAGCTGAGGTAGGTGGAATAGAGCGCGCGGGTCAGCCCCGTCCCGACCCTGTCCGTCGTCAGCGTAGCGCGGCTCTCCGCGAAGCCACGGATGGCATCTGCGACGGTCCCGACGGTGGTGGCGTGGACGGGGCGGGCCTCTGCGAAATCCGCCCCCGACAGAGGCCGGTCCAGCAGTTCAAGGAAAGCGTCGCAGACGTCATCGACGTGAACCAGGCTGAGAGCTGCGGCCGGATCATGGACCGAGATCGGCAGGCCGCGCGCGATATTGTAGCAGAAGGTGGCGACCGCAGAGTTGTAGTTCGGCCGGGCCCATTTGCCGAATACATTGGGCAGACGAAAGACGCGCACGGCCGCGCCGGTCGCCGCTGCGTGGGCGAACAGGGCGTCCTCGGCGGCACGCTTGGAGCGGCCATAGGGATTGTCCAGCTCGGCCTGGGCTGATGAAGCAAAGACGATGGGTACCGTCCTTCCGGTTTCAGCAAGCCGGTTGCAGAGCGTGCGAGTGAGACCGGCATTGCCAATCTCAAACTGATCCTCCGACTGCGGACGGTTTACGCCTGCAAGGTGGTAGACATGGGTCGCCCGGGCCAACGCCGAGTCCAGATCGGACGCGGACGCGTCGGAACCGACGGCGATGGCCTCGACGCCGCGTTCCTTGAGCCGGATCATCAGGGTCTTGCCGATGAAACCCCGGGCTCCGGTGACCACCACGGCCATGGCCTCAGCCCTCCGTCTGGAGGGGACGGCCCGCCAGCGCTCGCTGGATCAGGGGAAGGCGCAACAGAAGAATCTTCAGTCCCTCCACGTCCAGCCGCCCGGTGTTGTCAGAGTTGTACTCATCGGACTCTGTCAGAGACAGGCCGCCCTGATCAAAGAACTTGCCGTAGTTGAGGTCGCGGCCGTCGGCGGGGACCCGGAAGTAGCCGCCGAGATCCTCCGCGCGAGCCCGCTCCTCCCGCCCCAGCAGGGCTTCGGACTGCTTTTCTCCGTGGCGAACGCCGATGACGCGGACCTCATGGTTCGGCCGCTCGAAGATGTCCTTGAGCGCCGCAACCAGCGTCTCCAGCGTGGCAGCCGGGGCCTTCTGGACGAAGGTATCGCCGTTTGCTCCGTGTTCGAAGGCATAGAGCACCAACTCCACCGCATCCTGCAGGCTCATCATGAAGCGGGTCATGCCGGGGTGGGTCACGGTGATCGGCCGGCCTGCCAGAATCTGCTCGACGAACAGGGGAATGACCGAACCGCGCGAGCCCATGACGTTGCCGTAGCGCGTGCCGCAGGCGACAGCCCCGGTCCCAGCGAAGTTGCGCGAACTGGCCACCATGACCTTTTCCATCATGGCCTTGGAGATACCCATGGCGTTGATCGGATAGACGGCCTTGTCCGTAGACAGACAGATGACACGGGACACGCCCGCCGCAAGCGCCCCTGCCAGGACATTCTCGGTGCCGAGAACAGTGGTGCGCACCGCCTGCATGGGATGGAACTCGCACGACGGCACCTGCTTCAGCGCCGCCGCGTGGAAGCAGTAGTCCACGCCTTGCATGACCGATGAAACGCTGCGCTCGTCGCGCACATCTCCGAGGTGGAACTGCAGCTTGTCTGAGGCAAAGCGGCGACGCATGTCGTCCTGCTTCTTCTCGTCCCTGCTGAAGATGCGGATTTCGCCGATGTCGGAAGCGAGAAAGCGCTGCAGGACGGCGTGGCCGAAAGACCCCGTCCCGCCGGTGATCAACAGCGTCTTGCCTGCGAACACGTCCGATGCTCCCCCGCTCATAACCATTGCTGATCAGGCCTTTTGTCGCAACGCGTCGAGGAACATGCGACGGTTGGCCTCGAGCGCCGCCGCAGCCGTCACCGGGTCGTCGCCCAGCGCCCGCGCCGCTCGGCGCATGTCCTCGAACCGTTCGGGCGACAGGGCGGCCCAGTCGCGGATGCGCCGGGCAAAGGCGTCGAGATCGTCCAGCGGCAAGTCGGCCCCGGCACCGCGCGCCTCCAGACCCCGCCAGGGGGTGCGGTCGCTGATCAGGACCGGCAGCCCGGCCGACAGGGCCTCACGGATCACATGGCCATAGTTCTCGCCCAGCGTGGGCAGCAGGAAGGCATCGTATCCCGACAGCACCGTCTCCACATCCTGGGGCTGCACCGGCCCCTTGTAGGTGACCCGGATGCTGGGCGGCAGAGCCGCGATCGCTGCCTCGCAGCGCCTCCAGTAGTCGGCGTCTTCGAGGGTTCCATAGATGTCGAATTCAATGGGCAGATTGCCCAGGCGCGAGACGATCTCGATCGCGCCGAGCAGGTTCTTCATCCGGCTGACGCGAGCGAGAAGGACAAGGCGGAACGGATCGCCCGTGACGTGACCCCCGTTTCTCATCCAGCCATAACGAGAGTCCTAGGTTGATCTGAGCTGTGATCGGCTGGGTTGGC
>JAIERG010000028.1 GCA_019747095.1 Caulobacteraceae bacterium | reverse complement strand
GCCCGCAACTTCCTCGCCGCCGTCCTCCTCGCATCAACGCGACTTTGGCTCAGAGCTTATGAGTCCAGAACCTAGGCGGCCCATGTGAGGCGCAGCCCTCATCGTCAACGCCTCACGACAGCGGCTGATCTGTCGAAAGCTTAATCCGCCGCTGCTTGCTCCTGCTCCCCGGCCTTGCAAAGGTTCAACCATGACCTCGGTGATTGAAACGCGCGGCCTGACCAAGACCTATGGGTCGGTGCGGGCGCTGGATGGCCTCAGTCTCAGCATCCCGCGCGGTGGCGTCTACGGTGTCCTGGGCCCCAACGGCGCGGGCAAGTCGACGTTGTTCCGCATCCTGCTGGGGCTGATCCGGCCAACCGCCGGCGAGGCCGTGGTGATGGGCGGGGCGGTCGGCGATGTCGCTGCGTCCCGGCGCATGGGCTCCATGATCGAGACGCCACGGTTTCCGCCCTTCATGACGGCCCGTCAGGTGCTGGAATGGCTGTCGGCGGCCCATGGGCTGAAGGCCGACTCTGCCCGCGTCTCTGGCTCGCTGGAGCGGGTGGGCCTGGCCGAGGCCGCCGACCGGAAGGTGCGCGGATTTTCGGTTGGAATGCTTCAGAGGCTGGGTGTCGCTGCGGCCCTGATCACCGAGCCCGAGCTGGTCATCCTCGATGAGCCCACGAGCGGCATGGACCCGCCTGGCATCCAGGAGATGCGGGCCCTGATCCGGTCGCTGTCCGAACGCGACGGCATCACCGTCATCCTTGCCAGCCACCAGCTTCTGGAGGTCCAGCGTGTCTGCGACCGCGTGGCCATCCTCAACCGTGGCAGACTGGTCCGCGAAGGCGCGGTGAGCGACCTGACCTCGGCCGGCGAACGTCTCCGCCTGTCGGTCACGCCGATCTCCAAGACCCTCGAAGTGCTCGCCGCCCTGCCCAACGCCCACGGCTCGCTGGAAGGCGACGCCGTCATGGCCGCCCTGCCCCGATCCGAGGCCCCTGCCCTTCTGCGCGCTCTGATCGAGGCCGGCGTCGACATCGACGAAGCCCGCTGGGTCGGTGCCGACCTGGAAGCCGTATTCATGACCGAGACCGGATCGGTCCAGATGCCGGAGACCATCCATGCTGGCTGACGCGATCCGCTCGGAGACCTACCGTTTCACCCGCAACCGCATGGCGGTGTTCTGGTCGATCCTGTTCGTGCCCGTCCTGTTCCTTGCCATCGGCACGGCCGTACAGTTCTTCACCAAGGCCCGGATGGCCGAGATGGCCGAAGCCCTGCCGCCCGAGATGACTGCCGAAGGCGGACCGCTGGCGGCCTCGGGCCCTCTGGATCTGGGCCAGGGTCTGCTCTCCCAAGCCGCAGATTTCGCCAATCCCATCGTCATGCTGTTCGTTCTGATCGGCGCGGCCATCGTCTATGCCGGCGACTACCGCTGGGAGACCTGGCGGCTGACCAGCGCGCGGAACACCAGAATCAACCTGGTGATGGGCAAGGTGGCTCTGGTGTTCGGCGTTGTTCTGGCGGCGCTCACGACCTGGCTCGTCTTCGGGATGTTCGGAGAGCTCATCAAGGCAGCCATCTTCGCGCGACCTCTGACGTTCGAGTTCGGTAGCGAGCAGGCCGGCCAGATGGCGGGCCTGATCGCGGTGACCGTCACGCGTGTCATGCAGTTCGCCATGATCGGCTTGCTGGCCGCCGTCATGACCCGCTCGCTGCTCGCCGCCCTGTTCGTACCGATGGTGGTCGCCATCGGTCAGTTCTTCCTGATGCAGTCCCTGCCGCTCCTGGCCTGGAGCCCCGGTGATCTGCATGCGCAACTGCTGATCCCTGGCCTTTCGCACGACAGCCTCAAAACCCTGATCCAGGGCGGGCCGGACGCAGCGGCATCACCGGAAGGTTTGGCCGGGAAGGCGATTGCTGGTCTATCGCTCTGGACGATTGTGCCTCTGGCGGCCGCCCTGGTCTGGTTCAGCCGTCAGGATCTGTCGAAGGAATAGGGATCCAGACGGCGCATCGGAGCGTGTCTTGATCGGCCGGACCAGGGGTTGCTGTCGCCAAGACGTGTGGACAGCCGCCTAGTTCCGCCCCGCAGGCACCTGATCGGGCAGCGGCCGGGCAGGAGGGATCAAGGTGCTCGCCGGCGGGTCCGTTCGAACCGGCATGAAGCGGACATTCCACTGAATCGGATCATCGAGGTTGGCGTCCTGCCATGAGATGACGGGACCCGTCGACGCCAGGTGCACGCCTACCCGGCCGAGAAAATGATCCGAGTTTCCAAAGTGAAAGCTGAACCCGGTCAAGACGTACTGCTCTTGCGTGGGCAGCTCTCCGCTGATCGCCGATCGGCGACGGTCGCTTCCTGAAACCTCCCTCATCGCGCCGAGGTAACGGTTCGGGACCCACGCGTAGGCGATCTCCGCCGTGTAGGGACGCAGCCGCGAGTTGGCGTTGACGGGCCCCTGGTTGATGTTCGCCATTCCCCCTGTCCCCGCGAGGGCACCGACGGGTCCTCCGATGACCGAGAAGCCAAACCCAACGGCCACGGCCTCGGCAAGTGACGTAAAGTCCGTCCCCTGGTCGTCGAGCAGGACCGTGCGGATCCGTCGGCTGGCGGAGTCCAGCTGGATCGCGAAGGTCCGGACATTGGCATCTGTCCCCTCCGAGCGGCGGATGTCGAATCCGCTGAGAACCAGGGTGGTGTCCGGTGGGCCCGGCGGAACCTCGAACTCCCCTATCCCGCGCACCAGACCCGTGACAGTCCCACCGGTCGCTCCGGGAATGACCCACCACACGCCCAGGGCCCGGAAGCGATCTCCGCCATCGCGATCACTCAGCGTAGCCCGAAAGGCTGTCCCATCCGGCATCACCATCATGCGTTGCAGACGGTGGTCAGAACGCCCGTAGTCGAGCCGGAACGCCGACAAGGCCGGTGCTGGACCCAGCGGCTGATCGACCGCGATCCGAACCTCCTGCGAGCCGTTCTGCTCTCCGCGGGACGGCACAGCCGGAGCGGCTGTCTGCCACTGGAGACGCCCCTGCTGGACGGATTGTGCAGCGACGGGGCCACTGCCCAGTCCGATGGCGACAACCGCGATCACTGTCGCGACTGGACGGTTAAGGAAAAAGGGTGTCATCCGAGACCGCTCCCCTTGAAGTCGACGGGGAGGCTGCGCTTTCGGATAACACGGGTCAAGTAAGGATCGCGAGACACCAGCGACCCGACAGAAGCGAAAAGGGCGACCCGGTCGCCCGGATCGCCCTTTCAGATCGTCAGCGGTGAGCAAAGGCTCAGCCCTCGTCGTCGCCCTCGTAGGACATGACCGGCCCGGAGTCCTAACCCTTGGCCGACAGCGCGCCCCCGGCGGCGGCGTTATCCGGCCGGTAGGGGACGATCGCGATGTCGACGGTCATGCGTGGACCTGATCCTGAAGGCGTTTCCGGAACGCGGCTTTGTCGTCCGCGAACCATACCTGCGTACCGCGATTGCTCTCGCGAACGAAGTCCCTCAGGGCGTCGCTGGCCGCCACCGCCTCCGAGATGTCGCCGACGATGGCCAGACCGATCCTATAGTTGACGCATTTCTGGGCCGTCTCGCCGGCCAGCCGGGTCCGCAGCCGCAGGAAATCCGACCCCAGACGGCTGACCGGCAGCACCAGCCAATCCGCCTCCAACGACATCGCCTCGCCGAGGAAGTCGTTGATGTCGCGCTCGGCGGCGAGCAGCGGACCTTCCGCCGCACAGACGGCGACCCGCTTCGATCCGACGACTTCCAGTTCGGCGCTCATGCCGGGCTCCAGACAGGCAAAAGGGCAACCCGATCGCTCGGGCCGCCCTTCAATAGCTCAACCGTGGCGTCGAAGCTTAACCTTCGTCGTCGCCCTCGTAGGACATGACCGGCCCGGAGTCCTGACCCTTGGCCGAGACGTCGCGGTCAACGAACTCGATGACGGCCATCGGGGCGTTATCGCCGTGGCGATAGCCGGCTTTCATGATGCGGATATAGCCGCCGTTACGGTCGGCGTAGCGCGGGCCGATCGTCTCGAACAGCTTGCCGACCTGGGTCACGTCACGGACCTGGCTGATGGCCTGACGACGGGCGTGCAGGTCGCCCTTCTTGCCGAGCGTGACCAGCTTCTCGACGAAGGGCCGCAGCTCCTTGGCCTTGGGCAAGGTCGTCGTGATCTGCTCGTGCTTGATCAGCGAGGCGGCCATGTTGGCGAACATGGCCTGGCGGTGGCTGACCGTACGGCCGAGCTTGCGATAGGCGGCGCCGTGGCGCATCGGGGTCTCTCCTACTCAACCCTGGTTTCCAGCGAACCGGACCTGGGGCTTTTCCTTCTAACCGCTCCGCGATCCGGGGATCTTGGGCGGAGGGTTGAAACTAGATCTGGTCGTCGAACT
>JAIERG010000056.1 GCA_019747095.1 Caulobacteraceae bacterium | reverse complement strand
CCTCGCGGCGATAGCCATAGATGCCGATGTGGCGCCAGACGGGGGCGTCGCCGTACAGGGTCGAGCGGGTGAAATAGAGGGCGCGGGCGTGGCGGTGGCCTTCGCGCAAGGCCAGCACGGCCTTGACCACATCGACGTTGGCGCGGTCCGATGCGTCCAGTTCCGGCGCGACGAGGGTGGCGATGTCGCAGGTCGGCTCACCGTGCAGCAGGGCAGCGCAGGCAGTCGCCAGACCCGGGTCGGCGAACGGCATGTCACCCTGGAGGTTGATGACGGCGTCGAACTCGCCGTGCGGGTCCAGCGTATCCAGCGCGGCCAGCGCGCGATCCGAGCCACTGGGCAGCGACGGGTCGGTCAGGACGGCGCGACCACCGGCGGCCTCGACCACCTGCACGATCTCTGGATCGCCCGCCGCGACGGCCACGGGCAGACCGGACAGCGTGGCCTGCTCCCAGGCGCGAACGATCATGGGCTTGCCGCCGATATCGGCCAGGGGCTTGCCCGGCAGGCGGGTCGCGGCCATGCGCGTGGGGATCAGGATCAGGGGCGTCATTCAGGCGTTTCCCGTGATGCGACCTCGCGACGCCTGATCAGGCGGCCGGGCCGGTTGCGAAGGCGGCGCTAGCGTGTAAGAGACCGGCCCGCAAGACACTCGCCCGCGTCGCCATCGTTCGGCACGGGCCATTTAGACGGGATGCGACGACGCGATGAGCGGCGATCTGAAGTGGAACAAGATCATGGGCGCGGGCCTGGGTACGGCGTTCGCCGTCCTGGTGCTGCAGCAGGTTTCGGGCGCGGTCTTCGCGACCAAGGAGCCTGAGAAGATGGGCTATCTGATCAACGTCCCTGAAGAAGCCGAAGCGGGAGCCGCTGAAGCCGAGTTGCCGCCGGACTGGGGCACGCTGCTGCCTGTCGCGGATCTGGCCGCCGGTGAAGCCGCCTTCGCACGTTGCGCCTCCTGCCACACGGTCAACTCCGGCGGCGCTGATGGCATCGGCCCGAACCTTTACGGGGTGGTGGGCGGCCGCGTGCTGCACCGTCCGGGGTTTGCCTATTCGGATGCCATGACGGCCCATGCGGCCGAGGCTCCGATCTGGGGCTATGACGAACTGGACCAGTTCATCAATGCGCCGGCCCGGTATGTCGAAGGCACCAAGATGTCATTCGCCGGTCTGCGGGACACACAGGCGCGCGTGAACCTGATCGCCTATCTGCGTAGCCAGGGATCGACCGGCTATGCCATCCCCGCCCCAGACCCGGCGCGTCAGCCCGGTGGCGCGGCTCCGGCCGAAGGGGCCGCTCCTGCAGAGGGGGCAGCCGCTCCGACGGATGGTGCGGCCGCAGCCCCCACCGATGGCGCGGTGGCGGCTCCGGCAACCGAAGCCACGCCGGCGGGCTGATCCCTATCGAATGCGTCTGAAGCGGGCGGCGTGAAAGCCGTCCGCGATGCAGCGCGCGTCCGCATCAGCCAGCGATTCGACCACGACGGCGCCGTGGTGGCTGGTGGCGTGGATCACATGCGCCTTATCCGTCAGGATGGCCGAATGACCGGTCCAGGTCTGACCCTCGGCGAGGTTCAACCAGATCACCAGATCGCCGCGACGCGCCTGGTCGCGCCCGATCTCGATGCCGAGTTCAGCCTGTTCGTGGGCGCGGCGGGGTCCCGCGAAACCGCAGGCCAGAAGCGCCTGCTGCACCAGGCCCGAGCAATCGGTCGCCAGTGACGAGCGCGCGCCCAGTTCGTGCGGCGTGCCGACGAGGCGCTCGGCGGCGGTGACAAGATCCGTCTCGAACTGACCGACCGGTCGAACATCAACTGCGTCGCGGGCCCCAGTCACGAGCGCGTTCAGGGGCAGGGTCGAATCGACACTCGCGACTGTATGGGTCGGCCGCGCGAGGCCTGGTGTCAGACACGACAGCTCGATCCAGCCGACGGTGCCGTCCCGGCGGGCCTGGCCCCAGGCACGGCCTTCTGCCTCATCCAGAACATCGAAAATCTCTCCGAACAGGAGCTGGTCGATGCGCTCGGACCCGGCGCGCGCTTCAGAATGGATGTCCGAGACAGGCGCGGTTCCTCGCATGGCGCGCGTCGGCCGGTAGGCTTGGGCGCGCACAATCCCTTCCAGCGACAGGGCCGCGAGATCGGGACGGGCCAGAAGCGGCCGGACGGGAGCGAAGGTGTCGGTCAAGCGCGGGTTCGGTCGATTAAAGGAACACCCTGAACCCTGAACGCGAAAATCCGGTTAAGCCCCGGCCGTGAATCAGGATTTGGCGTATCGCCCCTTCAGCATCGCGTAGGCGGCTCTCAGGCCTTGCGCCTCGCCGCCCTCGGGCCAGCCCGGGCGGTTGCGAGGATTCCAGGCGAAGATGTCCATGTGCGCCCAGGCACCGGTGGTCGGGGCGAACTTCTGCAGGAACAGGGCGGCCGTGATGGATCCACCCTGCGCCCATCCCGCGCTGTCATTCCGAACATCGGCCAGATCGCTATCGATCGCGGCGCGGTAACCCGGCCAGAGCGGCATGCGCCACAACGGGTCGCGCACAGCGTCGGCCGCTGCCAGCAGATCCGCGGCGAGCGCATCGTCGTCGGTGTAGAGCGGCGGCAACTCGGGCCCCAAGGCGATGCGGGCCGCGCCGGTCAGGGTGGCGAAGTCCAGCGTCAGGTCGGGCGAATGCTCCGACGCGCGGGCAAGCGCATCGGCCAGGATCAGGCGGCCTTCCGCGTCGGTGTTGCCGATCTCGATGGTCAGGCCCTTGCGGCTGGACAGGATGTCGCCGGGGCGGAAGGCGTCGGCGGAGATGGCGTTTTCGACCGCCGCGACCAGTATGACCAGTCGCACGTCCAGACCCGCCTGCATGACCAGCCGGCCGAGCGCCAGCGCATGGGCGGCTCCGCCCATATCCTTCTTCATGTTGCGCATGCCGGCGGCGGGCTTGATATCCAAACCGCCGGAGTCGAACGCCACTCCCTTGCCGACCAGAGCGATCAAGGGCCGGTCGGCGCGATCCAGGTTCCAGCCGATCTCGATGATGCGGGGTTCCCGGTGCGGGGCGGCGGCGCGGCCGACGGCGTGGATGGCGGGGTAGTTCTGCTCCAGCAAGTCGTCGCCGGTCGTAACCGAGATTGAGGCCCCGTGCGCTTCTGCGATCTCCCGGGCGATGGTCTCCATCTGGAGGGGCCCCATGTCGGCGGCGGGAGTGTCGACCATCTCGCGGGCGAGCGCACAGGCCGAGGCGATGCGTGAAGCCTCCGCCGCATCGAAGCCTTCGGGCGCAACCAGCCGTACGTCGGATGCGTCCGCACGAGGCTTGTAGCGATCGAAGCCGTAGCGCCCGAGCAGGAAGGCAAGCGCGGCGACCCCGGCGTCCTCAGGCTCGGCTTCCAGCCGATAGAGGCCGGAGGGCAATCGGGCGGACAGGGCGCGCGCGCTCATGGGATCGAAGGTCATGCCCGCGCCGACCAGCACATGATCGATGGACCCGTCCGCCGCCGGGACAACGACGATCTGCCCCGGCTTGCCCTTGAAGCCCATCCGCTCGGCCCAGACACGGGCGGTCTCGGCGACCGCGCCTTCAGGGCCGACGAAGCGGACCGGGATGGCGGCCGCGGCCTCGGGCGAGTCATGGGCGACGATGGGGTCGGGCGAAAGGGCGGACATGGCGGGCCTTTGTCGGATTAACCAATGCTTGACGCGAAGCGCCGAGTCTTCAGCGAACAGACTTACCGGATCGGTCCGCCCCATGTCGCTGAACCGCGTCGCAAGCTCAATCCTGATCGCCGCCGCATGCTGTGTGGCGTCACCGACATTCGCTCAGACCCCCGCGCCTGCGCAGACCGTCGCGCCTGCGGCCCCCACACCGCGTCAACCCGCCTCGGCCGAAGAGCGCGCGACCTACAATCGGCTGGATCCCCTCGCCCGCTCTGTGTTCTGGGCACGTGAGATGGAGGTCAATCCGATGGACCCCGTCGCCGGCGTCGAACTGGCCGAGGCCCTGCGTCAGCTCGGTCAGCACGAGCAGGCCGCCGCGACAGCGCGGCAGGTCCTGACCCTGCAGCCCGCCAACATCGAGGCCATGCTGGAAATCGGACGGGCCGAAATCGCGCGGGGTCAGGCCTTCTATGGCATCGCCCCGCTGGAACAGGCCCGGGACCTGGCACCCAACGACTGGCGGCCCCTGTCGCTGCTGGGGGTGGCCTATCAGCAAGTGCGGCGCGCCGAAGATGCGCAGGCCGCCTGGCGCGCCGCGCTCGAGATATCACCCGACAACCCCGATGTCCTGACCAACGCGGGCATGGCGCTGGCCACGGCGGGCGATGCGGCGGGCGCCGAGGCCATGCTGCGCCGCGCGGTGGCCCAGCCGACCGCGACC
>JAIERG010000139.1 GCA_019747095.1 Caulobacteraceae bacterium | reverse complement strand
CGTTCGTGCGGGGCGTTGTCAGCGCACGCACGGTGAAGGCGGTGCTCCATCAACGGCTCGACGGAGTGATCGTGCCAACCGCCTCCCGGCACGCCTCTTCGCAGCGGCGGCAGGCCTCGGCGCAGATGCGGCAATGTTCATGCATGTCCGCGTGTTTGTCGCACTCCGCGGCGCAGGCCGCGCAGGTGTCGGCGCAAACCTCGAGCTGGCCCTTGATGACCGCCTCGTTGCTCCCCGTACGGCGCGCGCCGACCGCGCCGGCGGCCGCGCAGACGTCGGCGCAGTCGAGGTTGAGCCGAATGCATTGGACGAGATCGGCGACCATGGCTTCGCCGAGACAGGCGTCGGCGCAGATGCGGCAGGTCGCGGCGCACTCGTAGGCCGCCTCGACGGCGCGGATCAGTGCGTCGTTGGTCGAGCCTTTGACGTGAGGGTGGGCGCTGATCATGGACTGGATATGCATGGGATTCTCCGATGGCGGACTTGGTCAACCCGCCGGAACGGCCGCTGTTCCCCGGTGACCGCGTACGCCGTGAAACGTGAACGGTGTGCATCCCTGAGCGGGCAGCTGGGCCGGGATCAAGGTGTCCGGCCATGCTCCTGAGGGCCTATCTGCGGTCGGCAAGCGCCCCATCCTCCACCCGAATACGCCACGCCAGAAGCATGGCGTTCGCGATGCTCCATGCGATGGCGATCCAGACCTGGCCGACCGCCAGCGGCAGGACGAGGATTTCGAGGGACGCGATCACATAGTTGGGATGGCGAAAGAGCCGATAGGGACCCCGCCTGTTCAACGGCGCGCCGGGCAGGGTGATGATCCGTGTCGTCCAGAAGCGTCCGAGCGTCGCGATGACCCAGAGTCGACCGAACTGCAGCACCACGTAGACCGCAAGCCAGGCGGGATGCGGAACCGTCGCTGGCGACGTGGTGAGTGCTATGGCCCCGAGCCAGCTGGCGTGCAGTGCGATGAACAGGGGATAATGGCGGGCGCCGACTTCGACCGCGCCCGATGCGATCAGCCGCCGGGTGTTGCGATTCGCCAACCAAAGCTCCCAAAGACGCTGGATCGCCACCAGGCCGATCACCAACCACAGCCACATCAGGGGTGCACCAGCATCAAGCCGGCGGTGAAGCCGGGGCCCAGGGTGGTGAGCAGAAGAGGCCCTTCCACTCCGTCCTCGAGCATGGCCTTAAGGACGAACAGCACCGTCGCGGCGCTCATGTTGCCGTGGGCGCGGAGCACCTCCCGCGTGTGGCCGAGCGTCCCTTCCGTCAATTCAAAGCAGGTCTCGAGCGCATCGATCACCTTGGCTCCGCCGGGATGGCAGACAAAGCCGCCGACATCCTTCGCCGTCATTCCGTTATCGGCGAGGAAGTGCGTCGCCACGGGCCGAAAGTTCTCCTGAACGAGAGTCGGGATGTCTCGACTGAAGACGACCTTGAGCCCGTCGTCCGCCACCTCCCAGCCCATGACATCCAAGCTGTCAGGCCAGGTGTGTTCGCGACTGGCGCCGAGAGCTGGCCCCTTGGCGTCGTCACGACGACTGATCACCGCGGCGGCCGCACCATCGCCGAACAAGGCCGTCGCGACGAGGTTCGATTTGGATCGGTCCTGGGCCCGGAAGGTGAGGGCGCAAAGTTCGACCACAAGCAGAAGCACGCGCTCGTCCGGATGGGCCATCGCGATGTCGGCGGCGTGCGCGAGTCCGACCACGCCCCCGGCGCATCCGAGGCCGAAGACAGGCAGACGCCTTACGTCGGGCCGGAAAGGCATCACCGTCATCAGCCGGGCATCCAACGCAGGCGTGGCTATGCCGGTGGTGCAGACGACGACGACCGCGTCGATATCCTGCGCCGTCAACTCCGCCTCGGCCAGCGCCTTGCCCGCCGCTTCGGCCAGCACGGCGACCGCGTTCTCAAGGAACAGATCATTTCGTTCGGAGAAGCTGTGGGGCTTCAGATACCACTCGATCGGGACGCAGGAGTGCCGTGTCTCGATCAGGGCGTTTCTGTAGATCGGAGCCAGACGTTCGAAGCCGCCATGAGTGGTGGCGAACATCTCGGCGCCGTTCGCTGCCACGTCCTCCTGTTTCAACGTGAATGGCGGCCAGGCCAAGGCGAGGGCCTGCAGCCGAGGGCGAGTGTGTGGCAAGCGACGCTCCAGCGTTCGGGGAACCCACAAACACGACGCCTGCCGGTCACTCTCAAAGCGCCGGCGAACAGACGAGGTTCCTGTGACCCGCAGTCCATATACACGCCTTGAACACGACTTCGCCGGATCAGTTAAGGTCGCGCACCAGGCGCCGGCTTCCTGGTCCTCGCCGGCGGGTGCGCTGCTGGAGCGATGCCCGGATTCCTTGTCTGTCCCGCCTAGGATCCGGACGCGCTGGCCCGTTCGCATGCTGACCTAAACGACGACGATCCTCATCTCTCCGAGGGACAAAACCGGGGAGGGATGCGCCACGCGCATCCGTTCGTGATCGACGGGCGGCATCGTCGGTGGCCTTCAAAGAGCAACTTGAAGCCTTGATCTTCTCCAGATTTCCAGAATAATCGAATTATGGAATCAACGGCAGCAGTTCTCGCTCTTTCGGCCTTCGCTCAATCGACTCGAATGGAGGCGTTCCGTCTGCTGGTTCGACACGAGCCCTGGGGGCTGCCGGCGGGCGAGATCGCGGATCGGCTGGCCGTCCCGGCCAACACCCTGTCGTCCCACCTCGGCGTCCTCACCCGGGCCGGCCTTATCAAGCCGGAGCGCCGCAGCCGCTCCATCGTCTATCGCGCCGATCTGGATCGGCTGAGAGACCTGGTCCTGTTTCTGCTGAAGGACTGCTGCGGAGGGCGCGCGGACCTTTGCGAGCCGCTGCTTAAGGAACTCGCGCCCTGCCGCGACTGAGGATCACCGATGGACGTCATCATCTACCACAACCCCGCCTGCGGGACCTCGCGCAACGCCTTGGAGCTGATCCGGCACGCCGGCGTCGAGCCGCATGTGATCGAGTATCTGAAGACCCCGCCGTCGCGGGAGAGGATCGCCGACATGGCAGCGCGGGCCGGCGGCTCGCTGCGGGATCTGCTGCGCGAGAAGGGCACGCCCTTCGCGGAGTTGGGCCTGACCGACGAAACTTTGTCCGACGACCAGCTGCTGGACGCCATCGAGGCCCATCCCATCCTGCTCAACCGGCCGATCGTCGTCTCGCCCCTGGGCGTAAAACTGTGCCGTCCGTCCGAGGCGGTTCTGGACCTGCTTCCGGCCGGCAATCTGAGGCCCTTCACAAAAGAAGACGGCGAGGTCGTCATCGACGCCGACGGGAAAAGGGTCCGCTGATGGTCGACACGCCCGTCGTCGACACGCCGCGTGAGGCCCCCGGTCGTCTGTCCTTCCTGGACCGCTGGCTGACGCTGTGGATCTTCGTCGCCATGGCGGCGGGCGTGGCGCTGGGGACCCTCGTTCCGGGTCTGCCCGGCTGGGTCGACAGCCTCTCGGTGGGGACGACCAACATCCCCATCGCCATCGGCCTGATCCTGATGATGTACCCGCCGCTGGCCAAGGTCAGGTACGAGGCCCTGCCCCAGGTGTTCGCCGACAAGCGGGTGCTGGTCCTGTCCCTGGTCCAGAACTGGGTGATCGGGCCCATCCTGATGTTCGCCCTCGCCGTGATCTTCCTCAGGGATCAGCCGGAGTACATGACCGGGGTCATCCTGATCGGGCTGGCGCGCTGCATCGCCATGGTGCTGGTGTGGAACCAGCTCGCGCGGGGCGACAACCATTATGTCGCCGGCCTGGTGGCCTTCAATTCCCTGTTCCAGATCGCCTTCTTCAGCGTCTACGCGTGGATTTTCCTCGCCGTCCTGCCGCCGCTGTTCGGCCTGGAGAGCAGCGTCGTGGACGTCGGCGTCTGGACGATCGCGGCGGCGGTGCTGGTCTATCTGGGCCTGCCGTTCCTCGGCGGTTTCCTGACCCGCCGCGTGCTGATCGCGCGCAAGGGGGCGGACTGGTACGAGACCCGGTTCCTGCCGCGCATCGGCCCGCTGACCCTCATCGCGCTGCTGTTCACCATCGTGGCCATGTTCAGCCTCAAGGGCGGCGAGGTGGTCGCCCTGCCGCTCGACGCCCTGCGCATCGCGATTCCGCTGACCATCTACTTCCTGGTCATGTTCGTGATCAGCTTCCTGATGGGCAAGCTGATCGCAGCCGACTACCCGCGCACCACCGCCTTGGGCTTCACCGCCGCCTCCAACAATTTCGAACTGGCCATCGCCGTCGCGATCGCCGCCTTCGGCCTGGCCTCGCCGGTCGCCTTCGCGGCCGTGATCGGCCCGCTGGTGGAGGTGCCGGTCCTGAT
>JAIERG010000185.1 GCA_019747095.1 Caulobacteraceae bacterium | reverse complement strand
TCCTGGGCGTCCACATCCTGGGTCCGCAGGCGGGGGAGATGATCGGCGAGGCCTGCGTGGCCATGGCCTTCGGCGGCGCTTCTGAAGACCTCGCCCGCACCAGCCACGCCCACCCCACCCGATCCGAGGCCGTCAAGCAGGCCGCCATGGGCGTCGAGGGCTGGACGATGCAGGCCTAGAGCGAGGAGCCTGCTGGGGGTGCGAAAGGCGGACGAGCCACACCGAAGGCGACCCGTCCGCGCCCATAATCCAGCATGATCCGATCAAAGCGATAGAGGATGTCGGCCCCCAGCAGGAGAGCGGGGCGATCTCCGAGGCCAAGGGCCTCGAACGCGTGAAGATCGGCGAACAGCAATGGCGTTTCGCCGAGGTCGCGCCCGCCGATCCTCAGGTCCCGAACCCGGCCCGGTCTGGCGCGGAGCGTCTGGCCGGTCACGCCGTAAACGTCGATCCGATCATCTTCGGCCGAACCTCGAGTCGCGGCAAGTAGCGCCAGATTGCCGATGGAGTACTGGGCACCTGAGTCGACGAAGGCCTCGACCGACTGTCCATCGGCACGACAGTTGAGCAGGATCAGCTGGCCAAACCGACCGGTTCGTGCACGCTCCTCTCGGCTGAGCCGGCTCGGGAGGACGCCGGTCAGAACACGGTCGCCGACGGGTCGCATCCGGACCTCCCGCCGGGTCAGGTCAAGGTCCAGACTGAACGAGGACAGCACGTCCAGACCAACGAGACCATCGGCACCGACGCTTTCGCGGGGAAACACCGGCGCATTGAGGTTCTGGAAGCGACGACCGCCAAACGTCAGGCGGCCCACCATCACAGAATCGACCCTTTGGAGGGCGGTCACACCATGCACGTCCAGCGCTGGACCTGCCTCGAGTCCCAGGGAAACGGCCAGGTCGGATGAAAGGGCCGTTCGCTGGGCACCGGTATCGAGAACGAACAACGCCTCATGTCCATTGACCCGAACGATCGCCGCCATCCGGGTCAACAGATTGATGGACAGGTCCTCGGGCGGCGGCAGGTCCTGTTGCGCCGCCGTCGGGGCCGTCAGGAATCCCGAAGCGACCAGTCCCCCGGCGAATGCCCGCCGTGTCAGGGGAAATGCATCCAGTCGCGTCTGAGACACCCGGTTCATCCCTCGAGGCCACCGACAGGATGACCGACACTGAGCCCGGCATTGATATCATGGGGCCGAAGCGGCGCGAAATCATCGACCACAACGCCGGAGTCGGCCCGCTGCAGCGTGGAACAAGGACAGGGTGGCTCAACCGGAGACTTGAACCATGACGATCAAACCGATCACCACGTCCCTTCTGGCGACCATCGTGGGCCTCGCCTGCCTGTCCTCGCCGGCGCTGGCACACGACCGGGACCGCAACCCGCCCGGTCGCATTGGCGGACCGGGAACCAACTGGGAAAATCCTCCCGGTCCACGCGGCGGCCCGGGGGCCTCGCCCGATCGCATTCGGCCCGCGCGCTGCGTTCTCGATCGGGACGGCAACCCGCCTGGATGGCTGGGCGGACGAGGGACCAACTGGGAGAACCGTCCAGGTCCCGCTGGCGGTCCCGGCGCTTCGCCGGACCGGCCGGGTCGCTGCCGCTGACCGGACAGGGCCCGCTCCGGCGGGCCCGACACGCTCAAGCCCTCGGGTGCGCCGCCGCGTAGGCACCCAGCAGGTGAGCGGCATCGACGGCCGTGTACCTCTGGGTCGTCGACAGGCTGGCGTGGCCCAGCAATTCCTGGATCGAGCGGAGGTCCGCGCCCGCGCCCAGCAGGTGTGTGGCGAAGCTGTGCCGAAGCGCATGGGGCGTGGCCGAGGCCGGAAGACCCAGCCGACCGCGCAGACGCTGGACCGTCGCCTGAACATGCCGGGCGGACAACGGCCCTCCTCGCCGGGCCCGGAACAGGGCGTCCATCGGTTCGAGCGGAAAGGGCTGGGCTGCGACGGCGCGATCGACGGCCTGCCTCACGGCGGGCAGGACGGGCACCATACGGGTCTTGCCGCCCTTGCCGCGGATGCGGATCGTCTCGGCCAAGGGCGAGTCCGAGCGGACAAGGCTGAGCGCTTCGGAGATGCGCAACCCACAACCGTACAGCAGGCTCAGCACAGCCGCATCGCGCAGCGCTTCCCAGGGCTCGGCGTCGGGATCAAGGCCCGGCTCCACGAGCAACCCCTTGGCCTGATCCGGGGTGACGGGGCGGGGCAAAGACGGCTTGACCTTGGGGCCCCGCACCAGAGCCATCTGGGGCGTCGGCACGCCGCAGCGGCGATCCAGAAAGCCGTGGAAGGTGCGGATGGCCGACAGGGTCTGGCTGAGCGACCGGGCCGACAGGCCCTTGTCGCCGCTTCGCCGGTCCGCCAGGTGCGCCCGGACCTCGGCGGCGGTGACCGTGCCAAGGTCGGAAAGGCGCTGGGGTTCGCCGCGGTGCCGCTCGAGAAACGCCAGCCAGGTTCGCCCGATATGGCCATAGGCCTCCAGCGTCCGGGGTGACAGGCGACGCTCATGCGCCAGATGCTCAAGCCAGGCGGCCATCGCTTCAGACGCTGGAGGCCCAAGGGCTGACATCTCAGTCAAGGACCGGCCAGCGCTCTGCGGTTCTCGCCACCACCGATGCGACGAAGGTGACGAGCTCACAGCCCATGCCGGCCGTGAAGCCTTCAGGCTCGGGCGATCCAAAGGCGGCCAGGGCCGGACGCGCCACCTCGCCCCGGTCGCCGCCGAGATGCAGTGCCATGCGGATCAGGGCGACCGACTTCACCTCTTCGCCCGCCAGGCCGAAGAGGTCGAGCTCCGGAAACATCGGCCCCAGCCAGGTCAGGCCATGCTCGCCCAGCCAGGCATCGACGCCGCCGGGTTCCAGCGCCTTCCAGCCGAACGGCACGCCACCCGGCTTCTCCACTGCGATGGCTGCGGCGGACAGGCCGAAGCGCGCCTGGGCGGCGGCGTCCAGACGACGAGCCAGGTCGGAGTGGCTGCGCGCCTCCATCAGGTCCAGCGCGGCGACGTGGGTCTGGGTCTGGGCGGCGAAGTTGGCGCGGGCGACGTCCTCGATGCGTTTCCGCGCATCCGCCTCTCGCTCCGCGGCGGCTTCCAGCCTGGTCAGGGCGGTGCGGCCGAACTCGACGACGTTACGGCCGCGCACGATCAGGCCGATCTCTTCCAGCAGCGACCGGTCATCCAGCAGGGTGTCGGGGTTGGCCTGCAGCCAGGCGCGGATCTCGGGCCAGTGCGGCTCGCGCGGGGCGAACAGGTCGGCGGTCTCTTCCTTCGACATCACGCGGTCGGCGCTCCTCCCGGAAGGCGCGCCGGGCCGCAGAATCAGAGGATCGACTGGCCGGTCTTGCCCCAGTCGGCCAGGAAGGCATCAAGCCCCTTGTCGGTTAACGGGTGCTTGACCAGGGCCTTGAAGGTGTCGGCCGGAAGGGTCGCCGCATCCGCCCCCGCCAGCGCCGCGGCCTCCACATGGGCCGGATGGCGCAGCGAGGCTGCGAGAATTTCCGTCTCGAAGCCGTGGGTGTCGTAAAGGACGCGGATGGCCTCGATCAGTTCGCCGCCGTTGGCCCCGTGGTCGTCCAGCCGCCCAACGAACGGCGAGACGAAGGTCGCGCCCGCCTTGGCCGCCAGCATGGCCTGTGCGACCGAGAAGCACAGGGTGACGTTGGTCTTGATCCCCTTGTCGGCGAAGTTGCGCGCCGCCCGCAGCCCGTCCCACGTCAGGGGCAGCTTGACGACCACGTTCGGGGCGATGGATGCCAGCTTGTCGCCCTCGCGCACCATGGTCTCGAAATCGGTCGCCACGGCCTCCGCCGAAATCGGCCCCTCGACCAGGGCGCAAATCTCGGCGATGACCTCGGCGATGTTGCGACCGCTCTTGGCGATCAGGGACGGGTTGGTGGTCACCCCGTCGACCATGCCGGTGGGGACCATCTCCCGGATGACGGCGACGTCTGCGGTGTCGAGGAACAGTTTCATGGCGCGGTGTCTAGCCGAGCGGGCCGCCCGGTGAAAGTCGCATCCGTCCTTCTTCCCCTGCCGGTGCCCGAGGCCTTCGACTATGAGGTCCCCGAGGCGCTCGACCTCGCGCGCGGCGATCAGGTCGCCGTGCCGCTCGGTCCACGATTGATGCGTGGCATCGTCTCGGACGTGCGCGAGACGACCGGTTCCAACCGGCGGCTGAAGGCGGTGGAGCAACGGTTGACCGACCCGCCCGTGCCGGGCGGCGCGCTCGACTTCGTCGAATGGGCCGCGCGCTGGACGCTCAGCCCGCCC
>JAIERG010000084.1 GCA_019747095.1 Caulobacteraceae bacterium | reverse complement strand
GGCGAGGCGGCGGCCGGGCGGCGGGCGGCGAGACGGGTGCCGGCTTTGTCTACAACATGGCGGAGCACGGGCCGGAGCTGCTGCTGTTGGGCGGCAAGGGGCAGGTCACCAGCGCGGCCGAGACCGCGAAGATGGTCCAGGATCTGGCGGGCCCGGGAGGCCAAGGTGATCTCGCGGTCACCGCAGTCTACGCCCCCAATATCCGGGTGAACGGGTCCGGCCCCGAGGTTGAAGCCCTGCGTCGCGAGCTGGCGTCTGAGCGCGCCAACTTCCGCGCCAATGTGATCGAGACCGTCGTGGACGCCCGTCAGCGGAGGAAGATCTAGGATGGCCCTAACCTTCCCACGCCCGATGCCGACGGGGGGCGTCGAAAGCCAGGCGTTCCAGATCGCGCGCGCCGACTTTCAGTCGCCGACCTTGAACGGGGGCGGCGGCGGTGTGACGGCGGGCTTCCCGCGCTGGCGCATGGCCGCGACCCTCGCCAACACCACGGCCGACGAGACCGAGGACTGGATCGCCTTCCTCGACTCCCTGCGGGGTTCCCAGCGCCTGTTCCTGGGCCGCGACCTGACCCGGCCTTACCCGAAGGCCTATCCTGCCGGGTTCAGCGGCATGACGCGGGCCGGTGGCGGGTCATTCGACGGATCCGCGACCGGGTGGTCGATCAATACGGCCGGCGACGTCGCGTCCCTGTCGGGGCTTCCGGCCGGGCTTGCGCTGGGCCTGAAGGACTATGTCGGCTTTCGGTGGACGACGGGCGGCAGCGCACGGCGTGCGCTGGTCCGCGTGGTCGAACCGGCGACGGCGAACGGATCCGGGGTGATCAGCGGCCTGACGGTCGAGCCGGCCGTTCCGACCCTCGTCCCCGACGGGGCGGTCGCCTTTCTGAACGAGCCTGACTGCCTGATGCGCATCGTCACCGAGGAGACCTCGATGGGCGAGATCGACACGCTTCATAGCGGCGGCGGCAGCGTGGTCGCCCTGCAGGAACTGCTGGCGTGAAGACCTTCTCGACGCAAGCGTTGGAAGTGCTTGAGTCCGGAGAGGCCATCGTGTCGGGGTCCGTGCGGTTCGGCCTGGCCGAGCCCGTGCGACTCTGGGGCGGTCACGGGTCCCTGTCGCTGGGCGGCGAGACCTATGTCGGGGTCGGCGACCAGGGCACGGTCGAAGTGTCCGGCGGCACCCTGGGCGGGATGGCGGAGGGCGCGATGCTGACCCTGTCGGGGGTAGATCCGGACGTCGCCGCCCAGGTGGATTTCCGCGCACTGCGCGGTGCGTCCGTCGTCCTGCAATGGCTTGTCTTCGACGGCGGTGGCCGCGTCCTGCTGGACGCCCAAGTCTGGCTGCGCGGCCGGGCGGACTCCGTCAGTCTGGACGAAACGCCGGGCGGAACCTCGACCTTGAAGGTCGGGGTCGAGGGTGCGGCGCGAGCCCTGGGCCGCCGGTCCGAGCGCATGCGCAGCGACGCGGACCAGAGGCTAATCGATGAGGCAGACGCCGGGTTCCGTCGCGTCGCCTATGCCGGTCGGAAGTCCGTCTACTGGGGCGGCAAGCCGCCGGAGCGGGCGGTCTCGGCCTTCGGCGGGGGCATGGGCGGCGGGGGTGGGTTCGGCGACCTGACGGTTCGGCCGATTCAGGTGTTTTGATGCGCTTCGCCGCCAGATGCCCTGAGGCCCTCGTGCCTTTCCTTGAGACCCGGGAAGACTGGGCTTTCGGCTATGGGCCGGAGCCACGGACCCACGACTGCGCCCGCTTCTGCGGCGCGGGCGTCGCGGCGGTGACAGGCGTCGACCCTTTGGATGCCTTCGCCGGCCGCTGGACGTCCGAGCGAGGTGCTCGACGGGTGCTCGCGGCCCATGGCGGACTGGCCTCTGCCGTCAGCACGGTCATGCGGCCAATCGCGCCTACGCTGGCGCAGAGAGGGGATGTGGGAATGACCGACGACGGTGCTCTCGTCCTCTTTGAAGGCCAGACCGTTGTCGGCGTGCAGGAGCGTGGCCTGCGTCGCTTGCCTCGGTCGCTGGTCGTCTTTGCCTGGACGGCTGACTGATGCCGCAGATCGCCATCCCCCTAGCGATCAAAGCCTTCGTCACCGTCGCGGTGAAGGCCGTCACAACAATCCTCATCAATACCGCGCTCAGCTATGCGATTGACGCCGTCACCCGCTCCCTTGGCAAGAACAAGCAGGCCATCCAGGAACGTCAGGCCAGCGTCCTGCAGCTGACCATCGGCGAAGTCCCCCGCGAGATGGTCTTCGGCCATACGACGACCGGCGGATCCCTGATCGACGCCTTCAACCATGGCGGCCAGTACGGTACCGACTCTGTGACCCGGGTCATCGCCCTGGCCGATCACGCGGTCGATGCCCTGCTGGGCTACTATGTCGACGACCAGTACGTCGCCTTCTCGGCCAATGGCACCCAGGCGGGGTTCGGAGGCACGCTGTCGATCGAGTTCCGCAACGCCAGCGGGTCAGCGGTCAGCCTGCCATCAGTGGCCTCGGCCGGGGGCTGGGGCGCATCGGACAAGCTGATCGGCGTGACGCACGTCTGGGTGACCTACAAGTTCGACGACAAGGTCTGGACCCAGGGCCACCCCCAGTTCCGCTGGACCCTGCGCGGTCTGCGCGTCTACGACCCGCGCAAGGACGCAGCGCTGGGCTACACGGGCGAGGCCCCTCACGTCTGGTCTGACCGGTCCACGCATGAGTTCACCCAGAACGCCGCCCTGATCCGCTACGCCTATACGCGCGGGATCTATGTCGAGGGCCGTCAGGGGGAGGCGGACCAGCTGCTGGTGGGGCGTGGCCTTTCGGCCGAGGAGGCCCCGCCCGCGCGCGTGATCGCCGCCGCCAACCTGTGCGACGAAGTCCCGGCCGAGGGCGAGCTGCGCTACACCGCCGCCGGCGTGATCCGGGCGTCCGACGACTTCGTCCAGGTCGAGGAATGGTTCGCCGCCGCCATGGCCGGCGTCATCGTTCAGCATGAAGGCGGCGTCGAGATCGAGCCCGGCCATGCCAAGGCGGCCGTCGTCACCATCACCGACGCGGACCTGGTGATTGGCGAGCCGGTGACCTATTCGCCCTTCCTGCCGGACACCGACGGCGGCCGGATCAACACCGTCGTGCCGCGCTATATCGAGCCGGCCCAGAACTGGGCCGACCACTCCGGCCCGGTGCGGCGGGATCTGGCCGATATCGCCGAAGACGGGGGGCCGCGCGAAGAGACCCTGCCGCTGCCGATCGTCACCTCCGGTGCCCAGGCCGACCGATGCGCCGAGATCCGCCGGCGACTGAACCGGCTCGAACGCCGCGCGACGATCACCCTGCCCCCCCGGTTCAGCTTCCTTGAGGAAGGGGACTGGATCGCATGGCAATCCGATCGCCGCCACGAGGGCGCGACGGTCCGCTACCGGATCGAGAGCTGGGCCCGCGACAAGGGCTGGCGCATGCGGCTGTCCCTGCGAGAGATCGCGTCATCGGTCTATGGCGTGCCCGATCCTGTGGAGGATCTGGCCGAGACGCCGCCCCCGCCGGTCGTACCGGATCCGCTGACCCTGCCGGGAGCCGGGGCGGCGGCGGTTCTGCTCGAGGGCGACGGTGGCACCATCCCCGCTGTGCGTTTCACCTGGACCACCCCGGTCGATCCAGCCATCAGCGCCATCCGCGCGGAGATCCGCGTGCAGGGCGAGACCGACGTCTCCGCCAGCCGGACAGAGAACACGGCAACCGGCAGCCTGATCGTCAGCAATGGCGTGACGCCGGGTCAAACCCTGGAAGCCCGCCTGATACCAATCGGGCACCCCAGTCGTGACGTGGCGGCCAGTGCCTGGTTCGTGGTCCCGGTGGGTGGGGTCATCGCGGACGACACAGTCACCTGGGCGGGACGTCCGATTTCAGAGCTGACCCGGCTCGAAACCGCCTCGCGGGCTTCGCTGGAAGAGATCCTGCTGCTGGCCAATGACCGGGCCGCCGGGGCGCTGGGTGAGAGCCTGACGCGCATCCGCGAGATCCGTGACGCGCTGGACCGCCTGTCGCGGCTGGCCGAGATTGACCCGATCGAGGGCACGGTCATCATCCGCCGCGACACGATCATCGAGGGCGAATCCGGCGCGACGCTGGCCACGACCCTGACCGCGCTGCGGGCGGCCGACAGCGCGGCGGCGGCCCAGATCAGCCTGGAGATGACGGCGCGGCTGGCGGGCGACGCGGCCGAGGCGGCGGCGCGGCTGGCGGCCGTGGCCGAGATCGAGGACAGCATCGCCGCCGT
>JAIERG010000187.1 GCA_019747095.1 Caulobacteraceae bacterium | reverse complement strand
CAGTTCGGCCCCGTCCTTGACGCCCTGGTCGATCCAGCCCTCGACGCGGGCCTTGTGCTGGGCGGTGACGACCGGGCCGTAGTGGGCGCCGGCGTCGGTCGAGACGCCGACCCGAAGCGTGGCGATCTCTGCGACCATGCGTTCGCGCAGTTCATCGGCCGTCTTCTTGCCGACCGGCACGACGACCGGCAGGGCCATGCAGCGCTCGCCAGCCGAGCCAAAGGCGGCGCCCGACAGGTCCTTGATCACCTGGTCCATGTCGGCGTCGGGCAGGACGATGCCATGGTTCTTGGCCCCGCCCATGGCCTGGACGCGCTTATTGTTGGCCGCCCCCATCTGGTAGACGTAGTGGGCGATGTCGGACGAGCCGACGAAGCTGACGGCGTGGATCAGCGGGTGGGTCAGGATGGCGTCCACCGCCGCCTTGTCGCCGTGCACGACGTTCAGCACGCCGGCAGGGGCCCCCGCCTCCATCATCAGCTCGGCCAGACGCACCGGCACCGACGGATCGCGCTCCGACGGCTTCAGCACGAAGGTGTTGCCGACCGCGATGGCCACGCCGAACATCCACATCGGGATCATGGCCGGGAAGTTGAACGGGGTAATGCCCGAGACCACGCCCAGCGGCTGGCGCATGGAATAGACGTCGATGCCGGGGCCGGCTCCTTGCGTGTATTCTCCCTTCAGCGCGTGGGGGATGCCGCAGGCGAACTCGATGACTTCCAGCCCGCGCTGGATGTCGCCCTTGGCGTCGGCGATGACCTTGCCGTGCTCGGAAGACAGCATTTCGGCCAGCTCATTCATGTTCGCCTCGACCAGGCGCTTGAACTCGAACATCACGCGCGCACGGCGCTGGGGGTTGGTGCTGGACCAGCCCTCGAAGGCGGCCTGTGCGGCTTGAACCGCGCGATCGACCTCGCCCTCCGTCGCCAGCTGGACGCGCGCCTGCACCTCGCCGGTGTTGGGATTGAACACGTCGCCGAACCGGCCCGAGGCACCGGTGAACGACGCGCCGTTGATGAAGTGGTCGATGTTTCGCATGGGGACGCTTCCTCGGATTTCTATCTTTGGCGCGCGGTTTAGCGTGGGGCGCCGGGCGTGTCTCCTCCCCGTTCGCCTGCGGCGAATGGGGAGGTGGCTGCGAGCCCTTGCGAGCAGACGGAGGGGTTCTGGCCGCCGCGAAGAACCCCTCCGTCTCCTCCGCTTCGCTCCGGATCCACCTCCCCATCGCTGCGCGACAGGGAGGAGACGGTCACCGCGTCCCGCCCGGCACCCATTTCACGTCGCCCGCGCCGTTGGCGTTGGCGCGTCGCGCAGCCACGAACAGATGGTCCGACAGCCGGTTCAGATACCGCAGGGCCTGGGGCGTCACCGCTGCGCCCGTCTCCACCAGCCGGATCGCCTCCCGCTCCGCCCGACGCGCGATGGTGCGGGCCAGATGCAGATGCGCCGACAGGGCCGATCCGCCCGGCAGGATGAAGCTGTCCAACGGCTTCAGGCTCTCGTTCATCCAGTCGATCTCGGCCTCCAGCCGCTCGACCTGGGTGTCCACCATGCGCAGCGCCTCCCAGGCTGGCGGCGGGTCGAGCGGGGTGGCCAGATCGGCGCCGAGATCGAACAGCTCGTTCTGGATGCGACCCAGCATGGCGTCGATGCGGTCATTCTGGCCGGCGTGCAGCCGGGCCACGCCGATGGCGGCGTTCAGCTCGTCGACCGTGCCATAGGCTTCGACGCGCGGATCGCTCTTGGACACGCGTTCGCCGGACGCCAGGCCCGTGTCGCCGTCGTCACCGGTGCGGGTGTAGATCTTGTTCAGGACGACCACGCGATCAGCCTCCCTGCGTGGACTTCCACCACATGCCAGCCATCAGCAGCAGGATCGCCGCGCCCTGTAGGGCGACCCTCAGGCGCATCAGCTTGTTGGAGTTCGAACGACCATAGTCGCCCCCCCGAAACAGGGCGTAGATGCCAAAGCCGAGGGTCACGGTCACCGCTGCTATGGCGGCGATTATCAGGATGTCGAACAGGCTCATGACGCCTATCTAGGCCGCTCCGGTCAGGCTGGCCAGCGATGGGACCTGCGGCGTTCACGCCCGGGTAACCCATCTCCTCCTCGCGATCTCAACCTTTGGCCCTCACGGTGCACGGCTCTTGGAGAGCCCTTTTTGACTGATCGTGCCGTCCGCAACCTGGCCAACCTGAAGAAATCCGCGTCCACGGCGCGGGTGCTCAACCTGCTGCGCGTCTGGGACGAGCACGGGGCGACCGAGGGCTGGAAGGCCGCGCCGATGTTCCGGCACCCGTCGTTGAACCGGGCCCTGATCCTGAAACACCGGCTGCGTCGTGACGAGGTCGACCGCTTCCGCGTGCGCCGGCATGTCGCGACCAAGATCATCCTGCCGATCGATCGCGGCGATCTGCGGATCGGTGGCCGGTACGGCTTCGTCGACGAGATCGGCTACGACCGCCTGATGGAAGAGACCTTCGGGATCGGACCCAACCATCCCGACCGTCGCGTTCTGGAACTGATCGACGAACTGCCGGGCCTGGACCCCTTCCTCCTGCGTGAGCAGCTTCGTCGCAACGGCATCGCTCCCGACCCCTGCTACTTCAACCTCACCGAAGCCGATCTCTCGCGCATGACCGAGTTCGTCGCGGACGAGATCCGGCCTTTGGTCGATTTGAGCCTTGGTCCCGATGCGGACCTGACGGCGGAAAACCCGGTCTCTCGTCTGACGGCCAAGATCATGTCCTTCACGCCGGGCGAGGACATGAGTTCGCTCGGCGCGACGCTGCAGCTGGACCCCCAGGAGTATGAGGAGGGCGTCTTCTGCTGGAAGGGCTTCCTCTATTACAAATGGTCGCTTCAGACCGTGATCGGCGACATCGGTGGGGTTCTGGACAGCGTCCGTCGCGCCAAGCCCTACGGCCGTCTGGACGCCGAGCAATCCATCGCCATCGAGCGGGCGCGCGAGGTCGTGGAACGCCGCATCATCCTGACCTGTGAATCGGCCTCGGACATGCTGAAGGTCTATGACGAGGCCTTCGTTTCCATGACCCAGAGGGGGGACCCGAGCCGGTTCAGGGACTTCCTGAAGGATGCGCCGCTGTTGTTCTCTCGACTGGGCGAGCGTCTGGGCGCGGTTCAGCACATCGTCAGTTTCTGGCGTTTCCGCACAGCGGCCGGAAAGCCGCGTCTGACGCCCGAGGAGTTCCTCGACCTTCTGGCCGATTTCGAAATCAGCCTGTCAGGCCGCGAGCGCGCGGATATCGTGGCGCTCGCGGCCTGAGGCCGATCAGTAGCGGTAGTGGTCCGGCTTGAACGGACCCTGGACCGGCACCGAGATATAGTCGGCCTGATCCTTCTTCAGGGTCGTCAGCTTCGCGCCCAGCTTGCCGAGGTGCAGCATGGCGACCTTCTCATCGAGGTGCTTGGGCAGGGTGTAGACCTTGTTCTCGTACCTGGACGCGTTGGTCCACAGCTCGATCTGGGCCAGCACCTGGTTGGTGAAGGACGCCGACATCACGAACGAGGGGTGGCCCGTGGCGTTGCCCAGGTTCACCAGACGGCCTTCTGACAAGAGGATGATCTTCTTGCCGTCCGGGAACTCGACGTGGTGGACCTGCGGCTTGATCTCGTCCCACTTGAAGTTCTTCAGGCCCGCGACCTGAATCTCGGAGTCGAAGTGGCCGATGTTGCAGACGATGGCGTTGTTCTTCATCGCCCGCATGTGATCGACGGTGATGACGTCCTTGTTGCCTGTGGCGGTGACGAAGATGTCGGCCTTGTCCTGGACGTCTTCCAGGGTCTGGACCTCATAGCCTTCCATGGCGGCCTGCAGGGCGCAGATCGGGTCGATCTCGGTGACCACGACGCGGGCGCCGCCCTGGCGCAGCGAGGCGGCCGAGCCCTTGCCCACGTCGCCGTAGCCGCAGACCACCGCGACCTTGCCCGACAGCATGACGTCGGTGCCACGACGGATCGCGTCGACCAGCGATTCCCGGCAACCGTACAGGTTGTCGAACTTGGACTTGGTGACGCTGTCGTTGACGTTGATGGCGGGGAAGGGCAGGTCGCCGCGCTCGGCCATCTGGTACAGGCGGTGCACGCCCGTGGTCGTCTCTTCCGACACGCCGCCGATGGCGTCGCGGATGGCCGAATAGAAGCCGGGCTTCTCGGCCAGATAGCGCTT
>JAIERG010000143.1 GCA_019747095.1 Caulobacteraceae bacterium | reverse complement strand
GGACGAGGATGCAGGCCAGCGCGATCAGCGGAAAGGTCACGGCGAAGTGGATCCAGATCGGGGGCTGCACCGTGAACTCGAACGCCATGAAGGCCATCATGCCGATAACGCCAATGGCGCTCATGGCGAAGAAGGCCGGGCCGTCGGCGGGCTCGGCGAAACCGTAGTCCAGACCGCAGACGGGGCAGGACGCGCGAATGGTGAGGAAGCCCTCGAGCAGCGGCCCCTTGCCGCAGCGCGGGCAGCGGCAGCGCAGGCCCGTCGACAGAGTCGACAGGCGGGGCCATTCGGCTGGGGTCGGATGGGTCATGCGAGCTTTCTGTCTGCCTTTGTCGGCACCGCATCAAGTGCCCTTCGGTCACACCCCGTTAACCGCGTCGAAAGGGCGATTGCGCGATTCAGGGGCGATATGGCCCGCCCGCGATCCAGGACCGCGATAGGACGGACCTCGACGGCGCTCGGCGTCGCGGGGACGATCGCGCTCGCCCCGGTGCTGACGGGGGTCGCCCCGGTGCTGGCGCAGGAAGCCGGACAGGCGGCGCTGGATCCCGTCACGATCCGCGTCGGGGCCAATGAGGGCTTCACGCGCGTCGAGTTCGCCGGGGTGGTCGGTAGTCGCGCTCGTATCCGTCGCGAGGGGCAGTCCGTCATCGTCCGCGTCGGCACCACGGCGGCCCCAGACGTCAGCCGCCTGAAGGTCGATCCGCCGCCCGGCGTGGAGGAGGTCCAGACCCGGGCGGTCATGGACGCGACCGAAATCGTCGTGACCCTGGCCGAGGGTGCAGATGCGCGTTCCGGCATGGCGGACGGGGCAGTCTTCCTGAACCTGTATCCCGCCGGTGCGACGCCACCGCCGACGGCCGCAAGCGCCGTTCCCGCGGGCGGGGCGGTGCCGGTCACGGCGGTCAAGGCCGACGATCGCGTCACCTTGACGTTCGGTTGGGCCGCGCCGGTGGGAGCAGCCGTGTTCCGCCGGGGCGAGGCGCTCTGGGTCGTGTTCGACACCGCAGCGCGGATGGACATGAGCCGGGCCCGCGACCTCGGGCCGGCATCCGATGCCCGCTGGGCGGTCGGACCCGATTACACCGCAATCCGGATCGCCGCCCCCGAAGGACTGGCGGTCACCGCCAATGGCCAGGGCGCGCAGTGGAGCGTCACGATCGGCGGGTCCGGTGGCGGCGGATCGGGCGTCACGGTCGATCGCGATGACGCCGGGGCCACGTCCCTGGTGGCCACCATGGCCGGGGCGACCAAGACGGTCTGGCTGACCGACCCCATGGTGGGGGACCGTTTCGCGGCCGTGACGGCGCTGGCTCCCGGCAAGGGCTTCGGGGACCGTCGTCAGACCGTCGATCTCACGCTTCTGCCCACCGCCCATGGCCTGGCGGTCGAGACGCCGACCGACGACCTGACGATCCGGGCCGAAGGCGACCTGGTCACGCTGGCGCGCCCCAACGGCCTGACCCTGTCGCCGCCATCGATGACGCTGGACGCGGCAGAGCCCGTCGAAGCCGAGATACCCCGCAAGGCCGACTTCCCGGCCCTCGTCCTGGTCGATTGGGCGACGGTGGGCGAGGAGGGCTTCTCCACGCGACATCGCCGCCTGCAGGACGCCGCGACCGAGGAGTCCATCGCCGCATCGGACAATCCGCGCGCGCCCATCGCGGCAAGGCTGGCCTACATCCGGTTTCTGGTCGGATCGGGACTGGGATACGAGGCCATCGGCGTGGTCAACGCCATGTTCGCCCAGACGCCCTCGCTCCAGGGCGAACCGGAACTGAGAGGGCTGCGCGGTGCCGCGCGGGCCTCGATTGGCCGCGTCGAGGAGGCGGCGCTGGACTTCGGCTCCGGTGCGCTGGCGGGTGATCCCTCGGCCAAGGTGTGGCAGGGCTGGATCGCGGCCGAGCAGGGTGATTGGGCCGGCGCGCGGCAGTCCTTCGCGGCCGGTGCCGCGGCCATCGACCAGTTCCCGGCGGAGTGGCGCGCGCGCTTCGGCGCGGCCCATGCCATGGCGGCGCTGGAGACCGGCGACCTGAACGCGGCGCGCGCCTTGCTGGCCTACAGCTTCTCGCAGAACGCGCCGGCGGCGGACCAGTTGACCGCGCGTCTGGTTCAGGCCCGCCTGTTCGAGATCGATGGCCAGAGCGACCGGGCGCTGGCGGTCTACAAGGCCATCGCTCGCGCCCCGCTCGACGGCATCGCCACCCCGGCCAAGCTGGGCGTCATCAAGCTGGAGATGGCCAAGGGGACCATGACGGCCGATGTCGCGGCGGGACAGCTTGAGCAACTGAAGTGGCGCTGGCGGGGCGATGCGACCGAGCTGGCTGTGATCCGCACGCTGGGACAGCTCTACCTGTCGCAGGGCCGCTACCGCGAGGCCATGGACACGCTGAAGCGGGCCGGCAACCGGCTGGCGAATCTCCCGGGCGCCGCCGAGCTGCAGCTGGACCTGTCCAACGCCTTCAAGGCGCTGTTCCTGGATGGCGCGGCGGATGGACTGCAGCCCGTGCAGGCCCTGGCGCTGTTTTACGACTTCCGCGACCTGACGCCGGTGGGGGCGGACGGGGACGAGATGGTGCGCCGGCTGGCGCGCCGGCTGGTGGATGTCGATCTGCTGGACCAGGCGGCCGAGCTTCTGAAGTATCAGGTCGACAACCGGCTGGAGGGCGTGGCCAAGGCCCAGGTGGCGACGACGCTCGCGACCGTCCTGCTGATGGATCGCCAGCCCGAGCAGGCGCTTCAGGCGATCTGGGACTCTCGCACCACCCTTCTTCCCAGCGCGCTGAACGCGGAACGGCGGGCGCTGGAGGCGCGGGCGCTGATGGAGCTGGGTCGTTTCGACCACGCCCTGGAAGTGCTGGGCGATGACCGGTCGGCCGAGGCGCAAGGCGTGCGGGCCGACATCTTCTGGAAACAGGAAAAATGGGCGGATGCCGCAGCCCTGTATGAGGCGCGGCTGGGCGAGCGTTTTGCCGACACGGCACGTCCCCTGACGCCGGATGAGGAAAGCCGCGTCATCCGGGCCGGTGTGGGGTACTCGCTGGGTCGGGATGCCGCTGCGCTGGGTCGGCTGTCCCGAAACTATTCGCCCTTTATCGCCAACGCGCGATCGGGGGCCGCCATGCGGATCGCGCTGGATGGCCTGGACGGAATGGAGGGCGCAGCCCGGGCCCAGGATTTCGCCGGGCTGACGGCATCAGCAGACACCTTCACCGGCTGGATCACCCAGATGAAGGCCCAGCTCCGGGAGCGGACCAGTGGAGCGCAGGCGGGCACCGGACAAGCGACGGGCGGGAGCCGCCCTGCGACCCCCGCCCGTGCTCAGGCTCAAGCGCCAGCGGCCGCGAGACCCGCGGCCGGCTAGGTGGCTTACTTGTTGACCGCGTCCTTGAGCGGCTTGGACACGCGGAAGCGCACGGCCTTCGACGCGGCGATCTTGATGGTCGCGCCGGTGGCCGGGTTGCGGCCTTCGCGGGCAGCGCGGGCGGCGGTGTCGAACACGCCCAGGTTGGAGATGCGGACGTCGCCGCCAGCCGTCAGCGACTTGTGGATGTTCTTGACGATGGCGTCCAGAACGCGGCCGGCGTCGGCCTGCGAGACACCGGCATCCTTGGCGACGGCGGCGATGAGTTCAGCTTGAGTGGTCATTGTGGGTCGTTTCCCGAAATAACTCGCCCTGATTCCCAGGGCGATGACGGGGGGATCAACGCCGCTTTCCCCGGACAATGCAAGCGGGATTGGCGCTGAAACCCTTTCAGGGCGGGCTCTAGCCGGTTCCCGACGCCTGCCGGAAGCTCTCCACCAGGCTGCCCGCGACCAGTCTCCACCCGTCCACGAGGACGAAGAAGATGAGTTTGAACGGGAGCGAAATGACCACCGGCGGGAGCATCATCATGCCCATGGACATGAGCACGCTGGCGACCACCAGATCGATCACAAGGAACGGAACGAAAAGGAGAAATCCGATCACGAAGGCGCGCTTCAGCTCGCTGATCATGAAGCTCGGGATGATGACGCGGAGCGGCAGCTCGTCGGGGGCCGTGGCGGTCTCCAGATTGCTCAGGCGGGTGAAGAGGGCGAGGTCCTCGG
>JAIERG010000141.1 GCA_019747095.1 Caulobacteraceae bacterium | reverse complement strand
GAAGCCGCGCAACAACGCGCCGGGACCGGATTTCACCAGAATGTCGCAGAAGGCGTCGATGCGGATGCCGGCGTCCACCACGGCGGGCTCGGGGTCCATGAGGGCCGAAACCGTGCGTCCGGAATACAGGGCATGTCCGAACGGCCCTGCGATCTTCAGGAGGAAGGCGTTGCGTTCGACAAGGCCAACCGGGCGGCCATCGGAAACGACGGGAATGACGAGGGTGTCCGGCTCCGACTGAAACCGCGCGAAGATCTGCTGCACCGGCGTCGAGGGCTCGACCGGTTCTGCGCGTTCCGTCAGGACTTCAATGGTCGGCATTCTGCGGCCGAAACTCCCTGCTGCCTGTGGACAATACGGGAGAACCATTTTCAGAAGGGTTAAGCGGAAACGGCCGTTTCCCGACCCTCACGCTGGCAAAGAAAAACGCCCGGCCTTTCGGACCGGGCGTTTGATCGTCGGGGCGGAAGGTGCCCTTACTTGATCTTGCCTTCCTTGAACTCGACGTGCTTCTTCGCGACCGGATCGTACTTCTTGACGACCATCTTTTCGGTCATGGTGCGGGCGTTCTTCTTGGTGACGTAGAAGAAGCCGGTGTCGGCGGTGGAGTTCAGGCGGATCTTGATCGAGGCGGGCTTGGCCATCGGAAATTACCTTTGCGACGGCGGGGAAGCCGTAAAATGAGAGGCGCGGAACATACTCAGGAAGGTTCCGAAGTCAACGGCGGACTTGGGCGGTTGCCTTGGCGTGGCCTGGGCCCCAGGGTCGGGGCATGAAAGCCCTCCTGATCGCACCGCTTCTGTTTGTTCTTGCCGCATGCGCCAGCCTGCCCGCCGGACCGTCGTCGCAGCAAGACGCCTTCATGGCACGGCTGAACGCTCTGTGCGGCCAGAGGTTCGAGGGACGGGTGGTGACGACCGATCCGGTCGACGCCACCTTCGCCAGCCAGCGCCTGCTCATGCATGTGCGCGACTGCTCGGCAGACGAGGTGCGCATTCCCTTCTGGGTCGGCGAGGACCGGTCGCGGACCTGGGTGGTGACGCGGACGGAGGAGGGCCTGACGCTGAAGCACGATCACCGCGATCCGGAAGGACGGCCCGACGGCCTGCACTGGTACGGCGGCGATACGACGGGTGCCGGCACCGAGGCGCGGCAGGAATTCCCGGTCGACGCCTTCTCGATCGAGCTGTTCAACGCCTGGGATGCCTCGGTGTCAACGACCAACGTCTGGGCGATGGAAGTTCATCCGGGGCGGATGTTCGCCTATGAACTGCGTCGGCCCAACCGCCACTTCCGCGTGGAGTTTGACCTGACGCGGCCGGTGGCGGAGTAGGGGCGTCGCGCCCTTGACCTGACAGTCCCGTCCGCGTAAACGCGCCGGACTTTCGAGACGGGGCTCGCCCCATCCTGATCGTGACAATCGAACGGACGGGCTGTGCCCGCCGGAACGCCCGAAGCGCGCGTTCCGGTTTTTCTGTTTGAGCGTGGCGTAACGGCTCGAACGATCCCGGGCGGTCCAGCAGGGCCGTTCAAAAAGAAGGAAACCGAGGCGCTCCGGCCGACAGGCACACGCCTCCATCAGAAGTCGAGACTGTAATGCCCACGATCAACCAGCTGATCCGCAAGCCCCGCAAGCCCAAGCCCGTGCGCAACAAGGTGCCGGCGCTCGAAGGCTCGCCCCAGCGCCGCGGCGTCTGCACCCGCGTTTACACGACGACCCCGAAGAAGCCGAACTCGGCCCTGCGTAAGGTCGCCAAGGTCCGCCTGGCCAAGAACGGCTACGAAGCCGTGTGCTACATCCCCGGCGAAGGCCACAATCTGCAGGAGCACTCGGTGGTCCTGATCCGCGGCGGCCGCGTGAAGGACCTGCCCGGCGTCCGCTACCACATCCTGCGCGGCGTGCTGGACACGCAAGGCGTCAAGGACCGCAAGCAGCGCCGCTCGCACTACGGCGCCAAGCGTCCGAAGTAAGAACAAGAACAAGGTAGAAGCCCATGTCCCGTCGTCACCGCGCCCAGAAACGCGAAGTCCTGCCGGATCCGAAGTACAAGGATCTGGTCGTCACCAAGTTCATGAATTACGTCATGTACGAGGGCAAGAAGGCCGTCGCCGAGAACATCGTCTATGGCGCCTTCGACATCCTGGCCGAGAAGAAGAAGGACCAGGAGCCGGTCGCGACCTTCCACGCCGCGCTCGACAACGTCGCTCCGGCGGTCGAAGTCCGCTCGCGTCGCGTCGGCGGCGCCACCTACCAGGTCCCGGTCGAGGTTCGCCCCGATCGCCGTCGCGCGCTGGCCATCCGCTGGTTGGTGAACGCGGCGCGCAAGCGCGGCGAGAACACCATGACCGAGAAGCTGGCCGCCGAACTGCTGGACGCGTCCAACAACCGCGGCACCGCGGTCAAGAAGCGCGAAGACACCCACAAGATGGCCGAGGCGAACCGCGCCTTCAGCCATTACCGCTGGTAACGTCTTCAAAGCGTCGCATCCCTTTTCTAAGGGCCGGGCGCTGACTATCCGGGACTATCCGGCGCGGGCGGTTTGAGCTAGATCGCCCGCGCTCGCATATCCCGACATCGACGAACTCCCCGAGGGCGCGCCGCATGCGCCCTGAACTTCATTCAAGGCGCTTCCTATGCCCCGCACGCACAAGATCGAGGACTACCGCAACTTCGGCATCATGGCCCACATCGACGCGGGCAAGACGACGACGACCGAGCGGATCCTGTATTACACCGGCAAGTCCCACAAGATCGGCGAAGTCCACGACGGCGCCGCGACCATGGACTGGATGGATCAGGAGCAGGAACGCGGCATCACCATCACGTCCGCCGCGACGACCGCCTTCTGGCGCGAGAAGCGCCTGAACATCATCGACACCCCCGGCCACGTGGACTTCACGATCGAAGTGGAGCGTTCGCTGCGCGTGCTGGACGGCGCCGTGACCGTGCTGGACGGCAACGCCGGCGTGGAGCCCCAGACCGAGACCGTCTGGCGCCAGGCCGACAAGTACCGCGTGCCGCGCATCGTCTTCGTCAACAAGATGGACAAGATCGGCGCCGACTTCGACAAGTCGGTCGAGTCGATCCGTGACCGCCTGGGCGCCAAGGCGGTGCCGATCCAGCTGCCGATCGGCTCGGAATCCAACCTGTCGGGCCTGGTCGACCTCGTCCGCATGACCGGCGTGGTCTGGGACAACGACGGCCTGGGCGCCTCCTACAAGGACGTGCCGATCCCGGCCGACATGGTCGAGAAGGCGAACGCCGCCCGCCAGTACCTGATCGACAACGCCGTCGAACTCGACGACGAGGCGATGGAGGCCTACCTGGAAGGCCAGGAGCCTTCGGAAGAGACGATCAAGAAGTGCATCCGCAAGGCGGTGCTGACCGGCGCCTTCTACCCGATCCTGTGCGGCTCGGCGTTCAAGAACAAGGGCGTGCAGACGCTGCTGGACGCCGTCGTCGACTACCTGCCGTCGCCGATCGACATCCCGCCGACCCAGGGCATCGACTACAAGACCGAGGAGCCCGTCACCCGCAAGGCGTCGGACGACGAGCCCCTGTCGGTCCTGGCGTTCAAGATCATGGACGACCCCTTCGTCGGCTCGCTGACCTTCTGCCGCCTGTACTCGGGCAAGATGGAAACGGGCATGGGCCTGCTGAACTCGACCCGCGACCGCAAGGAGCGCGTCGGCCGCATGCTGCTGATGCACTCCAACAACCGCGAGGACATCAAGGAAGCCTACGCCGGCGACATCGTCGCCCTGGCCGGGCTGAAGGACACCCGCACCGGCGACACCCTGTGCGACCCAACCAAGTCGCCAGTGATCCTGGAGCGCATGGAGTTCCCCGCGCCGGTCATCGAGATCGCCGTGGAGCCCAAGTCCAAGGCCGACCAGGAGAAGCTGGGCGTGGCGCTCGCCAAGCTGGCCGCCGAGGATCCGTCCTTCAACGTCTCGACCGACCACGAGTCGGGCCAGACCATCCTGAAGGGCATGGGCGAGCTGCACCTCGACATCAAGATCGACATCCTGAAGCGCACCTACAAGGTCGAGGCCAACATCGGCGCGCC
>JAIERG010000222.1 GCA_019747095.1 Caulobacteraceae bacterium | reverse complement strand
ATCAGGACCGGCACCTCCACCAGCGGGCCGATCACGGCCGCGAAGGCGACCGGCGAGGCCAGGCCGAAGGCGGCGATGGCGACCGCGATCGCCAGCTCGAAATTGTTGGAGGCCGCCGTGAAGGCCAGGGCCGTGGTGCGCGGGTAGTCGGCCTCGATCAGCTTGCCCATCAGGAAGCTGACGACGAACATGACGAGGAAGTAGATCGTCAGCGGAATGGCGATGCGCAGGGCGTCGAGCGGCAGGGCCACGACCTCTCCGCCCTTGAGGCTGAACATGGCCACGATGGTGAAGAGCAGCGCGATCAGGGTGATCGGCCCGATGCGCGGCAGGAAGCGGCGCTCGTACCAGTCGGCGCCCTTGCGGGCGATCAGGCTGCGGCGGGTCAGGAAACCCGCCAGAAATGGAACGCCGAGATAGACCAGCACGGCTCCGGCGATGGTCCAGACGCTGACGTCCACCACGCTGCCCCGCAGGCCGAACACCGGCGGCAGGACGGTAAGAAAGAACCAGGCGTAGAGGCTGAAGAACAGGATCTGGAAGATCGAGTTGAAGGCCACGAGACCGGCCACATACTGGTTGTCGCCCCGCGCCAGCTGGTTCCAGACCAGCACCATGGCGATGCAGCGCGCTAGGCCGATCAGGATCACGCCGGTCATGTACTCCGGCTGATCGCGCAGGAAGATCACCGCCAGCGCGAACATCAGCACCGGCCCGAGAACCCAGTTCTGGATCAGGGACAGGGCCAGGACCCGCTTGTCGGCGAACACGCGCGGCAGGGCCTCGTAGCGGACCTTGGCCAGCGGCGGGTACATCATCAGGATCAGGCCGATCGCGATCGGGATGTTGGTGGTCCCGACCGAGAGGCTGTCGATCCAGGCGGGCAGGCCCGGCACGACGGTTCCGAGCAGGACGCCCAGCGCCATGGCGGCGAAGATCCACAGCGTCAGCCAGCGGTCGAGGAATGAGAGACGGCGCGGCGAAGCGGCGGGCGCGTCGATCATCGCGCCACCCGCCGGCCGTCGGCGTCGATGACGACCTCTCCGTCTTCCTTGGTGAAGGGCTTCAGGTTCTCGGTCGGCAGCAGGTCCAGCACGGCCTCCGACGGGCGACACAGGCCCACGCCCAGGGGGCTGACGACGATCGGTCGGTTGAGCAGGATCGGATGGGCCTCGATCGCATCGAGCAGTTGCTCGTCCGTCAGGCCTGGGGCGTCGAGACCCAGTTCGGCGAAGGGCGTGCCCTTTTCCCGCAGCAGGTCGCGCAGCGGGGCGCCGGTCCGCTCCGCCAGCCAGGCGACCATGGCGCGCGACGGCGGGCTTTTCAGATATTCGATGACGTGGGGCTCGATCCCGAGGTGACGGATCAGCTCAAGCGCATTGCGAGACGTCCCGCAGGTCGGGTTGTGGTAGATGATAATGTCCACGGCGGCCTCAGGAGCAACACGGCGCGAGTTCGGCCAACAACGGCTCGCACAGGTCCGCTCTGCCCCCACAGCAATCCTTGAGCAGGAACAGGACCAGGTCACCAAGCCTGTCCAGGTCGGCCCGATAGATGATCGACCGGCTGCGACGCTCCGACTTGATCAGCCCGGCCCGCGTCAGGACGCCCAGATGGGACGACAGCGTGTTGGCCGGGATGGCCAGATGGTTGGAGATGTCACCGGCCGCCAGACCGTCGGGCTCGTGGCGGACCAAAAGGCGAAACGCCTCCAGTCGCGTTGATTGCGCCAAGGCCGCAAGAGCGAGAATCGAGGCTTCGGTTTCCATATTTCTGAATTATTAGAAATATGGAAATATTCAAGCCGCTCATCCTCACATAGGCCGCAAATCTACGGTGGAGAGGGTACGGCTAGGCCTGTCGCAACCTTTCGAGTTCGATTCCCCGCATCAAAGCGGAGATATCGATGGCCCAGCGCAACCCACCCCTGCCCCGCACGATCAAGAAGCCTGAATTGCACCAGATGGTGCCGCTCGCCGACAGCACCATCTGGGAGATGGAGCGCCGGGGCGAGTTTCCGAAGCGGTTCCTCCTGACGCCCCGCTGCGTGGTCTGGGACCTGGCCGAGGTCGAGGCCTGGCTCGAGCGCCGCCGCAACCAGCCGATCCGCCGCGCGGCGCCGCCCGACGTCCGCCGACGCATCAGCCGACCGGTCAGAACTTCGGATCGAAGCGAGGTCCCTCTCCCTCCGGCACACTGAGTACCGGCGTGAACGTCCGCCCGGCCTCCCAAGCCTCGACCGCGTCTGACCACTGCTGCGCCATGTGCCGTCGCTGCATCTCGAACTCCGCCTTATTGTAGACGCCGCGCGACGACCGCTCCTCGTGAGCCAGGCCCTTCTCGATCCAGTCCGAGTTGAACCCCATCTCATGCAACAGGGTCGAGGCCGTCCGTCGCAGGTCGTGCACGGTGAACGGCTCCAACGGCAATCCCCGCTTCTTCGCCAGCTCGGCGATGGCGGAGGTCACACGATTGAAGGTCGCCCGCGACATCGGCGCGTCCGCGTCGTAGCGGGAGGGCAGGATGTATTTGGAGTTTCCGGCGCAGGTCTTCAGGGCGATCAGGATGTCGAGCATCTGGGTCGACAGATAGACGTTGTGGGGCCGAGAGCGCTTCATCCGCGCGGCCGGGATCGACCAGACGGCGTTCTCGAAATCCACCTCCGGCCAGACGCCGTCCTGCAGTTCGCTCTTTCGCACCATGCTGAGCAGGATGAACTTCAGCCCGAGCCGGATGGTCGGCAGGGTCGCCACCTCTCCGAGAAGCCCCAGCATGATGCGGATCTCGCTCGGTGACAGGCTGCGGTCACGCGGCCGGAAGGTCGCGATCGACGCCGGCCCGACGCCGTCCGCCGGATTATCGATCTTCTCGCCGTGCAGGATCGCCCAAGCGTAGATCTGCTTGACGATGTCGCGCACATGGATCGCCGTCGCCGGCGCGCCGCGGTCCACGATGGTCTTGCAGTGCGCCCGGATGTCATCGGGAGTGATCTCGCTGAGCAGGCGGTTTCGCCACTGCGGCAGCACCTCGCGATTGAAGATCGACCGGCGCATGTTCCGGGTGCTGTCCGCCATCGGGGCGGTGTCCATCCAGCGCTGGGCGACATGCTCGAAGCTGCGCGCCTCTTTCAGACGACGCTTGGCGCGCTGCTTCTCCAAGGCGGGCGACACGCCGTCCGCTATGGTCCGCTTGATCTCGAACAGGCGTTCCCGCGCCTGCGACAGGCTTAGACCGCCCCGCCCATAGCGCCCCAGGGTGAGCGTCTCCCGCCGACCGTTGAAGCGGTAGTCGTAGCGGAACGAGATCGCGCCGCCTGGCGACACATAGGCGTAGAGGCCATCCCTGTCGGTACTCTTGTAAGCCTTTGATTTGGGCTTCAAATTCCTCAGAGCGGCATCGGTAAGCACGGTAAAATCTCCTCGCACCGGACAGGCCCGGAAATCGGCGGTTCGAGGTCGATATTTTCTCGCCTTTTCAGCGTCTTGCGTGAAAAGAATACCGTCATCGGCTCGCCGTGGCCCAGACGGTATGAGCCGGAATCCACGGGAGCAACGGAGCGCGATACCGTCAGACAGGTCGGCATCACGAAAAAAAGACCCTCCGAAAGGCTCCGAAGGGTCTCGACAGAATTCACTTTTGCGTCAGTAACTTATGTCGCACATCGGAAGCGTTCTCGAAAGCTCTCGAAAGGCCCGAATTATTCCCACTCGATCGTCCCGGGCGGCTTTGACGTCACGTCGTAGACCACCCGGTTGACGCCCCGGACCTCATTGACGATCCGCGTCGCGGTCCGCCCCAGCACGTCCCAGGGGAACTCGAAGAAGTCCGCCGTCATGCCGTCGGTCGAGGTCACGGCCCTGAGCGCCAGCACCTTCTCATAGGTCCGCGCGTCGCCCATCACGCCCACGGTCTTGACCGGCAGCAGCACCGCGAACGCCTGCCAGATCTGGTCGTACAGCCCGGCCTTGCGGATCTCCTCCAGATAGATGGCGTCCGCCTCCTGCAGCGTCGCCACCGCGTCCGGCGTGATCTCGCCGGGGATGCG
>JAIERG010000128.1 GCA_019747095.1 Caulobacteraceae bacterium | reverse complement strand
GGGCCCGCAAGATGATCGCCCATCACCAGGGCGCGCTCGACATGTCGCAGGTCGTGCTGCGCGAAAGTGACGACGCCGACATCCGGCGCATGGCGCAGAAGACGGTCGAGATGCAGACGGCGGACATCGCTGAGCTGCGCGCTTGGCTGGACGCCCGCCCGGCCGGCGCCGGTCGACCGGGGACTGGGTAAGATGGGCGTTTGAAGGAGGGCGGATCCATGGAGACCATGAACGCAGGACACACGATGAAGGGGAGCTACCGGTCGTTCGGGCTGGAGCTCGTCCTGGATTTCATCATCATGTATTTGGTGATGTACACGATGATCGCCTCGCTCGATCATTTTTACTTCAATCTCAACAACGTATACATGACCTTGATGATGGTTTCGCCCATGGCGATCCTCATGTTGATCTTCATGCGATCGATGTATCCGTCGAAGCGGACCAATCTGCTCATCGGCGGTGCCGCCGCCCTGGTGTTCCTTGGCAGCTTGTACGGCATGCGGACGCAGGCGGCGGTGGGCGACACCGAGTTCCTGCGCTCGATGATCCCGCACCATTCGGGCGCAATCCTCATGTGTCAGCAGGCGTCCTTGACGGATCCTGAGGTCCTCGGTCTTTGCGAGGACATCGTCAGATCCCAGGAACAGGAGATCGCGCAGATGAAGGCGCTCCTCGCGCGGCGGTAGTCCCGCACCTGGCGTCGGAAATCGTTCGCCGGGCCGGCACTGCGGCAGCCTGTCGCGAGGGCCGACCGTCGCGTCTGCGTAAAACCCTATAGATCGCCGTCTCGCGGAGGCGGCGATCCCGTCTTTCAGGAGCATCCCATGAAGCTGGATCGTCGAATGCTGCTGCGCGGCGCCACCGCGGGGGCGGGCCTTGCGGCCTTGCAGGGCCTGATGCCCGCCTGGGCCCAGACGGGCTCACCGGGGTTGCGGGCCGACCTGCCCACGCTGACGGGCCCGAACGTCGATCTGACCATCGGTCATTCTCCCTTCACCGTGAACGGGCGGACCGCTACGGCCACCACGATCAACGGCGTGCTCCCCGCGCCGCTTCTGCGCCTGCGGGAAGGCCAGAATGTGCGGCTGTCGGTGACCAACACCCTGGACGAAGACACCTCCATTCACTGGCACGGCATTCTTCTCCCGTTCCACATGGATGGCGTTCCGGGGGTCAGCTTCCCCGGCATCCGCCCCCGCGAGACCTTCGTGTACGAGTTCCCGCTGATCCAATCGGGAACCTTCTGGTACCATAGCCACTCCGGCCTTCAGGAGGCTCTGGGGCACTACGGCCCGATCGTCGTCGACCCGGCGGGCGCCGACCCCGTGGCCTACGACCGCGAGCATGTGCTGGTCCTGTCGGACTGGAGTTTCATGAATCCACATGAAATCCTCGACAAGCTGAAGAAAAGCCCCGGCTACTTCAACCGGCAACGGACCAGTCTTTCGGGTCTCTTCGACGGCAGCGACCGCTTTAGCCTGGAAGAGCGCCGGATGTGGGGCCAGATGCGGATGGATCCGCGCGACATCCTCGATGTCAACGGCACCACCTACACCTATCTGATCAACGGTCACGGCCCGCAGGAGAACTGGACCGGCCTGTTCCGGCCGGGAGAACGGGTCCGCCTGCGCGTCATCAACGCCTCGGCCATGTCGATCTTCAACGTCCGCATCCCCGGCCTGCCGATGACGGTGGTCAATGCCGACGGCGAGAACGTGCGTCCCGTCGAGACCGACGAGTTCCAGATCTCGGTCGCCGAGACGTATGACGTCATCGTCCGGCCGACCGAGGACCGCGCCTACACCATCGTCTCCGAGGCCATCGACCGCTCCGGAATGGGCCGGGCCACCTTGGCCCCCCGCCTAGGCATGACGGCCGAGGTTCCGCCGCTGCGCGAGGTCCCGAACCTGACCATGCGCGACATGGGTATGGGCGGCATGGATCACGGGAACATGGCCGGAATGGACCATGGCGCGATGGGTGGCTCACAGAATGGTGCGATGGCGGGAATGGACCATGGGGCCATGGCCGGTTCCGCGGGCGGAGCCATGGCGGGGATGGATCACGGCGCCATGGCGACGCAGTCCGGGGGTGCGATGGCCGGGATGGCTCATGGCGGGATGGCGGGCATGAATATGCGCGACCCGAACAATGCCCCGCCTGACATGGCCGTCGGGGTGGGCGTGGACTCCATCGCTATGGCTCCGGCCAACCGGCTTGGCGAGCGCCCGCTCGGGCTACAGGACGTTCCCCACCGTGTGCTGGTCTACACCGACCTGGTGTCGCTGGCGCCGAACAAGGATCAGCGCCCGCCGTCCCGGACGATGGAGATCCACCTGACCGGCAACATGGAACGGTTCATGTGGGGCTTCGACGGGAGAAAGTTTTCCGAGATCGTCGAGCCGATCCGCTTCGAGCTGAACGAGCGGGTGCGGGTGACCCTGGTCAACGACACGATGATGGCCCACCCCATCCACCTGCACGGCCACTTCTTCGAGCTGGTGACGGGCGGACCCGAAGGACATCAGCCGCTCAAACACACGGTCAACGTCGCGCCGGGAGGCAAGGTCACCTTCGATCTGACCGCGGACGCGCCGGGCGACTGGGCCTTCCACTGCCACATGCTGATGCACATGCACGCCGGCATGTTCAATGTGGTCACTGTTCGTCCCTTGGAAGGAGGCGCGTCATGATCCGCCGATCTGTCGGTCTCGTTCCCCTGCTGATCGCCGCCTCGGCCAGCCCGGTCTTTGCTCAGAGCCACGCCGGGCACCGACCGGCATCGGCCGCTGCACAGCCCGCCGCCCCGCTGCCGGCGGGCTGTGTGCGGCGCGGCGCACCGACCGGAGATCCGTCCCGGGCTGGCGCGCTTGGCGCCCCCGTCTGCCCGATCGGCGCCGTGCCCGAGCGGGCGCAGGCGGCGACGGATCCGCACGCGGGCCACGATATGTCGGCGATGGGGCAGGCTGCGCCGACAGGGTCCGGCCATCACGATCCTCACGCCGGCCACGACATGTCGACGATGCAGACCAGCCAGCCAGCCCCAACCGGCGTTCAGCCGAACCCTCACGCCGGGCATGACATGTCGGCCATGGGTCAGGCGGCGGCGGCCCCGGCCATGCCGGCGGGCCACGACATGTCGACGATGCAGGGCGGCCAACAGTCGTCCGCGGGAAGCCAGCCGGATCCACACGCCGGCCACGACATGTCGACGATGCAGGCCAGCCCGCCAGCCTCATCCGGCGTTCAGCCGAACCCTCACGCTGGGCATGACATGTCGGCCATGGGTCAGGCGGCGGCGGCCCCGGCCATGCCGGCGGGCCACGACATGTCGACCATGCAGAGCGGCCAACAGTCGTCCGCGGGAAGCCAGCCGGATCCACACGCCGGCCACGACATGTCGGCGATGCAGGCTGGCCAGCGGCCGGCCACGGCCGGTCAGCCGGACCCTCACGCGGGGCACGACATGTCCGCCATGGGCCAGATGCCCCCTGGGCATGATATGTCCGCTATAGCCATGCCGCCGAACGTGCCGACGAGCGCGGACAATCCGGGTCGCCCGCCCGAGATGCCTCTCCCGCCGGGTGCGACGCGCGGCCCGGCCCACGCCGCCGACGCTTTCTTCGATCCTGCGGAGATGGCGGCGGCGCGCGAGCAGCTGCGGGTCGAAAATGGGGACGTGCGCACCACCGCCGTCATCCTCGACCAGCTCGAAGCCAGCTTTGGAGACGGCGAAGAGGGATTCGGCTGGGATGCCCAAGGATGGATCGGCGGAGACATCACCCGCTTCTGGTGGAAATCCGAAGGGGAGGGGGCATTCGACGGCGACGTCGAAGAGGCGGAGCTCCAGGCCCTCTACAGCCGCGCGATCCGACCGTTCTTCGACTTCCAGGCCGGCGTGCGCCAGACCTACCGCCCCGAGGGCGACCGGACCGACCTCGTCGTGGGTGTGCAGGGGCTGGCGCCCTACTGGTTCGAAGTCGATGCTGCGGCGTTCCTCTCCAACAAGGGCGAGCTGACGGCGCGGGCGGAG
>JAIERG010000057.1 GCA_019747095.1 Caulobacteraceae bacterium | reverse complement strand
ACGATCTGGACATGGGCATCACCCATGTCATCCGGGGCGAGGACCACACCACCAACACCGGTGCCCAGATCGAAATCTTCGAGGCCCTGATTGCCGCCGGCCTCGGTTCTGCGACGCCGAAGTTCGCCCATATGCCGTTGCTGGTCGGGGCGGACGGGGCGGCGCTGTCCAAGCGGCTGGGTTCCTTGTCGGTCGCCGACATGCGCGACCAGGGCTATGAGCCGCTGGCCATTACCAGCCACCTCGGCAAGATCGGAACGTCGGACGCCCTAGAGGTCGCCGAGAGCCTGGAGGCCCTGGGCGCGGGCTTCAGCTTCGACAAGATGGGCCGGTCGCCCGCCCGCTACGACACCGACGACCTGGACCGGCTCAACGCCCAGGCGCTGCACGCCATGCCGTATGCCGTCGCCAGGCCTCGGCTGGCGGCGCTCGGCTGCGATCTGGGCGAAGCTGTGTGGGACGCCTTGCGGCCGAACCTGAACCGTTTCGGCGATATCGTGGGGTTGAGCCACCTGGTCACCGGTCCGGTGACGCCGATCGTAGAGGATGCCGGCTTCGCGGCCGCCGCGCTGGACGTTCTGCCGGAGACCATCGACGCCGGCGTCTGGGCGGCCTGGACCGAGGCGGTCAAGGCGCGCACGGGCGCCAAGGGCAAGGCCCTGTTCATGCCGCTGCGCCACATCCTGACAGGGCAGGAGCGGGGGCCGGACATGGCGACGCTCGTTCCCCTGATCGGCCGCGAGCGGATCGTGCGACGTCTCAAGGGCGAGACGGCCTGAGGAGGGCGGACGCGCCGCCCTCCAGAAAAACCAGATCAGGCGTTGCAGGCGGCGATTTGTTCCGCCGTCAGCGCCGTACCGCGCCAGGTGAATTCGCTGACGGCACCCAGGCGCGCGACCACGCGACGGCAGGCGCGAGGCGCGGGCTGGTTCGCGCCGCCGGAAGCGGTGCAGCTCGCGCCTTCACAACGCCAGCTGGCGCCGTCGACGATCACGGGGCGGGTCGGGGCATTGGACGCATTGGTCAGCGTCAGGCGCGTGCCGGTCGGCGTCTGGGCGACAGCCGGAGCGGCGAGAGCGAGACAGAGGGCGGCGATGGAGAGGACAGAGCGCATGGGGAGACTCCGAAGAGGAAAATGGCCAGAACGGCCGAGCGGGATAGTGCGTGGCGTTTGAAAACTGTCAAGGCGCGTAGTCAAAAAAGACGGACTAGGCCGCGTCTTAATGAACACCGATCACTTATCGCTGATCATATTGCAAGCCAACAGTCCCAGAAGTCGCAGCCAAGGCCTCGATCGCGCCGCCCACCGTGTCTCTGACGACCCAGGCGTTGAGGAAGGCGGCGGGTGTGAAGCCAGTCTCAACGCTGTGCTGCATCAGGGCGAAAAAGGTGTCCCAGAAACCGCCGATGTTCAGAAAGACAATGGGCTTGCCGTGCAGGTCCAGCCGTTTCCAGCTCAGCAGCTCGACCACCTCTTCCAGCGTGCCAATGCCGCCCGGCGCAACCACGAAGGCGTCGGACTGGTCGTACATGATCTGCTTGCGCTCATGCATGGTCTGGACGACCAGGGTCTCGACCTCATCGAATAGGCGTTCCCGGCTGCGCAGGAACTCGGGCATGACGCCTAGCACTCGCCCTCCGGCCTGATGCGCCGCACGCGCCGATGCGCCCATCAGGCCGACCCCACCGCCACCATAGACCAGCCTCCAGCCAGCCCGGGCGGCCGCACGTCCGAAATCCCGGGCAGCCTGCGTGTAAACCGGATCGGCGGCGTCCGATGACCCGCAAAACAGGCAGACGGACGGGCCGTCGAACGGCTGGATGGAGGGATGGGCGGGCGACATGAGACCTCGTGCGAAACAGGGGACAGACGACTGCAGTCGCGCTATCCGGAAGCGGGTCATACAGAGATGGCGCGAGTGATGAAACGACGGATCGGCGCGGTGATCGCCTTCGTGCTGGCGGCGGCGGCCTGTGGCGAGCGCCCCTCGTCGCAGCAAACCGAGGGCGCGATCGAGACCGCCTGGGTCACACCGCCCGTCATCCAGACGGCCACCGTGGCGGCTGGATCGCTGACCTTGTCCGGAACAGCGTCTCCAGGAGGTCGCGTCGTCGTCAGCGATCCGAACGGTGAGCAGTTCGCAGTGGCCGCCGATGACCAGGGCGGATTCCGCCTTGTCATGCCTGGCCCGGACCGGCCGACCCTTTATCAGCTCGAGGTTCAGTCAGGGCAAGCACGATACCTCGCGCCCGGCCGATTGCTGGTGACGTCCAGCTCTGGTGGACCGATCGCCTTCGTCAGCGCGGGCGCTGCGACGCAGCGCTTCGATCCGAGCCCACCGCTCGACGCCGTCGATGCTGACGGCCGCGCGATGATCCTGAGCGGACGCGCAGAGGCGGGAGCCTCGGTGCGGATCGAAGCCGGCGTCGCTCGGGACGTCACAGCCGACCGAAGCGGCCGCTGGAGCGCGGCGCTGGCGGGATTGCCGGGATCCATCCGAGTCAACGGGCAGGGTTTTGATCCCGCGTTATCCGCCGAAGGGCCTGACGGCCTGAGCGTAGCGAGTGGGGGCTGGCAGCTGATCTGGACCGCTCCCGACGGCGCGCGTCAGGTCACGTGGTTTCCGGCGGCGTTCCCGGAAACGTCCGGTTAACCAATTCGGTTGAGCAAGAGCATGTTCTCTTCGAGGACACCCACCATCACCGACTTTCGGCCCGGCGTCCGCGCCGGGCTTTTCTTTTCGGCGAGGGGCGGGCTATTCGCCGCGCCATGAGCGAAGCCGAAGTCCTGACCCGCATCGAACGCCGAGTCGGCCGCATTACGCTGAACCGGCCCAAGGCGCTCCATGCGCTGAACCTCGCCATGTGCCAGGCCATGACCGAGGCGTTGCTGGCCTGGCGCGATGATCCGGCGGTCGAGAGCGTGCTTCTCGATCACGCCGGCGAGCGCGGCTTCTGCGCCGGGGGCGACATCCGCATGATCGCCGAGAGCGGGGCCGGGGACGCGGTCGAGGCCAAGGCCTTCTTCCACGCCGAGTATCGGCTGAACCACCTGATGTTTGCCTATCCCAAGCCGATCACGGCCATTGTGGACGGCATCGTCATGGGGGGCGGCGTCGGCATCTCCGAGCCTGCCGACGTGCGGATCGCCACCGAGCGGACCACCTACGCTATGCCCGAGACCGGCATTGGCCTGTTTCCCGACGTCGGCGGCGGCTGGTTCCTGCCGCGACTGCCGGGCGAGACCGGGACCTGGCTGGCCCTGACCGGAGCGCGGCTGAAGGCCGCCGATACCGTAGCGCTCGGCATCCACACGCACTTCGCTCCGGCCGAGCGGATCGATGATCTGAAGGCTGCGATCCTGTCCGCGGAAATGGACGCATTGAGCCGCCATGCCGACGACGCGGGTCCGCCCCCTCTGGCTCCGCATCGAGAGGCGATCGACCGCTTGTTCGCCCACGACTCCGTTGAGGCGATCTTCGACGCCCTTGAAACCGACGGATCGGACTGGGCCCTGCAGCAGTTGGCGACCCTTCGGACCAAGTCGCCCCAGTCGCTGAAGGTCACGTTGCGCCAGCTTCGGGCCGGTCGACGCATGACGGATTTCGCCGAGGTCATGGCCATGGAGTATCTGCTGGGCGGTCGGATCGTGAGGACCCACGATTTTCAGGAGGGCGTTCGGGCCGTCATCGTCGACAAGGACAATGCGCCGCAGTGGTCGCCGTCTTCGTTGGAAGACGTGTCGGACGCCGCTGTAGACGCCCTGTTTGCGCCTCTTCCGCCCGATGAGGAATGGTCGCCGCTGATTTGAGGCTTGCGTCCCTGGACGATCGCGGGCGTAGCTGCCGCGTCCATACGGGAGACTGCTCATGCTGAAACGAAC
>JAIERG010000161.1 GCA_019747095.1 Caulobacteraceae bacterium | reverse complement strand
TTCGCTCTACAGTGGACCACGACCCACCAACCCCAAGTCGCATAGCGACTGGACCACCAAACGGGTCCCCCTCAAGGTCAACGATGCCGCGGGGAAAGTAGTACCGAAGCCCCTTCTGGCCGACCCAGAGCGGGCGCAATCGGGTGGCCACTACGCCTTGATGCGGCGCCACGGCGTTCTGAAGCAACTCGACAAGCGTGGTCACGCCGGTCAGCCCACCAGCGGCGGTTGCGACCAACCCTCTGGCTTCGAACGACGCCGCCACACCATTAAGCATCACGCCAAGGTACGTGCCGCTCGCCCTACCAACACGATCTGCGGCGAGACATACGGCGTGAAATCCCATGGCTGCGTGGCGATCTTCTTCAGTTCGATCATCGCATCCCCAAGACAATGCTACTCACGTCGGCTTGACCGTGAACAGCGGTTTACCAGACGGGTCCAGGTACGAGGACTTGACGGCCTCAACACCCGAGGCGAGGTAGTAGGTAAGACACACCAGCTCTGCAGTACCGCCAATCTTGCCAGATGTAGTCAGCGCAATCGCCGAGCCTTGTGAATCGACTAGCGCAAGATTCTCCCGACCCTCAAACAATGCCGTCCCCAAGCTATATCCGCCGACCGTGTCATCTGCCGAACGCGGGTACTTCAAAACCGGCAGCTTAAGAGAACTTCTAAGGGACAACCCGCACTTTCCGTAGAAGTAGAGTTCGATCAGGTGCATGGTCTCCGCTGCAAAAGCCAATACCTCTTCGGACATTCGTTCGGATGCCGTCACGTAGAACCACCCACTGGGATGGCAGCCGATGAAGTAGCGAATCTCGCCGTGGTTAGCCCAGATTACGGCTCGTCCATCGTTCTCCTCGTGACCATTCAACGAAGGTTGAGATCCTTGATTCACCTCGTAGCCCGCCTGGATTGCCCAATCCGCTAGGTCTTCCGAGACATCCACAACGCCAGTCATCGCCGTATCACTCCATCGTCAATGGTGAGCAATTCCTCCACAGGCCAGAACTTCCCGGTCTCATCCATGATCCTGGCTTGAAGTCCTCCCCCGGGCTGTCCCAAACCGGAGGCGATCTCCGAGACCTCGATCTTCCAACCTTCAGGAAGGTGATCGACAGTAAAAGTGCTGTAGGGATCGCGCAGGCTGCTCACATGCATAGCACGCTCCTCCCAGCTCGCCGGACGACCATCTTCGATGACCCCAAAATACTTCCCCTTGTCGTCACCGATGCGGTCGAATTGATTCCCGTAATCCCGGGTGAACTGATCAAAGTCGCTATAAGCGACCCTCGTTCCCGGCACTGCGCCGTCGTTGTCAGGGAAGTTGACCCAGTGCTGACCTTTCGGCCCCAAATTGTTGAACTCTTCGGCATACCTTTCGGAGGTATACGGATTGCCATCACTGTCTCGCCCGAGTGGCGCTGAAGGATCTTGCATCAGATCGGCTACGTCCGGCGTTATCCGTTCTGCGTCTGCGGGATCATCCGGGAAATCCCACGGCTCGGATGGCTCAGGATCTCTGAAATTGTCAGGAAGACGTTCCCAGCCCGGACCCTCCGTGTCGTTCGAGTGAACTGGATCTTGACGTTCATAAGTCCCATTTGGACTGGAATCCGACTCCAAATCGGTACCTGTCTGGTCGCCATCGGTCTTGGATGGCGCTGGGTCCGTACCCGGCGATCGGTATTCCGGGTCGGCACCGTCGGAGTGTGGAGTTCGACTCGGTCCATCGTGACCCGCCGCACCACCAGACGGGTTTGATCCCTGTTCGCTTGGTGACCCGTTGCTCGACCCATTATCGAAACGGGAGCCCCCACCGTCCGAAGACCCGCTACCCGGACCATCCCCGCCACCGGCAGGACTCGGCCCACTCGACCCCGGCGAATCACCAGGCGGGCTCATCGGCGGGGACACCGGCGCGCCACTCGACGGCTTGCTCGGCCCGTCACCGCCGTCGGAACTGGGCGAACCGCCCGTCGGGACAGGCCCATTCGACGACGAACCGCTGTCGCCACCTGGGCTCGGCGAGCCCCCGGTCGGAGCGGGACCGTTCGAGGACGAGCTGCCGGGCCCCGCTCCCCCACCAGACTGGCTGGGCCCAGACCCGTTGGGCGACGGCCCGGTTGGCCCGGAACCGCCGCCAGACCCGGACCCCGGCGATGTCGGAGCCGACGGTGTGGGGCTCGATGGGCCACCGGGGCCCAGCACCGACCCGGGTATCCCCGGCGGCGGGGTGAATTCCGGAACATGGGGCACGCCAGGCACATCCGGCAGCTCGGGCGCATCCGGGGTTCTGCCGCCACCGAGTCCCGGCAGCCTGCCCAGCGATCCGAGCTCGCCCTTCTGAAGCAAATTGCGGGTGGCAGCCAGCCCCTTGGCCACTGCACCGCCCTTCGCGAACGCCCCGCCCGGGACGAACAACGAGGCCACGTTGACCGCGGCCTCACCGAAGCCACGGCCCGGATTGTCGCCCTGCCACTGGTCCAATGCGATGAACTCGCTGCCCATCTGCTTGAGCACATCGTCGATCAGCGACGGGTCCTTGGCGACCATCAGCGCCGTATCGGCGATGCCCTTCCAGGTATCGGGATCAGCCAGCGCGACCGTGCCGGACACCAGGGCGATCAGGCCCGTTGCCCCACCCACCTGGATGTCGGTGAACAGCTTGATCCCGTCGGCCAGAGCATTGCCGGCGCCTTCCCCGAAAGTCTCTACCAGGACCGGCCTTATCCACTTCTGGAAGGCGTCGGCAGCCTCCCCGAGTAGGGTCGCGAGTTCTTCGAGGAGCCCCAGGACACCCTTGACCTGATTCTGGAAGTTCTCCAGCACCGTGCTGACATCGTCGGCGATCTCCCGCAGGACCCTGTCGCCGTCACCGCTGAGGAAGCCCGTGACGGTGTCCCACAGTCCGTCGAGCGAGATCCGGTCCAGCAGATCCCTGATCGCGTCTTGGGTCTCAAGCACGCCGGTCGCGAAATCGCTGATGGACGTGGCTAGTCCGTCGGCGACGCCCGCCAGCGTAGTCGTTCCGCTGCCCAGATCCGACAGCGCGGTGGTGATGGTGGCGCCTTCGGGGATGTCCTGGGCGCCGACCGCGGCTTTCGCCCCGCTGAGTGCCGACTCGAAGACCTTCAGCCCCTGCCCGATGTTGCGCCATTGCGCGGCAGTCACATTCATCATGCCGGAGTTACCGCTGGGCCAGGTCATCGCGACGCCGGCCGCCATCCCGAAGGCGGGGATCAGCCGGATGAACGGGGTGATCAGATGGTACTTCGTGGGCGGGGTCACGATGCTGCCGTTGGGCCCGTAGGGGGCATCGGCGGCCGTCGTCTCGGCCGGTTCTCCGCTCACACTGCCGGAAGGCCCCGACCCGCCCGCCACCGACGCTTGATCGGCATGCTGATAGTTGTAGCCGGTGGCCTCCAACATGAGCCCGACGTTCTTGAACGCGTTGGCGGCCTGGGCCAGGTACTGGCCGAACTGATCGGCCTGACGTCCGTAGGAGATCCCGAAGTTCAGCCCGGCCGGATCTGCGCCGGACGCGATACCGCTGGCAAGCACCTGACCCATCGCGTCGGACAGCGCACCCAGCTGGACGCC
>JAIERG010000048.1 GCA_019747095.1 Caulobacteraceae bacterium | reverse complement strand
CGCCGATCATCTCCCCGGCCTGGGGACCCATGATGTGGACGCCCAGGATGCGGTCCGTCGCCGCGTCGGCCAGGACCTTGGCGTAGCCGTCGGTCTCGTGGTTGATCTTGGCGCGGCTGTTGGCGGTGAAGGGGAACTTGCCCGACTTGTAGGCCACGCCCTCGGCCTTCAGCTGGTCCTCGGTCTTGCCGACCCAGGCCACCTCCGGGAAGGTGTAGACGACGCTGGGGACCAGGTCGTAGTCGACGTGACCGGCCTTGCCCGCGATCAGCTCGATGGCGGCGACGGCGTCTTCTTCCGCCTTGTGAGCCAGCATGGGGCCGTGGGTCACGTCGCCGATGACCCAGACGCCGTCGGCCACCTTGAAGTGATTGGAGGCGATGAAGCCGCGTTGATCGGGCGTCACGCCGACTGTCTCCAGTCCCAGCCCCGCCGTGTAGGGACGACGCCCGATGGCGACCAGCACGACGTCGCCGGTCAGGGTCTCGGCCGTGCCGCCGGCGGCCGGTTCGACGGTGAGTTCGACGCCGTCCTTGGTGACCTTGGAGCCGGTCACTTTCGAGCCCAGCTTGAAGGTCATGCCCTGCTTGGTCAGCGCACGCTGGAAGGCGGTGGCGAGGTCGCTGTCCATCCCCGGGGTGATGCGCGGCAGGTATTCGACCACGGTCACCTCAGCGCCCAGGCGGCGCCACACCGAGCCGAGCTCCAGCCCGATGATGCCCGCCCCGACGACGATCAGTTTCCTGGGCACTTCCGGCAGGGACAGGGCACCGGTCGAGTCGATCACCTTGCCCGGAACGAAGTCGACGCCCGGCAACGGCGTGGGCTCCGAGCCCGTGGCGATGACGATGTCCCTGGCCTTCAGCGTCGTCCTCGAGCCGTCCGCCGCCTCGACCTCAACCGTCCCGGGGCCGGTGATGCGGCCGCGTCCCTTGATCCAGTCGGCCTTGTTCTTCTTGAACAGGAACTCGATGCCCTTGGTCAGGGCTGTCACGCTCTCGGACTTCTGCTTCATCATCTGTCCGAGATTGAGCTTGGGCGCGACCTCGATGCCGATCCCGGCAAAGTCCTTTGTCGCCATTTCATAGAGCTCGGAGGCGTGAAGCAGGGCCTTGGAGGGCATGCAGCCGACGTTCAGGCAGGTCCCGCCGAGCGTCTCGCGCATCTCCACGCAGGCGACCTTCAGACCCAGCTGGCCCGCGCGGATGGCGGCATTGTAGCCGCCGGGTCCACCGCCGATCACGACGACATCGTATTGGGCGGGAGCGGCGGGCGTTGCGTCGGCCATGGAAACCTCGGGGAGGGAAGCGGTCGGGAGGACGGGGGTTGTCCTAGCGTCTGACCCGTCGGGGTCAACCGCCGTGGCGGATATGGGAAGCGAAGTCGATGCTGGCGAGAGTGGCGGCGAGGGCGTGGGAGTGACTCTCACTCCCATGACAAGCGATTGATTGTCTTCAGGATCAATGAGAGTCCATGTCGCACGACTCTCACCGTCGTTCGTGGCCGGCTCGCGATCCGTCGTCAGACTGGACGGTCGCTGCGTCAGAATCGGACGTGGCGGAGGGGGCTCTTCAGCCGGCGAGCTTGCCGGGGGAGCGCCGTCGACCCCTCCGTCGGGAGACAGCAACAATGATGAGGCCGATCACCAGAAGCGCCCCGAGGATCAGCCAGGTCGGATCGACCGGAAGCCCCACGGGGGCAACGGCCTCGGCCGATCTCTGGGACAGTTCACCGCCGGCGTAGCTGTCGGCCGCGATCGAAGCCTCGGCGGGACTTTCGCGTCCCCGGTCGATAGCGAGGCGTAGCACCGCGTCGGCGATGAATCCCAAGAAGTAGGCGACCGCCGCGCGAGGGTTGCCCGCTCCCAGCATCAGCGCTGCGATCAGATAGAGCAGCACGGCTCCGACCCACAGCGCTGCGCCTGAAATGCCCGCGCCGGCCTCGATCATTCCCCGCGCCCTCTCCATGGCCACGTCCAGAGGCGCGCCCTCCAGAAACGGGGTCAAAAAGGGCCAAGCCAGCCACCCGGCATAGGCGACGACCGCCAGGACGAGGAGGATGCGCACAATCTTCATCGAAGTCTCAGCGATGTTTCAGCAGGCGTGCAGGGGTCAGGCGTATGCGGGTGGCTCGGTCCAGTGTCGGGTCAAGGCCTGACCCTTGGCTCCCCGCCACACCCCGCTCATGAGGACCAGCAGACCGATGATCAGCAGGGCCGACAGGACTGCGGGGCCCGGTTCCAAAGTGAGACCCAAGGCATGTAGCGTCTCGGCGACCCGTTGCGGCGTGTTGGCAATGCCAGCGTCCCGCGTCTCCTGCAAAAAGACCCGCTGGATCAGTTCGCAGCCAAACGCGAGGAAATAGGCCCCCGGAGCGGCGCCAATGCGTGCCACGGTCATGATCGCGGCCGCGAGATAGAGGACGGCGGAGGACAACCAGAGTGAGGGCAGGAAGGCGCCCAGACTTGCCGATTCAGCCTGTACGGCGGCGATCGCTTCGTTGAGCGATCCTCCCGAAACCAGCGGCTGCAGCAGTGGCAAGACCAGCCATGCCGCATAGGCCGCAATCAACAGACCGAGACACACGCGCCAGACCCAGACCATCGGCACCCCTCCGTGGAAGGTTAACGCTAGCAGAACGCGGATCGGTCGGCGAGGGCCTGGAGGCTCCTCAATCCGCGTGAGGGGAGCGCGGCAGGGTCAGTGTGGCCTCGGCGCCCTGTCCGGGTTCGCTCGTCAGGCGAAGTTCGCCCTGGGCCAGGCGAGCGAAGGCATGGGCTTGGGCAAGCCCAAGGCCGCCCTGTCCCTTGCGCGTGGTGAAGAAGGGTTCCATCGCCCGGGCAGCCGTCGCCTCGTCAAGACCGGGGCCGGTGTCGCGCACGGTCAGGCGGATGGTGTCCTCCAGCGGCTCCATCCTGACGGCGACGGCACCCTGACCCGCCACAGCCTCGACGGCATTGCGCACCAGAGCCAAGATCGCCCCCTCAAAGGCGACGGGGTCCACGCGGACGTTCGCCTCGGCTTCCGGGGCTTCGATCATCAGATCGATCCCCGACCCGGCCAGAGCTCTCAGGCGGCCTTCCATCGCGCGCAGCAAGACGCCAGCGTCCACGGTCCGCGCCTCGGCTTCCTCGCCCTGGGTAAAGGCTGCGAGGCGGCGCGTCAGGACCTCGCCGCGCTGGCCGGCCGCGAGTGCCGCCTGCCCCAGACGGCGCACCCTTGCCGGATCGTCCGCCGTCTTCAGCATCATGTCGAGCGCGCTGGTCATGACCGTCAGAAGCGCATTGAAATCCTGTGCGACCCCGCCCGTCAGTCGACCGACGCTCTCCAGTCGCTGCGAGCCTTCGCCCCGTTCAAGAGCGCGCAACGTCTCTTCGCGAGCGGCCTTTGCGGCGGCCAGGGCGGCATCGCGTTCGGCGGCCAGCGCAGCTTCGCGCTCTGCGGCGGCGGCGATCGCCGCCTGG
>JAIERG010000221.1 GCA_019747095.1 Caulobacteraceae bacterium | reverse complement strand
TCGTACTTGTCCTGGGTCAGCTGGCCGCGCGACAGGCGCTTCTTCAGCAGCTCCTCGACGTGGGCCTTGCCCTTGTCCGCGCTCTCCTGGTCGCGGTCGATCAGGATGGTCTGGATGCCCGCCATGGCGTTCACATAGGCGATACCCGCGCCCATCATGCCGGCGCCCAGAACGGTGACCTTCTTGGGATCAGAGGGTGGAACGTCCTTGGGCCGCACCGCGCCCTTGTCGAGCTCCTGCTTGGACAGGAACAGCGAGCGGATCATGCCCTGGGCCTGGGGGGTCATCAGGGTCTTGATGAAGTAGCGGGTCTCGATGCGGAGCGCCGCGTCCATCGGCACCTGTACGCCCTCATAGACCGCCTTCATCAGGTTCAGCACGGCCGGGTAGTTGCCGTAGGACTGCTTCCTCAGCATGGCGTTGCCGACCAGGAAGTTCTGGATGCCGGCCGGGTGGTAGGGGCCGCCGCCGGGCAGCTTGAAGGATTTGTCGTCCCACGGCTGCTGGGCCTTGCCGCCGCCCTTGATCCAGGCCTTGGCGGCCTCGACCTCGGTGCCGGCCGGGACGACCTCATGGACGATGCCCGCGCCCTTGGCGTCGTTGGGGCGGAAGGACTTGCCCTCCGACATCGCCATCATGGCGGCCTGCACGCCGACCAGGCGCGTCAGGCGCTGGGTGCCGCCGCCGCCGGGGAACAGGCCAACCTTGATCTCGGGCAGGCCCAGCTGGATCTTCGGGCTGTCGCCGACCACGCGGTAGTGGCACGCCAGCGTCAGTTCGAGCCCGCCGCCGAGCGCCAGGCCGTTGATCGCGGCGGCCACCGGCTTGCCGCAGGTTTCGAGCGCCCGCAGCGCCCCGTTCAGCTTCCAGCCCGCGTCGTACGCGTCTTGCAGGGAGCCGCCGGTCAGCATGCCCGCCGCCATGTCGCCCAGGTCCGCGCCGGCACAGAAGCCCGACGCCTTGCCCGATGTCAGCACCGCGCCCTTGATGGCGTCGTCGGTCTTGATGCGGTCGACGACCTGCGGGATCTCGGCCATGACCGAGCCGGTCAGGGTGTTCATCGAGCGGCCCGGCACGTCGAAGGTGACCAGGGCGATGCCGTCGGCGTCGACGTCGATCTTGAAGTTTTCCATGTCGCTCAGCTCCCGGATCAGACGCGTTCGATGACGGTGGCGGTGCCCATGCCGCCGCCGATGCACAGGGTGATCAAGGCGGTCTCCTTGTCGGACCGCTCCAGCTCGTCCAGCACCACGCCGGTGATCATGGCCCCGGTGGCGCCCAGCGGGTGGCCCATGGCGATGGCACCGCCGCAGACGTTGATCTGGTCGTGCGGGATATCGAGCGCCTGCATGAAGCGCAGCACCACAGCGGCGAAGGCCTCGTTCAGCTCCCACAGGTCGATGTCATTCTTGGACATGCCCAGCTTGCCAAGCAGCTTGTTGGCCACGAACTCGGGACCCGTCAGCATGATCGAGGGCTCCGACCCGATCGAGGCGGCGCCCCGGATCCTGGCGCGCGGCTTCAGGCCTAGAGCCTTGCCGGCCTCCAGCGAGCCGATCAGTACGCCCGCGGACCCGTCGACGATGCCCGAGGAGTTGCCCGGCGTGTGCACGTGATTGACGCGTTCGACCTCGGGGTAGCGCTGGTTGATGACGGCGTCGAAGGCCATCTCGCCCATCATGGCGAAGGACGGGTTCAGCGCGCCCAGCGTCTGCATGTCCGTGTTCGGACGGATGGTCTCGTCGTGATCCAGGATGGTCAGACCCAGCTGGTCCTTGACCGGCACGACCGACTTCTTGAACCGGCCCTCGGCCCAGCTCCTGGCCGAACGCTTGTGGCTCTCGACCGAGTAGGCGTCGACGTCGTCGCGCGAGAAGCCCCACTTGGACGCGATCATGTCGGCCGATACGCCCTGCGGCACGAAATAGGTCGGGAAAGCGCTGGACGGATCGACCGGCCAGGCCCCGCCGTCAGACCCCATCGGCACGCGGCTCATGGCCTCCACGCCGCCGCCCACGGCGAAGTCGGCCTCGCCGGACTTCACCTTGGCCGCCGCCATGTTCACGGCTTCCAGGCCCGAGGCGCAGAAGCGGTTGATCTGGACACCCGCCGTCGTCTGGGCCCAGCCCGCGTTCAGCACGGCAGTGCGGGCGATGTCGGCGCCCTGTTCGCCCACCGGCGAGACGCAACCCAGGATGACGTCATCGACCTTGGACGTGTCCAGCCCGTTGCGGTCGCGCAGGCTCTCCAGAACCTGGGTCGCCAGCGACAGGGCGGTGATTTCGTGCAGCGAGCCGTCCTTCTTGCCCTTGCCGCGCGGGGTCCGAACCGCATCATAGATATAGGCGTCGGTCATGGTGTCAGTCTCCATTGAGGACGGATCGTGCAGGCGTCTAAAGCCGACGTTTACGTCAACGTCAAGATAAGAGTTACCGGGTCACGGAACGGCCGCGCTTTCCGGTCATTGAGATCGCCATGATACGCCACGCGTCTGCACTCGTCGCCGCCTGTCTGACCTCGGCGTGCACCCTTTTCCCAGCCCCAGCCCCAGCCCCAGCCCCAGCCCCAGCCCCTGTCACTGCGCCTGCGACCGTGCCGGCCTCCGTCCCAATGGCTCCCGGTGGCCCGCTCTGGATCGAGCCGCCGTCGCCGGCTCCGCGCGCCGCTGTTCCCATAGCCCCGCCCCGCGACGCCCGGCCGTCACAGGTCTTGGAGGCGCGCCTGCTAGACGCCCACAATGCGGAGCGCCGCCGCGTCGGCGCTGCCCCCCTGCTCTGGAGCGAGGACCTGGAAGCTGAGGCTCGAAACTGGGCCCGCGAGCTGATCACCACCGGCCGCTTCGCCCACGATCCCCGTCCGCACGGTCACGGCGAGAATCTCTGGACAGGCTGGGGCGGCTATGTCTTCACGCCAGAGGAGATGGTCGGGGAGTGGATCGAGGAGCGCGCGAGTTACCGCCCCGGCGTCTTCCCGAACGTCAGCCGAACCGGAGACTGGACGGCCGTCGGCCACTACACCCAGCTGATCTGGTCGGGCACGACCCACGTCGGATGCGCGCTCGAGACGCGGGAAGGCCAACAGTTGCTGGCTTGCCGCTATTCTCCGCCCGGCAACATCGACGGCCGTCGGCCCTGATACGCAGGACGCCGCCGGGCGTCCCCGGCGGCGTCCAGATTCTGCTGCCTGAGGACGATCAGGCCGCGGCTTGCATCGCCTCGGCGTTGATGG
>JAIERG010000129.1 GCA_019747095.1 Caulobacteraceae bacterium | reverse complement strand
TCGGCGGAGGCGGCGATTTAGTCGCCTCCGATTTTCGCGTCAAGTGGTTCTTTTTAAAGAAGAACCTCGATCCGCGATGCGGCCCCGGAGGGCTGCGGAGGCGGCTTCCTAAGGATGCCGTTCCTCGGTGTCAACCGGGCTTTTCAGCCATTTTGCGAACCATGAAACCCGAAGGTCTCGGACCGCAAAAAACCACCTGGAGGGAAGCGAGAGGCTGCCCTCTGTCTAGCGACCGGCGATTCGATTGGAGCGCGGAGACTATTGGGGGCTGACCCCGAAAGCAAGAGATTATTCATCTCTGTCTTCCGGTCAGGAGCGCCTCGAGCCGAAGTTCGAAGGCCCTGGCGGCCGGCCCGTCGCCGAGCGAGGGGGCGATATACGGACCGGCCCTTTCGTCCGCAACCCGCTTTTTGACGATTGTGCGAAGAATCTCGCCGATCGCCCCTCAGCCGGCGGCGATGTACGTCCTGAGCTGCTCGGCTTCCTGTTTGGCTTCAGCGATCTGGCATTTCACCACGTCGCCGATCGAGATGACTCCAGCGAGCCGCCCCTCCTTGAGCACCGGCAGATGCCGGATCCGACGGTCGGTCATCCGCGCCATAAGAATGGCGACGGTATCGGTCGCCTCTGCGAAGACGACGTCACGGGTCATGTAGTCAGAGACCGGGCGCTCGAGCGCGGTGGCTCCATCACGGGCCAGGGCGCGCACAACATCTCGCTCGGAGATTACGCCCGCGACCCGGTCACCATCGCAAACCATCAGGGCGCCGACCCTTCGGCGATCGAGTTCGGCGCAAACCTCGCCCACAGCCATGGTCGGCGTGATCGAGAAGACGTCTCCACCCTTGGACTTCAGGATTTCCGTGACCAGCATCCGGCGTCCCTTCCCTGTCTGTTCGGGAGCGATCGACGGCCGAAGAGCCGAAGCCGCTTCTTAATGGGAAGGATCGCTCCGATCCGGGATCGAATCAAACCTTTCGTCTGGCCGCGCGAACACACGTGCGAGAGGACCGATGGCCAGAATGCCGAACAAGAAGCCGAAAGCGTGGGCTTCCCATGCGATTCGCGCGCCTTCCGCACCGGGGGCGAAGCCGATCAGGCCGATGGCGGCGTTCACACCCATCCATGCGATCGCGGACCGGATCACGCCGCCATCCGTCAGCGGCAACACGCGTCCTCGCGCGCCAAGCAGCCGTGTCGCCGCTCCGATCAGACCGAACACGCCGCCGGAGGCTCCCACCAGCGGATCGACCGATCCCCAGTGCAACACCCCATATCCGAGCGTCGCGGTGACACCCGACACTATATATAGAGAGAGAAAGACGATCAGGCCGATCACACCCCTGAACAGACGGGCGAGAGGCGCGCCGAAGGTCAGGGCGCCGACCGCGTTCATCAGCACGTGGGCCCAGCCGCCGTGCACCAGCATGGAGCTGACCAGGCCACCGTATCGCCCCTCGGCCAGATCGGCCGGCCGAAAGGCCAGCCCCAGCCAATAGGTGTGGGAGCGTTCCTGCAGCCAGTAGAGCGCCGGCATCGACGCAGCCAGCATCAGCGCCGCGATCGGGGCGTTGAAGATGCGTTCCCTGGGGGGCGGGCCGTCGAATCGGCCGTCGGACGGCTCCATGCCCCTCAAATGCGGAAGGGGGCCGTTCACATCAAGTCATCCTTAACACCCGTCTACCATCTTGGGACGCGGACCGCGCGCTTGCGGCCGAATCACGAGTGCCGCGTGGGATTTGTCGACATGAGCCCGAACCGGACCGCATCGGCCGCCCTGGCCCTCACGATCATCGCCCTGCCTGCCAGTGCACAGGTGTCGAGCTCGAACGGCATGGCCCAGTTCCAGAACGGCTATGGCGGGGCCCGCCAGTCCGTGACCACCGCGCAGACCGGATCCACCCGGGATCAGTACGGCAACCGCCTGATCGTGGACGGCATCATCCAGTCCGGTGCCTCGGCCTATTCGCGCCAGTCCGGCGGCGTGTCGAACAGCTACTCGGGCGGGGTCGGCAATGGATACAGCTCGGTCGCCGGGGCCACAGCCATCGGCAACAACCTGAACGTCGTGGTCCAGGGCAGCCACAACACCGTCATCGTCAACTCGCGTCAGACCAACTCGGGCAATGTCACGGCCCGCAACGACCTGACCGGCACGCTCACAGGCTTCGAATGACGCTGCGTCCCTTCTCCCGGCTGCGCGTCCCGGCGCTCCTGACCGCTTCGGCGCTCGCCCTGAGCGCCTGCGTCAGCCCGACGGCGGGCCCCGGCGGCCTCTATGCCCGGCCCATCGGCAATGCGCCGGTGACGGCCAATCCGACACCCTATTCTCCCGCACTGTACTGCATGGCCGACTATGCGCGGCGTTACGGCCTGCCCTCGCCTCGAATGGCGGTCGGCCGGATCGCAGACTACACCGGCACGGTATCGGCGGACGGCGGGCGGCAGATCACCGGTGGCGCATCCCTGATGGCGATTTCGGCGCTGGCCAAGGCGGGGGCTCAGATCGTCGAGCGCTACGACACTTCCATCTCGGAGATGGAGCTCCGCTACGCCAACAATCGCCTGATCGGCGACGAAGGTGGCACTCCGGAAGAGCCGAACTACCGCCGCATCCTCGCCGGTCAGGTGCCGGGCTCGGACTTCTACATCGTCGGCGGCATCACCGAGGTGAACTACAATATCCGCTCCGCCGGCTTCGACGCGGGTGTCGGCGAAACCGACACCGACGTGCCTGGATCGGGCATCGTCCAGGGCAAGATCTACGTCATGAACGTGGCGATGGACCTGAGGTTGGTGCAGACCACGACGCAGGAAGTCGTCGATGTCATCTCCTACCAGAAGCAGATCATCGGCCGCGAAATCTCGGCCGGCGTCTTCGACTTCCTGAACGGCAACGTCTTCGACGTTTCGGCCGGTACCGGCGGGATGGAGCCGGTTCAGCTGGCGGTTCGCGCCATGATCGAGCGCGCGACGGTGGAGCTTATGGCCAACCTCTATGGCGCGCCGGGCCCGGAGGTCTGCCTCTCGGCCGAGAACGATCCGCTGAATACCGTCGGCCCCACGGGCGGCTACTACCCGGCATACGACAACACGGGAACGAACAATGGCCAGACCCGCGCCGATCCGTCTCGCTGGCACGATCGCCGCGATGGCGATGTGCGCCGCAGCCGCTACTGAGGCCGCCGCCCAGGACCCGTCCC
>JAIERG010000220.1 GCA_019747095.1 Caulobacteraceae bacterium | reverse complement strand
CTGGGCCGAGGCCCCGCCGCCGCCTCCGCCGCGCGGGGCCGCGCCCCCGGGGCCGCCCGTCAGGGGCTCTCCGGACTGCAGCTTCTTCAGGGCCTCCTCAGGCCCGGGCAGGTCGGCGGCGTAGGCGAGGCGGACGATGGCCATCTCGACCGCGTCGGCGGGACTGGGGGCGCGGCGGACCTCGTCAAGCGCCTTCAGCAGCATGGACCAGGTGCGCGACAGGGTCCCGGCCGAAACTACCGAGCCGAGCGCGGCCAGCCGCTGGGCCTGGTCGTTGGGCAGGCGGGTGGCGTTGGGACCCAGCATCTTGGCGACCGACGCGGCGTGGCAGTGTTCCAAGAGGTCATTGGTCACCTGCACCGGATCCGCGCCATAGCCATAGAGGGTGCGGAACGTCTCCAGCGCCTCGGGCGTGCGACCGGCCATGAGCTGTTCGAACAGCTGGATGGTCTGGCTGCGGTCGGCGAGGCCGAGCATGTCGCGGACCAGATCGGTGCGAACCGGCTCGCCCCGCTCGCCCTGGACGAGGGCCTGATCGAGCAGACTGAGGCCGTCGCGGACCGAGCCCTCGGCGGCGCGGGCGATGAGGGCGAGCGCGTCGGCCTCGACCTTCATGCCCTCCTTGTCGGCGACGCGGCCCAGGTGTTCGACCAGGACCTCCGGCTCGACGCGGCGCAGGTCGAAGCGCTGGCAGCGGCTGAGGATCGTCACCGGGACCTTGCGTATCTCGGTGGTGGCGAAGATGAACTTGGCGTGGGGCGGCGGCTCTTCCAGCGTCTTCAGGAGCGCGTTGAAGGCCTGGTTGGACAGCATGTGCACTTCGTCGAGCACATAGACCTTGTAGCGGGCCTCGACCGGCGCGTAGCGGACGCTCTCCAGGATGTCGCGGATGTCATTGACGCCGGTGTGGCTGGCGGCGTCCATCTCCATGACGTCCATGTGCTGGCCCGCCATGATCGCCGCGTCGTGGCGGCCGTGGGCGGTCAGCTCCAGCGAGGGGCGGTCGATGGTCTCGGTCTCGTTGTTGAGCGCGCGGGCCAGCAGGCGGGCGGTCGTGGTCTTTCCGACACCCCGGACACCGGTCAGCATGAAGGCGTGGGCGATGCGGCCGGTGGCGAAGGCGTTGGTGAGCGTCCTGACCATCGCCTCCTGACCGATCAGGTCCTCGAAGGTGCGCGGCCGGTATTTGCGGGCGAGGACGGTGTAGGCGTCGCCATCGTTCTGATGGGCCTCCGAGGGCGTGGCGACCCGGGCGGGCGCGGACTTCGGAGCCGCGGCCGCCGCGGACGGCGCGGGTGCTCCGAACATGTCGTCGGTGTTCTCGTCCCGCTCGGTGGCATCGTCGTCCTCCGCCCAGGGCGGATCGCCGGAATCAAGGTCGACGTCGGTCATGGCGCGAACCTACAGCGAACGCCCCACCCGATGCGACTCCGAACGCGCTCAACCAGCGAGACACCGCGCGTCGGGCGGTAGCGCAACAAAAAGGGGGAGGTGGAGACCGCGACCCGAAGGGGAATTCGTTGTGGCTGCTGCCTTCCGGCCCTGACCAGGTTGGCGAAGCCTTCGCCCGCGATCTCCGAGGTCCATATGGCCCGATGGCGCGGCGGGATCAAGGCGCCCCCTCCCCGGCTGGCGGGAAGGCGGCTAGGACGGAGCCATGACCCTGCCCGTGCTCAACACCTTCGCCGGCAATCCGCTGGACCGCGCCGGAGACCGGCGAAACGACGCCGATTGGCTGGCCGAGCAGGGGGCGAACCCCGAAGCCCTGGCCATGATGCTGTGGCAGGGGCGGCCGCTGCTGGAACAGACAGCCAAGGGCCCACGGCTGGCATGGACGGACCTGACGCGGGCGCGCGCCATGGTGGACGAGGCCGACCACGAGCTGTTCCTGGGCCTCTGGAAGGGCGCGCCGGTGTTCGCGGTGGAGTTCGAGGGGGCGGCCGATCCGACGACCGGGCCGGTCGCGGGGCATGGGGTCTTCACCGAGCTGCGCGAGGCGGCGGCAGTGCTGCCAGACGCGGACGCGGCCATGGCGGGGGCGGCGCGTAGCCTGTTCGACTGGAGCCGCCGCCATGGCTTCTGCGCCAACTGCGGGCAGCCGACCCAGCTGATCTCGGGCGGATGGAAGCGGACATGCCCTGCCTGTTCGACCGAGCATTTCCCGCGCGTCGATCCGGTGACGATCATGCTGCCGGTGTTTCAGGACCGTTGCCTGCTGGGGCGCCAGGCGGCCTGGCCGAAAGGGCGGATGTCGGCGCTGGCCGGCTTTCTGGAGCCTGGCGAGACCATCGAGGAAGGTTGCGCGCGAGAGATCGCCGAGGAAGCGGGGCTGACGGTGACGGCGGTGCGCTATCACTCCAGCCAGCCGTGGCCGTTTCCGTCACAGCTGATGATCGGGCTAATTGCGGAGGTGTCGGACGATCAGGCCGCTCCGGACCAGACCGAGCTGGAGGAGGTGCGCTGGTTCACTAAGGAGGAGGCGCGAGCGGTGCTGGCTGGCGCCCATGAGGTGAAGGCGCCGCCGAAGTTCGCGATCGCGCGGACGCTATTGGAGGCGTGGGTGGAAGGCGAGGGATTAGGGATTAGGGATTAGGGATTAGGGATTAGGGATTGGCGATGGCGCTGTCGCACCGGGATCTGGCCGTCTGGCAGAAGGGCGTGGACCTCGCCTGCGATGTGTATCGCCTGACGCGTGTGATGCCAAAGGAAGAGGCGTTCCGCCTCTCGGGGCAGATCATTCGCGCTTCCAGTTCGATTCCGGCGAACCTGGCAGAAGGCAATGGGCGATCCACGCGGCGGGACTATGCACATTTCGTCAGCATCGCTCGGGGCTCGGCGGCGGAACTGGAGACCTTCCTGATCATCATCGGCCGACTGGAGCTGGCACCCGCCGACAAGGTGGCCGAGCTGCTGGGCCGAACCGAAGAACTCGGCCGCATGCTAACGGCGCTGCGGACGCGGCTTTCAGAACCCGCAAAGCCCTCCAATCCCTAATCCCTAGTCCCTAGCAAAGCCCTCGCCGCCTCGAGGTCCGCAGGATTGTCGACGGAGATGGGAGCCTGATCGACCATGGCGGCCCAGATGCAGAGGCCGAGCTCCAGAGCGCGGAGCTGTTCCAGCTTCTCGCGCTTCTCCAAGGGCGACGGCAGGGCGGCGCAGAAGCGTTTCAAAGCCTCGCGCCGATAGCC
>JAIERG010000030.1 GCA_019747095.1 Caulobacteraceae bacterium | reverse complement strand
AGATGCGCGCGGGCCTGATCGGCGAGGTGCGCGACGCGATGCCGCGCCTGATCGACGCCCAGCAGCGTCACGAAATTGGTCTTGCCCTGGGCCGCGTCCTTCTGGGCGGCCTTTCCAAGCTCGGCCTCGTCCCCGTCGAAATCCAGAAGGTCGTCGACGATCTGATAGGCCAGGCCGATGTCGTGGGCGAAGTTCATCAGGGCCTGCTGATGCCGCTCCTCGGCCTTGGCCACGATCAGCGGGATCTCGAAGGCGTAGGTGAACAGGGCCCCGGTCTTCAGCCTCTGCATGCGCGCGACGCCGCCAAGGTCGTCGCGCACGCCCAGCAGGTCGATCATCTGCCCGCCCGCCATGCCCCGCGCGCCGCTCGCCAGCGATAGCCGGGCCGCGAGTGCGCAGCGAACTTCGGCGTCCTCATGGGTGTCGCGATGCAGAATGATGTCGAAGGCCGCGGTCTGGAGTGCGTCGCCCGCCAGCACCGCCGTCGCCTCGTCATAGGCCCTGTGCAGCGTCGGGCGACCCCGACGCATGTCGTCGTCGTCCATGCAGGGCAGGTCATCATGGACCAGGCTGTAGGCGTGGACGCATTCGAGGGCGCAAGCGGCGCGAAGCACCGGCCGCTCCTCGATGTCGAACAGCCGCGACGCCTCCATGGCGAAATAGGGCCGCAGCCGCTTTCCAGGCCCCAGTGCCGCATACCGCATGGCTTCGGTCAGGCGCGATTCCGGACCGTCTGCGCGGGGCAGAAGCTCGTCGAGTGCGACCGTCACCATGTCGGCGACCTCGGCCACTCGTTCGGCGACGCTCTGGACAGGGGCGTTGGCGGCGAGGCGCATCAGAAAAGTCTCCCCCCGTTCGGAACGTCACGATCCACGCCCACCAGCACGACCTCGCCGTCCTTGTCAGGGAAGCCCAGCGTCAGCACCTCGGACATGAAGGGCCCGATCTGGCGCGGCGGGAAGTTGACCACAGCGGCGACCTTGCGACCGGTCAGCTGGTCAGTGGTGTAGTGGCGGGTGATCTGGGCCGACGACCGTTTGACGCCAACGTCCGGGCCGAAGTCGATAGTCAGCTTGTAGGCGGGCTTCCTCGCCTCAGGAAACGGCTCGGCGCGGACGACCTCGCCCACGCGCACATCGACCTTCAGGAAGTCGTCGAAGGCTATGCGTTCGGCGACGGAGACCATCAGTTGAACTCGGCCGGTTCGAGGCCTTTGGCGGAGCCGTCGGCCCCGACCACGATCTTGTCGACGCGGAGTTGAGCGGCTTTCAGGCGAGCCTCGCAGTGCGCCTTCAGCCGCGCGCCCTCTTCATAGAGGGTGATCGACTCCTCCAGCGGTGCCTGGCCGGACTCCAGGCGCGAGACGATGGTCTCGAGCCGCGACAGGGCGTCTTCGAACGACAGATCGGCGGGAACGGCGGAAGCATCTGACATCGACCCGACCCTAGAGGGGCCTCGCTTTCGCTTCAACGGGGAAGCGTCATGACCGTTCGTAGCGCCGCTGACTCCAGTATTTGAAGCCCTGGTTGTGAACCAGCTTCCACCCGTCGGCCTTCAGGCGGCGCCCGACCATATGGTTGAAGTAGCCGTGGGCAAGCACCAGCACATCCTCCCCGGCCTCGGCGCGACCGATTAGCAACTGGGCGGCGCGTTCGGCGCGGGCCTCGGCCTCGCGGCGCGTCTCCTGGCCGTCGTGGTGATCGAAGGCGTGCCACCAGAAGCGCGCAACACCGCCCCAGTACTTGGGTGGCAGCTTGAACCAGCTTGGGAAATGCGGCGGCGGCAGGGGCGCTTCAATGAAGAGCACGTCGGATACAACGTCCCTGCCATTCGAGACGGCGACGGCGGTTTCCTGGGCGCGCTGACGAGTCGAGGCGAAGATGACACCGGCACCTTGAGCAGTCGCCAGAAGCTCAGGCGGCGGGGTCTGCCCGGCGAGCAGACCGCCCTGCTCGTACTTGGCCCACCAGTCGCGGTACTGGTCCGACGTGAGAAGGCATTTGCGCGACAAGGCTGGCTCACCGTGCCGCGCCAACGTGATCGAACCCACTCGACCGGGTGCCGCCGCCGCGCGCGGAACAATTGCCTCGGGAAGGGCCAGCTCGATTCGATCCATCTGAAGGGTGTCGGTGCTCATGGCGCGAGGGTCGGCGTCAGCGACGCGTCTGGTCCTCAGTCCTCCCCCAATGCCAGCACATGGGCGGCAGCCGATCGGCCGAGCCCCTCAAGGTCGTAGCCGCCCTCCAGCGAGGACACAACCTTGCCCCCGCATCGTCGACGCGCGACTTCCAGCACCGCCCGCGTCGCCCAGGCAAAGTCCTCGGCCTCCAGGCTCTGGTGGGCGAGCGGATCGCGCCGGTGGGCGTCGAAGCCGGCCGAGATCAGGATCAGGTCGGGCTCGAAGGCGTCAAGCGCGGGCATCAGGCCACCAGCGAACGTCGCACGCCATGATTCGCGCGCGGCATGGGGCGCGACCGGGGCGTTCACGACATTGCCGACGCCCGTGTCGTGCGCCGCGCCGGTCCCCGGGTAGAGCGGCATCTGGTGGATCGAGGCGAAGAACAGACTGGGGTCCCTCTCGAAGGCCGCTTGAGTGCCGTTGCCGTGGTGGACGTCGAAATCGACCACGGCGACGCGCGCCATGCCCAGCGACTGGGCCACGCGGGCGGCGATGGCGACAGACGAGAACAGGCAGAAGCCCATCGCGCGGTCCGGCTCGGCGTGGTGTCCCGGCGGACGCACGGCAGCAAAGGCGCGGCCCGTCTCGCCAACCGACACCGCATTCACTGCATCGATGACGGCCCCCGCCGCCAGCCGGGCCGCGCGCACGCTCCCGGGCGACAGGATGGTGTCCGCGTCCAGCTGAGCGAGACCCGTCTTTGGCGAAGCGTCGAGGATGCGGGCGACGTAGTCAGCGGGGTGCACGCGCTCCAGATCGGCGATCTCGGCCTCCGTGGCGGCGCGACGGTCCCGCGACAATCCTGCGTCGTCCAGCGCGGCCAGCACAGCGGCCAGTCGCTCGGGCCGTTCCGGGTGGCCTACGCCGGGGGCGTGTTCGGCCATGGCGGGGTGGGTGAACAGTGCGACGGACATGGCGGCGGATGCTAGGCGGACTCGCGCGGCT
>JAIERG010000044.1 GCA_019747095.1 Caulobacteraceae bacterium | reverse complement strand
GGATCTGGGCGGACTGCTGCTGGCGCTGGACGCCTATCGCATGTCGCTGAACGGCCAGCCGGCGCCGGTTTTGAACGGCTTCACGGGTGAGCAGCGGGTTTTCCTGGGATGGGCCCAGGTGTGGCGATCCAATGCGCGGGACGAGTATCTGCGCAATCAGGTGACCGTCGATCCGCATGCGCCGGAGCAGTATCGGGCGGGCGTGACGCCCCGGAATATCGACGCCTGGTACGCCGCGTTCGGCGTGCAGCCAGGCGATGAGCAGTACCTCGCGCCGGAGGCCCGCGCCCGCATCTGGTGAAGAGGACCGCCGTTGAATGAAGAAGGGTCCCGGATCGCTCCGGGACCCTTTTCTGTTTGCGCTGACGCTCGGCTCCCGGAGCCGAGCGGCTTGAGCGCGGCTTAACCGACGATCTGGTCTTCGGTGAAGAACTGCTCGATCTCGATCTTGGCGTTTTCCAGCGAGTCCGAGCCGTGGACGGAGTTCTCGCCGATCGACAGGGCGAATTGTTTGCGGATGGTGCCTTCGGCGGCCTGTTCGGGGTTCGTGGCGCCCATGACTTCGCGGTAGCGGGCCACGGCGTTGTCGCCTTCCAGCACCTGGACGACGACCGGCTCGGCGGTCATCTGCCCGACCAGCTCTCCATAGAACGGGCGCTCGGAATGCACGGCGTAGAACTTCTGCGCCTGCTCCGTCGTCAGCTTGACGCGGCGCTGCGCGACAATGCGGAGGCCGGCGCCTTCGATGACGGCGTTGATAGCGCCGGTCAGGTTGCGGCGGGTCGCGTCGGGCTTGATGATCGAAAAGGTGCGTTCGGCCATGGGAGGTCGTCTTCTTGTTTGGGAGTTTGAGGGTCGCGGGCTTATAGACGCGGCCCTCCCGCGTTCCAAGCCTCCCTTCTCCTAGTGTCCCTAACGCTCGCGACGCGGTCGCTCGCTGCTTGAGGGACGACCCGAGTTTCCTGTCGCCATGCTCCAGATCACCAACCTGACGTTCAACGCCTGGGGTCGCCAGTTTCTGGACGATGCCTCGGTCAGCCTGCCGCCGGGGGCCAAGGTCGGCCTGGTCGGCCGCAACGGCATCGGCAAGTCGACGCTCTTCAAGATCATCCTGGGCGAGTTGGCCGGCAACGGCGACGAAGTCTCCCTGCCGAAAACCGCACGGATCGGCTCGGTCGACCAGGAGCATCCCGCCACGCCCGTCAGCGTCATCGAGACGATCCTGGAGGCCGACGTCGAACGCCACACGCTCCTGACCCGCCTGGAGACCGCCGAGCCGGAGGAGATGGGCGAGATCTGGGGCCGGCTGATCGAGATCGACGCCGACGGCGCGCCCAGCCGCGCAGCCGAGATCCTGGCGGGCCTGGGCTTCAGCCATGAGGACCAGCAGCGGCCGATGTCGCATTTCTCGGGCGGCTGGCGGATGCGGGTGGCGCTGGCAGCGGCCCTTTTCGCCCAGCCCGACATGCTGCTGCTGGACGAACCGACCAACTACCTCGACCTGGAAGGCGCGCTTTGGCTTGAGGCGCGGCTGAAGAAGTATCCAGCGACGGCGCTGATCATCTCCCACGACCGGGAGATGCTGAACGAGGTCTGCACCCACATCCTGCATCTCTCGAACCGGAAGCTGACGCTCTACACGGGCAACTACGACACGTTCGAGAAGACCCGGGCCGAGAAGCTGCGGCTCATGGCGGCGACGCAGGCCAAGCAGGAGGCCGAGCGGGCGCACCTGCAGAAGTTCATCGACCGCTTCAAGGCCAAGGCGTCCAAGGCGACGCAGGCCCAGTCGCGCGTCAAGAAGCTGGAGAAGATGGAGCGGATCGAGCTGCCACCAGACGAGCGGGTCGCGCCCTTCGTCCTTCCTTCCCCGCCCCGGCCGCTGGCCCCGCCCCTGATCCGGCTGGAGCAGGCGAGCGTCGGCTATGAGGCGGACAAGCCGATCCTGAAGCGGCTGAACCTGCGCATGGATCTGGATGACCGAATCGGTCTGCTGGGCGTCAACGGTGCCGGCAAGTCCACCTTCGCCAAGATGATCGCGGGCGCACTGGACATCCAGACGGGCGAGTTGCACCGCGACCGCAAGATGAAGGTGGGCTGGTTCCACCAGCATCAGATCGAGGCGATGGACGGTGACGACACGCCGCTGGAAATCATCCGTCGCGCCATGCCCGATGCGTCCGAGTCGAGCCGCCGCAGTCGGTTGGCGCAATTCGGCCTGCCGTTCGAGAAGCAGGAGACCAAGGTCGAGGCCCTGTCGGGCGGCGAGCGGGCCCGGCTGCTCTTGAACCTGGTGGCGATGGACGCGCCGCACGTCCTGATCCTGGACGAACCGACCAACCACCTGGACATCGATAGCCGCCGGGCCCTGCTGGACGCGCTGAACGCATACACCGGCGCGGTGATCCTGATCACGCACGACCGGTCGCTGATGGAACTGGTGGCGGACCGGCTGTGGCTGGCGGCGGACGGCACGGTGACGCCGTTCGACGGCGACATGGACGACTATGCGAAGTTCGTACTGGACCGCGCCAAGGCGGCAGCGGTGCGTCCTAGCCAGGTGAAGGCGGAGGCCGTTGAGGCCGCGCCAGCGCCCGCTGCCGCTCCGAAGCCCCAACCCAAGAAGGGGGGTCCGTCGCCGTCGACGTTGCGTCATGCGGCGAGGAAGGCGGAGGAACGGGTCACGGCCCTGACCGCCGAGATCGCGCGGCTGGACGACGACCTGGCCAATGCGGCGGTGTCGAATCCGAAAGCGCTGGAGGGCCTGACACGGGCGCGAGCGAAGGCCCAGGCCGATCTGGACACGGCGGAAGCCGCCTGGCTCGAGGCCGAGGAGGCATTAGCGGAGCTGGTGTGATCGGCCATGCGTCATCGCTCTTCCGCTGTGAACGGGATGGGAAGGGCGGGCGGAGCAGCCGGGCCTTCGCCCGGAGACCGTGATGGTTTGTGTTTCGGCGAAAGACGACTGCTCCGCGC
>JAIERG010000118.1 GCA_019747095.1 Caulobacteraceae bacterium | reverse complement strand
GGACGGCGACCGCTATGTGGAGATCTGGAACAACGTCTTCATGCAGTTCGAGAAGGAGAACGACGAGATCGTTCGCAACCTTCCCAAGCCCTCCGTCGACACCGGCATGGGGCTGGAGCGGATCGCATCCGTGCTGCAGGGCAAGAACTCGGTGTTCGACACCGACCTGTTCCAGACCCTGATCCATGCCTCGGCCGAGGCCACCTCGACCGATCCGAACGGCGAGATGGCACCCAGCCACCGGGTCATCGCCGACCACCTGCGGTCGTCGTCCTTCCTGATCGCCGACGGGGTGACGCCCTCCAACGAGGGCCGGGGCTATGTGTTGCGCCGGATCATGCGCCGCGCCATGCGCCACGCCCACCTGCTGGGCGCGACCGACCCCCTGATGCACCGTCTGGTGCCGACCCTGGTCGCGTCCATGGGCGAGGCCTACCCCGAGCTGAAGCGCGCCCAGGCGACCGTCGAAGACACGATGAAGCAGGAGGAGATCCGCTTCCGCACCACTCTGGGCCGCGGCATGGGCCTCCTGGAAGACGCCACCCGCGATCTGGCGCCCGGCGGCGTCATCCCCGGCCGCACGGCGTTCAGCCTCTATGACACCTACGGCTTCCCGCTCGACCTGACTCAGGACGAGGCGCGCCGTCGCGGCTTCACCGTCGACATCGACGGCTTCGACGCCGCGATGGAGGAGCAGAAGACCCGCGGCAAGGCCAACTGGAAGGGCTCTGGCCAGACGGCGTCCGCCGGCGAATGGCTCGCGCTCAAGGACCGGCTGGGGCCGACGGTCTTCACTGGCTACGACGCTGTGGACGGCGCGGGCGAGGTTCTCGCCATCCTCAAGGACGGGGCCCAGGTCGACGGTGCCCAGGCCGGCGACACGGTCGAGGTCCTGTTCGACCAGACGCCCTTCTACGGCGAAGGCGGCGGTCAGGCCGGCGACAAGGGCGAGGTCGAATGGCCGGGTGGCAAGGGCCGCGTCCATGACGTCCAGAAGCCGGCGGCGGACCTCTACGCCCACACGATCGAGATCCTGGAGGGTGGCCTGTCGATCGGCGACCGCGCCAGCCTGCACGTCGACGCCGAGGGCCGCCGCACGACCCGCGCCAATCACTCCGCCGCCCACCTGGTGCACGCGGCGCTGAAGAATGTGCTGGGGGCCCACGTGGCCCAGAAGGGCCAGCTGGTCGACGCCGAGCGCATGCGCTTCGACTTCAGCCACAACGCCCCCGTCACCGAGGACGAACTGGCCCGGATCGAGGCGGAGGTGAACGCCGTCATCCGCCAGAACATCCCGGCGGAGACCAGGCTGATGGCGCCTCAGGCCGCCATCGAGGCCGGCGCCGTCGCCCTGTTCGGCGAGAAGTACGGCGACGAGGTCCGCGTCCTCACGCTCGGCAAGTCGCTGGTCGACGACAGGGCCTATTCGGTCGAGCTGTGCGGCGGCACCCACGTCGCCCGCACCGGCGACATCGCCCTGTTCAAGATCGTGTCCGAGACGGGCATCGCCGCCGGCGTCCGCCGCGTCGAGGCCCTGACCGGCGAGGCCGCGCGCCTGTATCTGGAAGGCCAGGCGGGTGTGGCGCGCAAGCTGGCCCAGGGCTTCAAGGTCCAGCCCGCCGACGTCCCGGCCCGCGTCGACGCCCTGTCGACCAATGTCCGCACCCTGGAAAAGCAGGTCGCCGACCTCAAGAAGCAGCTGGCGCTGGGCGGCGGTTCGGGCGGCGCAGCGGCCCCGGAGGAGATCAACGGTGTCAAGCTGATCGCCCGCGTCCTGGACGGTGTCGATGGCAAGGGCCTGCGCGGCGTCGCCGAGGATTTCCGCAAACAGGTCGGCTCGGGCGTCGTCGCCCTGATCGGCGTGACCGAAGGCAAGGCCGCCGTCACCGTGGCGGTGACCTCGGACATGACCGGCACCGTCAACGCCGCTGACCTGGCCCGCGCGGCGGTGCTGGCCATGGGCGGCCAAGGCGCCGGCGGCAAGCCGGACTTCGCCCAGGGCGGCGCACCGGACGGCTCGAAGGCCGAGGCGGGTCTCGCGGCGGTACGGGCGGCTCTGGCAGGATAGGCCAATTCCTTCTCCCGCAGGGGGAGAAGGGACACGTAAGCGTTGACGCTCAACGTCCGTTCGGTCCCCATGCGGTCTCACTTTTGGGAACCGCCATGAACCATCTTGCAGCCGCCAGTCTGACAGTCCTGTTGCTGTCCACGACAATGGGGACCGCGACGGCCCAGTCCGCGACCGAGGCCGCCCAGCCCGCCGCCAACGCCGAACTCGCCGCCCTGCTGACCGACTACGAGGCCTATCTGAAAGCGCGCGATCCAATCAGCGCCGGGCAGGAAGGTGACATCGCCGCAAAAGGCCGACTGCCGGACATCTCGCGCGAGGCCGAACTGGCGCGACAGCCGGTTCTGGAGGCGTTTCGCGCTCGTGCCCAGGCGATCTCGACCGATGGCCTGTCGTCGGAAGATCGGCTGAACCGCGACTTCCTGATCCTCGATCTGGACCGATCCATCGAGGCGATCCGCTACGATTCCGGCCGCCTCGCCTTCGGTTCCGAGGGAGGGCCGGGCCAGTCCGCCAGCTACATCGCCTCGGTCACACGCATCACCAACGCCGCCGATGCCCAGGCCTGGCTGTCGCGACTGGAGGCGTTCGCCGGATACTATGACGCCGCGCTGGCCAACGCCCGGCGGGGTCTTGAGACGGGCTTCACCCAGCCGACCTCGGTTGTCGAGAGCTTCCTCGTTTCGCTGCGCAACGAGGTCGCCTTCACCCAGGAGACCGACCCCCTTCTGAAGCCGACGCAGACCCGGCCCTCATCGATCTCCGAAAGCGACTGGGAGCTGATCCGGGTCGCTGCATGGGCCATCGTCAACGGCGAGATCGCGCCGCGCCGCCAGCAGTGGCTGACCTTCATCGAGACCGAATACCTGCCCGCCGCCCGGCCCGAAGTCGGCATCGG
>JAIERG010000224.1 GCA_019747095.1 Caulobacteraceae bacterium | reverse complement strand
GAGAGCTATAGGTCGCCCCACCATCAAGAGGGGTCCATGTCTGTTCTTCGTGCTTTGCGCGCCCGTCGCGCCGTCCCGGCCGCACTGGCTGTTGTCCTTGCTCTCTCCGCCTGCGGCCAGCCCACAGAAGCCGGATCAACGACGAACGAGGATCTCGGAGACTTCGTGGTGCGTGAGGCGGTTCTGGAGACCGACCAGTACGTCGACCTGGCCAACCAGCTTTCCGAGGAGCGCTGGCTGGAGGACGTCGCTGACAACCTGAACGACAGCCTGATCCTTCCGGTCGACATCGGCCTGCGCTTCGCCGAGTGCGGTGAGAACAACGCCTATTACATCCCTGACGATCGAGAGATTCAGATCTGCATCGAGATGTTCGAAGGCGAGCGCGAGGTCTTCTCCGCCTACTACGAGACCGAGGAGGAGATCGAGGCGGCGGTCGCCGGCTCCTTCCTGTTCACGGTCTTCCACGAGGTCGGCCACGCCCTGATCGACGTGCTCGAAATCCCGTTCACCGGGCGCGAGGAGGACACGGCCGACAGCCTGGCCGCCTGGTGGCTGATCGACGGTGACGCGGGCGAGGAATCCGCGATCGCGGGCGCGCTCAGCTTCTACACCGATCCGTCAGAGCAGACGGCCCTGGAGGAGAGCGACTACGCTGGCGAGCACTCGATCAGCCAGCAGCGCTACTACACCCTGACCTGCCTGGTTTACGGCTCCGACACCGAGAAGTACGCAAACCTTCTCGAGGACGAGTGGCTGACGCCCGAGCGTGCGGAGCAGTGCCCGGCGGAGTTCGAGCAGCTGAGCAACACCTGGTACACCCTGCTGGATGCCCACCTGAAAGCGCAGTGACGCCAGCCGGAGCCCGAGAACCGGTGGCTTTCGCCGACAGTGCCCGTCAGACCTAGAGCAGGGCCGCGAGGTCTCGCCGAATCTCGTGCAGCGTCCCAATGCCGTAGCCGTCCGCATCGCCCGGCGCGTTCCGCCAGGCCGGGATCAGGGCGTCGATGGCCGTCACCGCGTCCAGCAGGGCCGAGCGGGACTGGGGACGCTTGTCGATCACCTTCAGAAAGGTGTTGAGCGCCGTCTGGTGGGCACGAACGACATCGTGCCCGACGTTCAGCCCCCGGTCCGAGGTCCAGTAGGACGAGGCCATCTTCTCGGCGGCATCGGCGGACTGGCGTGCGAACACCAGGATCAGGCGCGGTCGCAGGCGGGACAGGCCGGATCCGAGCCGAGCCCGGGTCAGGACCCTGGCGTTTTCCTCGATGGCGGCGGACAGCCGGGGCGACGGCGGCTTGTCAAGAAGCGCGCAAACCGTCTCCAGATCCGACGGTCGGCGTTTCCAGGGCAGAGCTTCAAAAAGGCCCATTCGGCATCCGCTTGGATGAACGCCTGATCCAGCGTCAGGCGTAGACGAAAGCACGGGGCAACGGTTCGGGTCTACGTCATTTCCGGACGTACCCCTGGCCAATCCGGAAAAGAACAAATTGCCAACCGGAACAAACCGTGCACATAGTGCGGTTCATCGGGAGCGGGTCACGGACACAGGTCCGAAGGCGGGCCTTCCTCCCCCAACCAAGCCCGGACGGGCGACCAAGGGAATCATGGCAAGGGAGTCGAAGGCAGTGTCACAGGCGGCTTTGAAATTGGTGGGCAAGGAAGACGGCGACAAGCAGCGCGCGCTGGAGGCGGCGATCGCCCAGATCGACCGCGCCTTCGGCAAGGGCTCGGTGATGAAGCTGGGCAAGGGCGGGGTCGTCGCCGAGATCGAGGCCGTCTCGACCGGGTCTCTGGGGCTCGACATGGCGCTCGGCATCGGTGGCCTGCCCGTCGGCCGGGTGATCGAGGTATTCGGGCCGGAATCGTCGGGCAAGACGACGCTCGCTCTGCACACCGTGGCCGAGGTCCAGAAGAAGGGCGGCACCGCCGCCTTCGTCGACGCCGAACATGCGCTGGATCCTGTTTACGCCGGCAAGCTGGGCGTGAATCTGGACGATCTTCTGGTGTCGCAACCCGACACGGGCGAGCAGGCGCTGGAGATCGTGGACACCCTGGTGCGCTCCGGCGCCGTGGACATCGTCGTGGTCGATTCGGTCGCCGCGCTCACGCCGCGCGCGGAGATCGAGGGCGAGATGGGCGACAGCCTCCCGGGCCTTCAGGCGCGCCTGATGTCACAGGCGCTGCGCAAGCTCACCGCCTCGATCAACAAGTCCAAGTGCATCGTGCTTTTCATCAACCAGATCCGGCACAAGATCGGGGTGATGTACGGCAGCCCCGAGACGACCACGGGCGGCAACGCGCTGAAGTTCTACGCCTCGGTGCGTCTGGACATCCGCCGCACCGGCGCGATCAAGGACCGCGACGAGGTCGTCGGCAACACCACCCGCGTCAAGGTGGTCAAGAACAAGGTCGCTCCGCCGTTCCGCGAAGTCATCTTCGACATCATGTACGGCGAGGGCATCTCCAAGCTGGGCGAGGTCATCGACCTGGGCGTCAAGGCCGGGGTGATCGAGAAGTCGGGCTCGTGGTTCTCCTACGACTCCACGCGCATCGGTCAGGGCCGCGAGAATGTGCGCGCCTTCCTCAAGGCCAATCCGGACATCGCCGCCGAAATCGAAAAGGCGGTGCGGGGCTCGTCGAACAAGATCGCCGAGGAGCTCCTGGGCACGCCCGAGCCCGACGAGGGTCAAGACCTGGAGGGCTGACCTCGACGAATGTGCACGATGTGCACTCCGTTTTTCGGAGTGCACATTTCACCCGAACACTCCGCCCGGCTGGTCTCTGCGACCCGCCGCCGACCCCCGCGGGGATCGGGCCGGGAGGAGCCGCCCGTCCGGTTCGTCCGGACGGGCTTTTTCTGTCAGGCTGGCAGGCCGAGAGTTCTCAGCACGGAGGGTGCCTTCTCCTTGAACGGAAAGAACCCCTTGGTCGCCAGCGGCC
>JAIERG010000199.1 GCA_019747095.1 Caulobacteraceae bacterium | reverse complement strand
AACCTGCCGCACCAGGCCGAGGTCTTTCCCGACCGCGACCACTTCGGCCGCATCTTCTTCAACCAGGCGCGGATGAGCGCCCGGAACATCCCCCAGATCGCCTGCGTCATGGGCAGTTGCACGGCCGGCGGGGCCTATGTGCCGGCCATGTCGGACGAGACGGTGATCGTGCGCAATCAGGGCACCATCTTCCTGGCCGGCCCGCCCCTGGTGAAGGCCGCGACCGGCGAGGTCATCTCGGCCGAGGATCTGGGCGGGGCCGAGACCCATGGCCGCAAGTCCGGCGTTGTCGACTATGTCGCCGAAAACGACGAGCACGCGCTGGAGATCGTCCGCGACATCGTCGGCCACCTGAACACGGTCAAGCAAGTCGAGCTGGACGTGCGCGAGCCGAAGGAGCCCGCGCTCGCGGCCGAAGAACTCTATGGCATCATCCCCGACGACGTCCGCGCTCCCTACGACGTGCGAGAGGTGATCGCGCGGATTGTCGACGGCTCCGACTTCGAGGAGTTCAAGCCGCTCTACGGTTCCAGCCTGGTGTGCGGCTTCGCCCGCATCTGGGGCTATCCGGTCGCCATCCTGGCCAACAACGGCGTGCTGTTCTCCGAGAGCGCGCTGAAGGGGGCGCACTTCATCGAACTGGCCTGCAAGCGGAAGATCCCGCTGGTGTTCCTGCAGAACATCAGTGGCTTCATGGTCGGCGGCAAGTACGAGGCCGGCGGCATCGCCAAGGACGGGGCCAAGCTGGTCACCGCCGTCGCCTCGGCCAATGTGCCCAAGTTCACCGTCCTGATCGGCGGCAGCTTCGGCGCCGGCAACTACGGCATGTGTGGCCGAGCCTACAGCCCCCGCTTCCTGTTCACCTGGCCGAACAGCCGCATCAGCGTCATGGGCGGCGAGCAGGCCGCTGCCGTTCTGGCCACTGTCCACCGCGACGCCGACACCTGGACCCCGGAACAGGCCGAGGCCTTCAAGGCACCCGTCCGCCAGAAGTACGAGGACGAGGGCAACCCCTACTACGCCACCGCCAGGCTGTGGGACGACGGCGTCATTGACCCGGCCCAGACGCGCGACGTTCTGGGGCTGGCGATCTCGGCGAGCTTGAATGCGCCCATAGCCGACACGACCTTTGGCGTGTTCAGGATGTAATTGGAGAGTTCCCCATGGCCGACCCCAAAGATGCAGATCTGAACGCGCTGGATATCACGCCTGCGGAAGCCGCCGAGATCAACGCGATCGCCCAGCCTCTGGTGCCCGATCCCGCGCCGGATGCGAACGACGACCTGGTGCAGATCGACTCGACCACCGACGGGGTGGTCTTCATCACCATCAACCGGCCGGCCAGGAAGAACGCCTTCGATGCCGCCACCATCGCCGCCCTGCACGAGGCGTTCGAGACGCTGCACGGGGCCGACCATGTGCGGGTCGTCTTCCTGCGCGGGGCGGGCGGGACGTTTAGCGCGGGCGCGGACCTGGGCTGGATGCGCGATGCCGTCGACTGGTCCGAGAGCGACAACCGCGACGACGCCATGGGCCTGGCGAAGATGCTCAAGAGCCTGCACGACATTCCGGCCCTGACGGTCGCCCTGGTGGAGGGCGCGGCCATGGGCGGCGGGGCGGGCATCGTCTGCGCCTGCGACATGGCCGTGGCGGTCGAGGGGACGCGCTTCGCCTTCTCGGAGGTCAAGCTGGGCCTGATCCCCGCGACCATCGCCCCCTATGTTATCGAGGCCGTCGGCGCGCGCCGGGCGCGGCAGTTGTTCCTGACCGCCAACATCTTCGACGCCGACTATGCGGCCCACGCCGGACTCATCGATATGGTGCTGCCGGAAGGATCGATGGATGAGTTCATCTCCATGCTGACCGACAGCCTGAGCCGCAACGCGCCCGGTGCCATGGGCGACGCCAAGCGCCTGGTCCACGATGTGGTGGGCCAGAAGATCGATCGCGGCCTGATGGAGGAGACCGCGCGCCGCATCGCCCGCGCCCGGGTTTCGGCCGAGGGCCAGGAGGGCGTTCGCGCCTTCCTGGACAAGCGCGACCCGAGCTGGGCGGTCTAGGTCAGGCGGCTGCTTCCCGCTCTGCCGCGCTGGGGTCGTAGTTCAGGATCGGAGCAAGCCAGCGCTCGGCCGTCTCCAGATCCCAGCCCTTTCGGGCCGCATAGTCCAAGACCTGATCGCGATCGATCTTGCCGACGCCGAAGTAGTGGCTCTGCGGGTGGCCGAAGTAGAGGCCGCTGACCGACGCCGGCGGCGTCATGGCGTAGCTCTCGGTCAGGGCCATGCCGGCGTTTGCACCGGCGTCCAGCAGGCGGAACAGAGTCGCTTTTTCCGTATGGTCGGGTTGGGCCGGATAGCCAGGGGCCGGGCGGATGCCCTGGTATTTCTCCTCGATCAGCTCCTGCACCGTCGCCGCCTCGTCGGGCGCATATCCCCACAGCGTCGTCCGCACCTCCTTGTGCAGCCGCTCGGCGAAGGCCTCTGCCAGGCGGTCAGCCAGCGCGGTGCACATGATCGCCGAATAGTCGTCGCCCGCCGCCTTGAACTCGGCGGCCTTCTCCAGCTCGCCGTGGCCGGCGGTGACGGCGAAGGCCCCGATCCAGTCGTCACCGGTCGGGGAGACGAAGTCCGACAGGGCGGCGTTCGGCTTGCCGTTAGACTTGGCGATTTGCTGGCGCAGGGTGTGGAAGCGGGCGATCTCGACTGTGCGCGTTTCGTCCTCGAACACCACGATGTCGTCGCCGACCGCATTGGCGGGCCAGAAGCCGACGACGCCTTTCGCCGTGAACCAGCGCTCGTCGATGATCCGCTTCAGCATCGCCTGGGCGTCGCGGAACAGGTCCTTGGCCGCCTCGCCGACGATCTCGTCTTCGAGGATATGCGGATAGCGGCCGATCAGCTCCCAGCTGGCGAAGAA
>JAIERG010000227.1 GCA_019747095.1 Caulobacteraceae bacterium | reverse complement strand
GCCCGCCCTTCCCGCGACGGACGCCTTGTCCGGCCGCGCAACCCTATTCTGACACAGGAGCCGACCGTGAAGCGGACCTATCAGCCGTCGCGACTCGTGCGCAAGCGCCGTCACGGCTTCCGCGCGCGGATGGCCACCAAGAACGGCGCGAAGATCGTTGCCCGCCGCCGTGCCAAGGGCCGCAAGCGTCTGACGGCCTAACGCCTCTCCTCCACCGCGTTGCGGGGGAGGGGGATCGCGCAGCGGTGGATGGGGCAACCCCAGACACGGTGCTCGCTTCCGCCCCCTCCACCATGCATCGCATGGTCCCCCTCCCCCGTTCCGCTTCGCTGCACGGGTGAGGATGAAATCCAGTCCCCCACTCCGACGCCTGACCAAGCGGCCCCAGTTCCTGGCGGCCGCGAAGGGCGTTTCCTTGGCCCGCGGAGCGGTGCTGATCCAGCGGCTCGACCGGGCTGACGGGGATCCGGCCATCGGTGTCGGCTTCACCGCGACCCGCAAGATCGGCGGAGCCGTGGTCCGCAATCGCGCCAAGCGCCGCCTGCGCGAGGCCGCGCGCGCGCTGTTGCCCGTTCATGGCATTTCCGGCTCGGACTATGTGCTGATCGCCCGCCAGGGTACCGCCGAGCGGCCCTGGGAGCGGCTGCTTGACGATGTGGCGTCCGCCCTTACAAGGCTGGCGCAGCCGGGTCCGCCGGCCCCCTCGCGTTCACGGGAACGCGCGCCCATCTCTGATCTCCCGACCGCCTTTCAGCCTGCTCAGGACGCCTCATCCGAATGAAGAACGAGAACACGCGGAACATGGTGATCTTCGTCGTGGCCACGGCGGCGATCCTGATCCTGTACCAGATCTTCGTCCTGGGCCCGCAGGCCGAGCAGCAGCGCGCCGCCGCCGAAGCGGCGGCTGTTTCCCAAACGACCAATGCAGGTGGTGACCTTGCGGTGCCGGGTGCTGCTCCGGCTTCGTCGGCTGTTACCTTCACCGAAAACCGCAGCGAGGCGCTCGGCACGGTGGCTCGGGTGCCGATCCAGACTGGCAGCCTGAGGGGCTCGCTGTCGCTACAGGGCGGGCGCATCGATGACCTGTTCCTGACGCAGTACGAGGAAGTCCAGGGCGAGCCCGCACCGGTCGAGCTGTTTCGACCCGCCGGCATGGAGCATGCCTTCCTGGCCCAGTTCGGCTGGACCGGACAGAACATTGCTGGCGGGGTCCCCGGACCCAATACCGTCTGGCGGCTGACCGATGGGGCGACCCTGACGCCTTCGACGCCGGTCACCCTGACGTGGGACAATGGGCAGGGCCTGCGCTTCACGCGCGTGGTGTCGGTCGACGAGAACTACATGTTCACACTGACCGATACCGTCGCCAATCTTGGGACCACTCCGATCGTCATCGCTCCCTATGGCCGCATCGAGCGCCAGGGCGTGCCGGAGTCACTCGGCAAGAACCAGATTCTTCACGAGGGGGGGATCGGCACCTTTGGCGAGCCGGGCGGCTACACCACGACCCAGTTGAAGTACGGCGATTGGACGAAGAAGCCGCGCGAGCAGTTCGAGTCGACCGGCGGCTGGCTTGGGATCACCGACAAGTACTGGCTGGCGGCCTTGATCCCGGATCAGAACGAGACGGTCGAAGCCGAGTTCGTGGCGCGCGACGCCAATGGCCTGCAAATGCGCGAGGCCCGCCTGCTGGGGGAAGCCCGCACCATCAACCCGGGCCGCCAGATCACGGAAGAGCAGCGCCTGTTCGCCGGTGCGAAGAGAAATGAGATCCTGGCCGGCTACGAGAAGGAGCTCGGCCTGCCGCGCTTCGTCTATGCGATCGACTGGGGCTTCCTGTTTTTCCTGACGCGGCCGATCTTCCTGCTGGTTCACTTCTTCCAGGGGCTGGTTGGCAACTTCGGCGTGGCCATCCTGCTGCTGACGCTGACCATCAAGCTCATCATGTTCCCGCTGGCGAACAAGAGCTACGAGAGCCTGTCGAAGATGCGCAAGCTCCAGCCGCAGATGGAGAAGATCAAGACGCAGTTCAAAGACGATCCGCAGAAGCAGCAGATGGAGACGATGGCGCTCTATCAGCGCGAGAAGATCAATCCTCTGGCGGGCTGTCTGCCCATCCTGGTGCAGATTCCGGTCTTCTATGCGCTCTACAAGGTGCTGTTCGTCACCATCGAGATGCGGCACGCGCCTTTCTTCGGCTGGATTCGCGACCTGTCTGCGCCGGACCCGACCAACATCTGGACCCTGTTCGGCCTGATCCCCTGGGATCCGGGTTCAATTCCGTTGCTGGGAGGGCTGCTGGTCAACTCAGGCGGCGGTTTCACGCTCGCGCTCAGCGTGCTGGCCATCTTCTACGGCTTCACCATGTGGCTCCAGCAGGCGATGAACCCGCCCATGCCGGATCCGGTGCAGCGCCAGATCTTCGCCTGGATGCCGGTGATCTTCACCTTCATCATGGCGGTGTTCCCGGCGGGTCTGCTGGTCTACTGGGCCTGGAACAACGTGCTGTCGATCGCCCAGCAGTATTTCATCATGCATCGCTTCGGTGCCGAGAACCCGATCGACGACTTCATCGCCAAGCTGAAGAACCGGGCCGCGTAGTGGGCACGATCGGGCCCAGAAACCGGCGACCACTATTCGGGGTCGCGCGAGCGTGACCGAACCCGAAACCGGTGCCTATTCGGACGAGGAGATCGAGGCCGCGCGCGTCCTGTTCGCCCGGCCCGCGACCTTCGTGATGGGCTGTGCCAAGATCGAGCAGCTGCCGGAGCCGGACCTGCCGGAGATCGCCTTCGCCGGCCGGTCCAACGTCGGCAAGTCCAGCCTGATCAATGGTCTGGTCGGCATGTCCAAGCTGGCGCGGGCGTCC
>JAIERG010000225.1 GCA_019747095.1 Caulobacteraceae bacterium | reverse complement strand
TGCTCTTCGCGGAGACGGGCCCGGACAGCGCGCGCAGCGGATCTGCGCGCGGAGGCGTGGGCACCGGGCGGGACGGGACGCTGTCCTTGAACGGCATGGTGCAGGCACTGTTCAACGCCGAGGGCCAGGGCCGCACGAGCCTGCACGAGTACGGTGCCCGTGAGTTCTATCAGAACTACTGCCTGTGGCGGGAAACCGGGGACGAGCAGTACCTGGACGAGATCGACCGGCTGATCCGCGACTGCCCCCACGATGCCATCGTCGGCAACGGCTATGCCCCGGTGCTGGAACTGCTGGCAGGCCGGCTGCCGGCGTCGGTGCGGATCGTCCATCTGTGCCGGCGCTCGCGCGAGCGGTGCGTGGCGAGCCTGTGCGAGAACGCCCACTTCTTCCCGGAAGCCTATCGCTACTACAGGAGCGACGCGCCGGAGCACATGCGGCGCATCGCGGCCTTCCACTACGGCGAGATGAGCCCGGCGGCGTGGGACGCGCTGCCGCTGGCCGAGCGCTTCGCTTGGTACTACGACAAGACCCACAGCCTGATCAAGGACGCCAAGGGACACTTCGAGGCCAGCCTCGACCTGTTCACCGAAGACCTCGACACGCTGGAGAGCCGGCAGGCGCTGGCCACCTTCGTCGTCGGGGCGGACGCCGCCCCGCCCCGCCCCGTCCACCTCAACAGCCACACCCTGCTGACCACCGAGCGCGTCGCGGCGGAGCACCGGGCGCGGGTGCAGTGGCTGTTCGGGCGCCTCAACATTCACGACGTGCTGGCCGACGACGGGCATCTGGTCCACTACATCCTCGACCGCTACATCACCTGGACGGGCTATCAGATCAGCGGCGCCATCGGGCAGATCGATCCCAGCAGCGCCCGCCCGCCCGAGCGGATACTGGAGACGCTGGTGGGGGTGCGCGAGGGGATCGCCCGCTGCGACGCGACCCTGCGGATCTGGGAAGCCAACTTGCGGCAGGCCATGGGAGAGGCGGTTCCCGAACCGGCACCGCCACCGGCCGAACCGGCACCGCCACCGCCACCGGCGCCGGCCGAACCGGCTGCCGCGCCGCGCCAGATCACCCTGGCCGGGCTGATCGACCACAACAACGAGGGGGTTCGCCTCAACGCCGACGGATCGCAGGTGTCCTACAACCTGGCGGCTTTCAAGGACGCCTTCGTGGTGAGCCAATACGACGGGAGTGGCTGGAAGCAGGTCCTGCGGATCGAGAAGGACCAGGCGCTCGTGGTCAACCAGACGCCGGTCTTCGACTCCGGCGGCCTTGCCCAGCTCAGGAGCTTCACCCTGGCGACTCTGCCCGACCCGAACCCGCCCGGCCGCCTGATCCACGTGGCCGACGGCGAGACCGGCCGACGGCTTGCCGTCTCCGACGGCGACAGCTGGCGTTGGCCGGACGGGAGCAGGTTGGCGGAGGGGTACCCGGCGCCGTGAAGCGGCAGGCGGTCGCAGGCGGTCGCAGGCGGTCAAGGATCTCGCCGGTGCGCTTGACGATGGCATCCGGGCCTTCGAAACTTTCCGTCTTCGACATGATATGATTATTTATAAATGAAGTCGGATTTTTCTATGAATAATGGAATGGATTATCTTCTGTGCGGCGATGGAAAAGACCTTCTCATCGCCCTCACAGCCGCAAACAGACCCCCTGGTTTCTTTGAATACTATAAGGCGGCGGCGCAATTTTCGGCAAAGAAGCTTTACCTTGCCACGACTAAAAACAGTTTTTTCCACCTGGGTGTTTCCGGTCTCGGCACGACCGTGCAGGAAACCGCGAATTCACTGAGAAAAATCATCGATGATGTGAAACCGGCACGTGTCCATGTCCTGGGAGCATCGATGGGCGGCTACGGAGCGCTTCTGTTCGGCAGTTTGTTGCAGGCCGACACGGTGATCGCGGTCAATGCCGGGTGCGACCTGGAGGTCGTTGTTTTAGGGCAGGATGCGATCAGAGGTGGATTTACCGATCCGGCCTTGAAGGATCTTTTCCCCCTGATCGCCGAGGCTCGCCGGACCCGCTTTTACCTTCTGAACAGCGACAGCTTCGCCCCCGACACGCACCAAGCCCTTGCGCTCGCGAAACTGCCCCATGTCCGTGTGATCCTGCACCGCTACGGCCACGACCTGCGCGAACTCCTGCACTGCCTGTCCGTCGCGGAACTCCTGGAGTGGCTGATCGACGACGACAAGGACAAGGTGATTCAGCGCCTGCGCGGTCGCATCTTCCACCCCGACCCCGACCCCGATTACACGGCACGGATGAGCGCGGCTCTCGTCAAGATTCGGAACGCGGATTTCTTCGACGCTTGCGAAAGCCTGGAGACCATTGTGTCGGAATACCCCGGCCGGCTCGAGAGTTCGTTCTTTCTGGGACATTCTCTGGTGGAAACCGGTCGCGCTCTCAAGGCAGAGACTCTGTTCCGCCAAATCCTTCGGGGCGACCCGGCGCATACGGGAGCCAAGTTCGGCCTTGCTCGGTCTCTGCTGATGCGGGGGCGTGACGAGGATGCCCTCACCACACTTCTTCAAGTCATCGTCGAAGCCCCTCTCTACGGAAAAGCGAATTTCCTTTTGGCGCAGGTTCACGAGAAACTTGGTCATTACGACGACGCGCGCGCCGCAATGGAACTGGCCTATTCGATCACGGAATACCAGGCAGCGAAGAAATGGTTAACGGATCAGCGCGTCCCATTGGACACGATACCACCGCCCAGAGATGCATATGCCTGATACGGCCGGCGCATGAATGCTTCATGATCGGCCGGCCGTATCACCCTCTTGTGTATTGGCGCTGTGGCAACATCAG
>JAIERG010000127.1 GCA_019747095.1 Caulobacteraceae bacterium | reverse complement strand
AGAAAAAGATCCGAGCTGCCCTGGATGAGCACATTTCCAGGCTGACCCAGGAAGAGAAAAAGGGAGGGCTCGATTCTCTGATTGGGCTGTCCGGCGTGGACGCCCAGGTGAAGATGGTCCTGTCGCCCTGGTTTCGCCATTTCCTGGACTACGATCCTCGTCTGACCCTGCGCAAGGTCACCTGCCCGGTGCTTGCCCTCAACGGCGAGAAGGACCTGCAAGTCCCCGCCGAAGTAAACCTGAAAGCGATCACTGCCGCCCTGAAAGAAGCCGGCAACAAGGACATCACCACCCAGGAGTTGCCCAAACTCAATCACCTCTTTCAGACGTGCAAGACGGGTGCCGTCACGGAATATGGAGCGATCGAGGAGACCATGGCACCCGCGGCACTGGAAACGATTGCGAACTGGATCTTGAAACGTTAGCGTTCGGTGAATGGGCGTCTTGTTGCGTCGGGTAAGCTGTGGGTTTCCCGATTGTGGAGGCCCTGATGATGTCGAAGCCTGATCCGGTTGTTGTGGCCAAGTGGCAGAGGTTGATCGCGGAGCAAGCTCAGTCCCAGCTGACGGTCCAAGCCTTTTGTCGACAGCGAAGGATTGCCAAGTCCTGCTTCTATCGCTGGAAGAGCATTCTCACCAAACCCGCTTCGCCCATCCGAGCCGCCCCCACGGCCCCCAAGCGATCCGTTGACACCCCGGTGTCAACAACCTTCGTGCCATTGCGGGTCGTCCCCGATACGCTCGTCGAAGTGATGCTTCCCTCCGGAATTCAACTCCGCTTACCGCTCTCGGCCCATGCCGACCAGGTGGCCCAGCTGATCAAGGCGGTGACCGCATGCTGACACTCGGCACCATCGGCACCATCTACGTCGCCATCGAGCCTCAAGATGGACGCAAAGGCATCGACGGACTGGCTGGTGTCGTCCGCGGTGTGCTGAATCGCGATCCCACCTCTGGCGATCTGTTCGTCTTCAAGAACCGCCGTGGCGACCAACTCAAGATTCTCGCCTGGATGGGCGATGGCTTCGCTCTCTACCTGCGACGACTGGAGCGGGGAACCTTCGCCTTCCCCACCTCCGCCACCCCGGAACTCCCCATCACCACGACCCAGCTGGCGCTGATCCTGGGTGGCCTCGATCTGGCCCAGACCCGCTCACGCAAACGTTTTCGAAAAACCGCGTGAATTCTGGCAGATTTCGTGAACGATTCCGCCATGCCGCGCGTACAGATGACATGGCGCCGTCACGACACAATGAAGTCTCCACACTCCGCGAGCAGAATGCCCAGCTGCTCGCCACCAACACGCACCTCCAAGCCCAGCTTCAAGAACTGCTCGCCGTGGTGAATCAGCTTCGCGGCACGATTGAGAAGCAAGAACAGCACATTGCCAGGCTGGTGAAGATGACCTTCGGACCCAAGAGCGAGCGGGTGCTGGGTCCCACTCTTTTTGATGCCATCACACCGCCGCCTCCCGATGACACACCAGGGTCAGTAGCGTCTCCAGTAGCCGAGTTGTTGCCCAAGCGGAAGGGGCACGGTCGCAAGCCGAACCCGGCCACGCTGCCTCGCCAACGGGAAGTGATCGACCTCAGCGAGGCCGAGAAGGTGTGCCCCTGTTGTTCGACTGTGCGTGTGCGAATCGGTGAGGAGATTCGCGAGCGACTCGATTACACACCCGCGTCGATCTTCGTGCGGGAGATCGCTCAGCAACGATATGCTTGCCGCAGCTGTGAACAGACCGGCCGCGGAGCCCAGATTGCCTGCCCCGCCTTCGCTCCGGAACCGGTGCTCCGATCGGGTATCGGTGCGGGATTACTGGCTCAGGTGATCGTGTCGAAATACGTGGATCACTTGCCGCTTTATCGTCAGGAGTCCATCTTCACGCGTCAGGGTTGGCCGGTCTCCCGGACCCGGCTGGTCGATCTCCTCAAGCCGTGTGCGAGGCTGCTGGATCCGGTGTATCAGGCCATGATCGCTCGGCTCAAGACGTCGTATCTGATCCATGTCGACGAGAGTCCCGTCACGCTGTTGCAGCCGAAACGGAGCGCCTACGCCTGGGTCTATCTGGGCGACGCGGCGAACCCCTACACGCTGTTCGACTTCACGGCTGGCCGTGGGGACGAGCATCCCGCCGCGTTTCTGGAGGGGTACTCCGGGTTCGTGCAGGCCGATGGTTATAGCGGTTACAACCGGATCCACGGCTCGGGAGCGAGGCATCTGGGTTGCTGGGCCCATGTGCGGCGAAAGTTCGTGGAGGCCCAGGCCAACGATCCTGGCAAGACGAGTGAGGCCCTGGCCTTCATTCGCACGCTCTACGCGGTGGAACAGGAGATCGTGGAGCAGAAGCTCACCAGTGACATGGCGGTGACACAGCGGCAAACACGGGCCGGGCCGGTGGTGCGGAAGTTTGGCGAATGGCTTCAGGTCGAACAGCGAACCGCATTGCCCAAGAGTCCCTTCGGCGAGGCGATCACCTATGCCGTCAACCAGTGGCCCAGCCTGGGTCGCTACCTGGATGATGCGCGATTCGCGATCGATAACAACGTCGCCGAACGCGCCGTGCGACCCCTGGCTGTCGGACGCCGGAACTGGCTATTTATTGGCGGTGACAGTGGGCTGAGCAGTGCCGCGGTCCTGATGAGCCTGTGCGCAAACGCGAAGCGTCACGGGTTGAATCCCTGGGCGTATCTCACCGATCTGCTGACGCAAATGTCGAGCCAGCCGGCCGACGTGACCCAGCTGCTGCCCGATGCCTGGGCGAAACGTCACCGTCCTGCCAGTGAATGAACTT
>JAIERG010000096.1 GCA_019747095.1 Caulobacteraceae bacterium | reverse complement strand
AGGGCGGAGTTGACCGTCTTGCCGGTGGCGAGGCGGTTCTGCGTGGTCGCCATCAGCTGGGCGGTGTCCTGCAGCGACAGCAGGTTCTGGCGCGTGGCGGCCGACAGGGTGATCGAGGACATGGGGCTCTATCTTTCTGGCTCAACATGCCGCTTCTGCGGCAATCTCATGAGCAATAATACGGATGTCAGATCAACTTGGATTCGGAAACAATCTAGAAATTAAGATATCACAGTAAACGGCCCAATAATTGACGTCAGCGTCTAGGACTTTGCTTAAAGTTGAGGGCGCGGGACATTCGATCGCCCGGCAGTTGATTTGCTGCAACTTGAGGCGGCTGGGACGCGACCGATACAATCCGGCGTGTCTTCAGCAGCACCTGTCAGCCACGCGCATCTGCCACACCACGTTCATGCGCACTCGGCAAACTGCCTTGCCGCTATCCGAGCCGACATCCGCCAATCTATCGTCGGAGAGTCCAGGGCCGACTCAATCAAAATCCAATCGAGCATCCATCTTGTTCGTTGCCTGGACGCGAGACGGCCGCGGGAGGGTCACGAACGGCCTTCAACAATCGGGATGTCTGAGACAGAGACCGAAGAGCGACGTCTGCTTCGATGCGGTTGCCGTCCAACAGCGAACCGGCAGCAAACCACCCGTAGCGGACGTCGCGGAACTTCCGGACTGGGGCACCAGCGGACGGCAGTGCTAGCGGTCGATTTCGTCGCCGATCGGCGCCACTGCGACGCCGGCGGCCCGAAGCGCGGTCACCGCCTTCATGATCGGGTCGGCGGCGGCGTCCATGCCGCTATCCCAGCGCGATCAACATCCAGGTGCGCGCCTTCGCCATCAGGTCGCCGTCCCCGGCTTGAGGGGCGGACGCGATCACGCGGTCGATGATCTCGCGCGCGTCCGCGCCGCTCATCCCGATTCCCTGCACGAAGCCGCTCAGCCGCTCGGAGAGACGTTGGACGGTCGCCGCGCGGTCGGCGCTCGGATCGGTCTCGCTCATTCTTTCACCGGATGGGCCAACAGGATCGTGGTCCGGACCATGTTGCGCTTCCAGGCCGGCTTTTCGGTGGTCAGCGCCTCGGCGGCGCGCGCGTCGGTGCGGAGCGTCTCGACGAGGTCGAGCGTCCAGCCCTTCGCGAGCGGCTAGGCCTCGGTTGCCAGATCCGCGAGCACGGCGTCGACCGCGGCGTCGATATCCTGATCGGTCACCTCGGCGGCCTTGCGCAGTTCGGTGACGGGCGGGGGTTCTTTGGCCATGGGCCGGCCAATTGCAGCGTGGTCGTCGTCGAGTCCATGAGGCCGACCTGCACAGCGAGGGCGAGCAGGTCGCCGTCCGTCAGCGTCTCGCCGTCGACCGGCCAACAGGGCAGCCCGCCTGTCCATGGCCCCACGGTGTGCCGCGGGCTCGAAGCGCCGCAACAGCTTCGCTGATCGGATCGTGGCCATCGCTCATGAAGCGACGCTACCGCGAGCCGAGGAAGCGCGTCGAGGCTGGCTGACCGCAGAGCGGTTCGGGAGGCTTACCGGTTCGCCCTGCTTACCATGCGCTTACCGGGATCGTGATCCGGTAAGCAGGAAGTAGGCTAAGTCTTGGTGGGCGCACTAGGGTTCGAACCTAGGACCCGCTGATTAAGAGTCAGCTTCCCGACCGGTTTTGGGCGGCTTCTGGTGCCAGGAACGTGTAGCTAACGGGCGTTAACTTCCGCGAGCATCCACAGGGACTTAGCCAGCGGCGGCGGTTTTCCCTCGACGGCGGGCCCCGGCCGGGTGATTTTCGCGGCCCCGCCCAAAGCCGCCCAAGGAATCCCGCCCAAATGGCCCGCGCCAAGCCCGCTGCGAAGAAGGCCGCACCGGCCCGCGCCCGGATCGACTGGCCGCCCCGCGGGCCGGTCGACATCACGGGGACATTCATCACCCGGTGCCGGGAGGAGCAGCGCCCCGGCGTGCCGGCCGTCGACGTCCGCGACCTGCGCGCCCCGGGCCTGCTGCTGCGGGTCTCGCCCCGGACGATATCGTGGGGCTGGAAGGCGGAGCGCCTCAAGAGGACGGTACGCCTTGACCTCGGGCCGGTGGAGCGGCTGACCGTCGCCCAGGCCCGCCAGGTCGCCGGGGAGGCCATGGACCTGCTTCGCTCCGGCAACGGCTGGCCGACCCTGCTCTGGCTCAACCGGCGCCTGGCCGAGCTCGGCCTCATGCGGATCGAGGAGGTGTTCCCGAAGAACGTCTACCACCACCCGACGCCCGCGCCCCCGCCGCGGCCCCGGGGCTGGACGTACGATCAGGCCGTCGCCGCCTACCTCGCCGCCCACGAGCCCGAGTGGCGCAAGGCCGCCCACGAAGACGCGCGCAAGAACCTGCGCCACCCCGTCCTCAAGCGGTTCGCCGGCATGCCGGTGGCGGCCGTCACGCCCGACGACCTGGCGACGGTGCTGGCCGCGAAGAACCGCTCGCACCACCGCCAGGCCGAGGCCCTGTTCGTGCGGCTGCGCCACTTCTACGGCTGGCTTGCGACGCCGGGGCCGAGGCGGGACAGCGGCGTCGCCAAGGGCCACCTCGACGACCTGCAGCGGCCCAAGCGCCCGAAGGCGCGCGAGGGCGAGGCGCCGCGGCAGCAGGTGCGCTGGCCGACGATGGAGCGCGTCGGGCTGCTCGTGGCGCTCGCCCGCACCGACCTGCTCGACCCTCGCCTGGCCGCCGCGGTGCTGCTCCTGGTCGCGACGGTCCAGCGCCGGCACGCCATCGTGTCCGCCCGGCTCGACGAG
>JAIERG010000126.1 GCA_019747095.1 Caulobacteraceae bacterium | reverse complement strand
GGAGCGGTCGTACCTAAAGCCGAGGTGCCGGAAAATCCGATGCGCCCGTCCCTGGTCGGAGATCTTCCCGATGTTGAATCGACGTATCCTGCTTGCCGCCGCGGCCCTCATCGGCGGCCTGAGCCTTGCCGGTCCCGCCAGCGCTTTTGACAAGAAGCCCTACGACGCCAAGGCGTTCGCCGCGGCCCAGGCCGCGGGGAAGCCGATCCTCGTGGACGTGAGCGCGCCCTGGTGTCCCGTGTGCAAGGCGCAGAAAGCGGTGTTCGACAAACTGGCCGCTAACCCGAAGTTCAAGGACATGGTCGTCTACGAGGTCGACTTCGATAGCCGCAAGGACGTCCTGCGGGACCTCGATGTGAAGATGCAGAGCACCCTGATCTCTTTCAAGGGGGCCAAGGAGGTAGCGCGTTCGAGCGGCGAGACCAACGCCGATAAGATTGAGGATCAGCTGAACAAGTCGCTCTGAGGCAGCTCCGATGCTCGGCATGATCGGCCTCGCGTTCGTCGCAGGCATCCTCTCGACGCTCTCTCCGTGCGTGGTGCCGCTCCTGCCGCTGGTCCTTGGAGCGGCGGTCTCCGAGCATCGGTTCGGCCCGGTCGTCCTGGCCGGCGGGCTTGCCCTGTCGTTCACGGCGGTCGGCCTCTTCGTGGCGACGATCGGGTTCGCCATCGGCCTGGATGCCGGCGTCTTCAGGATGGCCGCCGCGATTGTCCTGGTCGCGGTCGGGTTCGTGCTCGTCATGCCTCGGCTCCAGGTCGGGATCGCGGTCGCGGCGGGGCCGGTGAGCAACTGGGCTGAGGAACGCTTCGGCGGCTTCTCCGCCTCGGGACTGTGGGGCCAGTTCTCGGTCGGCCTGCTCCTCGGCATCGTCTGGGCGCCCTGCGTCGGCCCGACCCTCGGCGCCGCCTCCGTCATGGCCGCGCGCGGGGAAAACCTCGGCCAGGTCGCCCTGACCATGCTCGCCTTCGGGCTCGGGGCCGGGCTTCCCCTGTTGATTCTCGGGATGGTGTCTCGCGAGACCATGATGCGGCTGAGAGCCCGCCTGATGTCCACCGGGAAGGGTGCCAAGATCGCGCTCGGCCTCATCCTGGTCGCGATGGGTGTGCTGATCCTCTCCGGTCTCGACAAGGCGCTGGAGACCTACCTCGTTCAGGTCTCGCCTGATTGGCTGACCCAATTGACCACGCGCATCTGATCACCGGTTGCCGGTCGACGGCAGCCCCCCCTGCAATGTCCGGAGCACCCCGCCCATGACGGCACCGCACTCACTGTTTCCGCGTCAGCTGACGCCTGTCCTCCAACTCCCCTTGGCGGGAGGAGGCGAATATATCCTCGGTCGCGCCTCGATCGTGGCTTTCACCCTGCTGGTGTTCTATCGCGGGCTGCATTGCCCGATCTGCAAGACTCAGCTCACCGAACTCGAAAAGAAGCTGCCCGAGTTCCAGCAGCGCGGCGTTGACGTCGTCGCGGTCTCCGCAGATAGCCGGGAAAGGGCCGAACGGACGAAGACCGATTGGCATCTTGAGAACCTGAAGCTCGCTTACGGTCTAGACCTTCGCGTCGCCCGCGCTTGGAGTCTTTACATTTCCAGTGCGAAACCCGGTTCCGACGAACCCGCCTATTTCACCGAACCGGCCATCTATCTGGTTCGGCCAGATGGAACCCTCTATTTCGGCTCGGTTCAGACGATGCCGTTCGCTCGCCCGCATCTCCCGGACATCCTCGCGGCCATCGATTTCGTCGCGGAGAAGAACTACCCGGCCCGCGGCGAGGTTATCGAGCTTCCATAGCGGTCGCCCTTGCTTGGAAACACAATCGAACCCGCCACCCACCGCGGGAGCGGCAATCCACTTTCTCCAAGCGCACGAACAGCGTGCTTGAACCGCTGGATGACAGTCATGAACAACATCGTCAGGGGAATGATCGCCGGCTTTGCGGCCACCGTGGTCCTATCCGTTCTCATGGTCATGAAGGGAATGATGGGTGTCATGCCAGAGCTGAATATCGCCCGCATGCTCGGCGGCATGATGGGCCAGGGACCGGCTGCTGGCTGGGTCGTACATTTCATGATCGGGAGCGTCGTCTGGGGGACGTTGTTCGCCGTGCTGTATCCCGCAATCCCGGGTGGATCCGCCTGGATCAAGGGCGCGCTGTTCGGAATTGCCGCTTGGCTGCTCATGATGGTGATGATCATGCCGATGGCGGGACAAGGCCTCTTCGGAATGCGTCTTGGTCCGATGGCCCCAATGATGACCGCCGTGCTCCATGTCGCCTTCGGTGTCATCCTCGGCATCGTCTATGCCAAGCTTGGAGCCCATCGGCGGGACACCTTGATCGACGGCCGGCCTGCATAGCGGTGAACCCGCAGTCCGGTACCGAGGTCCGCACCGACGTGATGGGAGTTCAGAGATGAGAACGCTCAGTGTCGCATTCGGCGTCATGCTCACGATTGCTATACCGGTCCAAGCCGCCGAGATCCTCACACGCCCGAGCGGTCGTTCCGTGACCGAGACGCTCGACAGGTTGCAGGCCCAGGCGACAGAGGGCGGGTTCACCGTCGTGGCGCGCGTCCCTCACGCGAAGGCGGCAAGGGGGGGCGGGATGGAGCTACGTCCTACCGAGGCGCTCATCTTCGGCAACCCCAAGGGCGGCACGCCGCTGATGGCATGCGACCAGCGTATCGGCCTGGACCTGCCGCTTCGGGCCTTGGCGTGGGAGGACGCCGGCGGGAAAGTCTGGCTTACGATGCCGGAT
>JAIERG010000214.1 GCA_019747095.1 Caulobacteraceae bacterium | reverse complement strand
TGCCTCGGGGCGCGGGGGCGTCGGCCTCGGCGGTGTCGGGGCCGGGCGTGTCTCGCGCGGCGGCGTCGGACGGGGCGTCGGGGTCGGCCGGGGTGATGGAGGGGGCGGAGCCGGCGTTGGCAGCGTGGGTTCCGGCGGGGTCGGCTCGGGCGCGCTCTCGACCGGCGCGGTCGCGGCATCCTCGGTCACGAGTTCCTCGGACGGATTGTCGGCGGGCGCTGCCTCGATGACCTCGGACGAGACGATCGACACAGGCACGGCGTTCACCATTGGCACGATGTCTTCGCTCTCGGGCCAGCGCACGAAGAACATCGCCGCCACGCCAGCATGCAGCAGGACGGCGCCCAGGATCGCCGGCGATGGAGCCCGCGACGCCACCCCTATGGTTCCTCGGCCGCCGTGTCGGTGATCAGATTGATCTTGGTGAAACCGGACGCGGACAATCGCGCCATCACCCGCGCCACAGCCTGATAGGGTGCCCGACCATCCGCGCGCACGAAGACCGAGAGTTCCTCGCGCTCGGTCTCTCCGGCGGCGTCGCTAACGCGTTCCACCAGGGCATCGAATGCGGTCTCGTCGCGCTGAACGAAGATGGCCCCATCCCGGTCAATCGAGACAGTCACCGGCGGCTTCTCGGTCTCCACGGCGCTGGCCTCGGTCTTGGGCAGCTCGACGGGCACGCCCACCGTAAGCAGCGGTGCCGAGATCATGAAGATGATGAGCAGCACCAGCATCACGTCCACCAGGGGCGTGACATTGATCTCGGACAGCGGGCGTTTTCGCGCGCGCCGTCGTCCCCGCACGTGGCCTCCGCCGCCTGATCCACCGCCCAGAGCCATGGATCAGACACTCCGCCGATAGCCGAGGTCGGACGCCGGCGGTGGGGGCGGAGGGGCGACGGGGGCCGAGCTCGAGCCGAGCCTGCGCGCCACCGCCGCCTGCAGGTCGTCAGCGAAGCTTTCCAGCCGGCCGCTGAACTTGCCCGCGTCGATCGAAAACTTGTTGTACGCGATATAGGCCGGGATGGCGGCCGCGAGGCCAATGGCTGTGGCGAACAGGGCCTCAGCGATGGCCGGCGCCACAGTCGTCAGATTGGTGTTGCCCGCCGCCGCGATGCGGCCAAACGCATTCATGATGCCCCAAACGGTCCCGAACAGGCCCACGAAGGGCGAGGCAGTGGCGACCACCGACAGCACGCCCAGTCCTTCCTCCACCCTCTGGCCCTCGCGGGCGATCAGGCTGTCCAGCGCCCGATCGATGCGGGCGATCAGCAGATTGCCCTGGGTATCGGTCAGGGGGCCCTTGGCTCGCGCCTCGCGCCAGTCCGTCAGGGCGATCTGGAGCATGCGCGGCAAGGCATGGCTGGGGTTGGGCCCAGCAGCGGCCGCGACCTCCTCCAGCGAGCGGCCGGACGCGATGGACTTCTCGAATGCGTCCGCCTGACGGTTCAACGCCGCAAAGCGGAAGGCCTTGTCGATGATGACGGTCCAGGACCACACCGAGGCGATCACCAGGCCGACCATCACTGATTTCACGACCCAGTCGGCGGCCATGAACAGATAGATGGGATCCAACAGGTTTGCGTCTGCGGCTTCGGCGGTCATGTGGTCGTCCCGGATGCGAGCTGCGGTCAGTCGAGCGACCGCGCATGGCTGTTCTAAGGCAGATCGGACCGGGAAGTCCCTAACGCCGCCTGCCGGAATCTGACGACCGGCGATCTGTGGCGCGAAAGACTCAAGTTCCGCCCGTCAACCAGGGGGTCACCGCCTCGACCAGAGCCCGCGTCGGCCGCCGCGGGCGACCGTCCAGGTGGATGCAGACCGCCGTGACATCGGCGCTGCACATGACCTCACCGTCACGCTCGATGGTCTGTGAGATCAGAAGCCGAGGGCCACGGATCGCCTCGTAGCGGGTCCTGACCACGAGGGCATCGTCGATCCGGGCGGGCCTGACGAACGTCAGCTTCATCTCGGCCACGACGAAGGCCAGCGGAGCGTCGTCATCCAGAAGCTGGGCATGGCCGATGCCGATGGCGCGCAGGAAGTCCGACCGCCCACGCTCGAAATAGCGGACGTAGTTGGCGTGATAGACGACGCCGGTGAAATCGGTGTCCTCGTAGTAGACCCGCACGGGCAGCAGGTGATCGCGCCCGTCGAACCGGCCGAAGGTCGGAGTGTCGCTCATTGCCCCTCCCCGAACAGGTCGGGCGCGCTCGCGGGTTTCGGCGGCTCCGCCAGCCCCAGATGCGCATAGGCCCTGGCACAGGCCATCCGCCCCCTGGGCGTCCTCTGGATGAAGCCCTGCTGGAGCAGGTAGGGCTCGATCACATCCTCGACCGCATCACGCGCCTCGGCGATGGCGGCGGCGAGGGTGTCCATGCCGACAGGACCTCCGCCGTAGTTTTCGATCAGAGCCTTCAGGAAGCGGCGATCGTTGGCGTCCAGACCGGCCTCATCAATCTCCAGACGGCTCAGCGCGCGCGCGGCGACGAGCTTGTCAATGACCGGCGCGCCCTCGGCCCCGGCGAAGTCGCGGACGCGCCGCAGTAATCGCCCGGCCACGCGGGGCCGATCGCCTCCGCGCTTCCGAAGCGGCCCGCGTTGTGTACACTCGAGGGATGTTG
>JAIERG010000192.1 GCA_019747095.1 Caulobacteraceae bacterium | reverse complement strand
GCCCTTGCTCAGCGACCCGATCGTCGATCCCCAGGCCCCCGTGCTCGACGACGGGCCTTCCGTTCCGCCGATCGAGGCCGGACCTCAAGGCGCGCCCCGCTCCGGTCCGTCGCCAGCGGAGGAACGACGCGCTCTGGCTGAAAGCGCGCGGCGGGCGCCGCTGCTGGCCTACAGCCGGGCGGGCGGCGGCTCCGCTATTCCTCCGCAGGCACCGGCGCCCGGCGCGCCTGCGGGACCGCAGACCTCTCTGGACCAGCTCAGGCAGGTCACCCCGGTCGGTCAGGCCCGCGCGCACCGCCTGCCCGACCGCAATCTGCTGATCACCGCCGGGACCAGCGTCCCCTGCGTGCTGCAGACGGCCATGGACAGCACCACTCCGGGCTATGTGACCTGTGTCCTGTCCCGCGATGCCTGGTCCGACAACGGCGCCGTGGTGCTGATGGAGCGGGGCACCCGGGTCCTCGGCGAGTATCGCGGCGGCCTCCAGCAAGGCCGGCGCCGTCTGTTCGTCCTCTGGACCCGGGCGGTGACGCCCACGGGAGTCGCCGTCGCCCTCGCCTCGCCGGCCGCCGATGCGCTCGGCCGATCCGGCTTCGACGGCGTGGTCGACACCCGCTTCTGGGATCGGTTCGGGGGCGCGCTGCTGCTGTCGATCGTCGACGACGGCGTCTACGCCGCCGTGGGCCGCGACGACGGCGGCGCGACCGCCCGCCTCCCGTCCGACGCGGCCGGGGTCGCCCTGCAGGGCTCGGTCGATATCCCGCCGACGCTGCGAAAGGGCCAGGGCGCGGAGGTATCGATCTTCGTCGCCCAGGATCTGGACTTCGCCGGCGTCTATCGGCTGCGATCCCGGTGATGGACGACACCTCCGTCCTCGATCACTACCTCGCGCCGCTGCGCCCCTTTCTGGAGCCGGAGACGGTGACGGAGGTCGTCGTCAACCGTCCCGGCGAGGTCGGGGTCGAAGCCGACGGCGTCTGGCGCTGGGCCGAGACGCCGGAGCTGACCGAAGCCTGGCTGCGCACGCTCGCGATCGCGGCCGCCGCCTACACCCGACAGGACGTCAGCCCCGAACAGCCAATCTGCTCGACCACCCTGCCCGGCGACATCCGTTGCCAGATCGTGTTGCCGCCCGCGGTCGCCGACGGCGGCCTGTCCCTGACCCTGAGAAAGCCGTCGCGGCGACGCCTGGGCCTGGCCGAGTTCGCGGCGGCCGGCCTGTTCGACCAGGTCGCCGACGCCCGCGCCGAGACCGCCGATCCCGTCGATGCCGAGCTGACGCGCCTGCGCGAGGTCGGAGATTGGCCGGGCTTCCTCACCCTGGCCGTCACCGCTCGCCGCAACATCCTGATCTCGGGCGCTACCGGCTCGGGCAAGACCACCCTGGCCAAGGGTCTGATCGCCCTCATCCCCGATCATGAGCGTCTGCTGACGATCGAGGACACCCGCGAGTTCGTGACGCCCCACCGCAACGTCGTCCATCTGGTCTATTCCAAGGACGGCCAGGGTCTGGCCCGGATCGGCCCCAAACAGCTTCTGGAAAGCGCCCTGCGCATGCGGCCGGACCGCATCCTGCTTCAGGAGCTTCGCGACGGCACGGCGTTCTTCTACCTGCGCAACGTCAACTCGGGGCATCCCGGTTCGATCACCACCGTGCACGCGGATTCGGCCGCCCTCGCCTTCGAGCAACTGACCTTGCTAGTGCGGGAGTCCGAAGGCGGGCGCGATCTGCCGCGCGAGGATATCCGCGCCCTGTTGCACCTGCTCGTCGATGTCGTCGTCCAGATGAAGAAGGTCGACGGCCGGTTCCGTGTGACGGAGGTCTGGCATGACCCGGTTCGCAAGCGCCAGCCCGGCGACTAGGGCGGCGCTGATCGCCACCGCGGCTCTCGGCGCCGCCGTGGTCCTGGGCGTCCTCACCGTGACCATCGCCCTCATCGGCCTGGGTCGGTTCTCCGGCGACATCGACCCGACGCGCGTCCCCGGCTGGCTCTGGTACTACCGTCACGATCCCGAGGTGCGACGCTGGCTGACCGTGGGCCTGTCATGCGCGGGTCTGGTCGGCGGGATCCTCATCGTCGCTGTCCTGCTCCGCCAGAGACGCCCTCTGCACGGCGCCGCCCGATGGGCGTCGGCGGCCGAACAGAGCCGCGCCGGTCTCAGATCGCGCTGCGGCGTGGTCCTGGGCCGGGCGGACGGGAGGTTCCTGATCGCCGACGGCCCGGAGCATGTGATGCTCTACGCCCCGACGCGCACCGGCAAGGGCGTCGGCGTGGTCATTCCGAACCTGCTCGCCTGGCCGGACTCGATCGTGGTGCTGGACATCAAACGTGAGAACTATCTCGCCACCGCCGGCTATCGGGCCGAGGCCGGCCAGACGGTCCATCTATTCGATCCGCTGGCGCCGGACGGCCGCACCGCCCGCTTCAACCCGCTGGATCACATCGACCGTTCGGACCCGATCCAGGTGCTGGACGAACTCCAGCGCATGGCGGCGATGCTGTTTCCAGCCCATGACAGGGCCGATCCCTTCTGGGCGGAGGCGTCGCGCACCGGCTTCATCGGCGTCGGCG
>JAIERG010000239.1 GCA_019747095.1 Caulobacteraceae bacterium | reverse complement strand
GACCAGTCGATCCCGCGCGAGGTGTTCAACATCGGCGACCGGATCCGCACCTACATCTATGACGTCCGGCCCGAGGCCAAGGGCCCGCAGGTCATGCTGAGCCGCGCCCACCCCGGCTTCATGGCCAAGCTGTTCGCGCAGGAAGTGCCCGAGGTCTATGACGGCGTGATCGAGATTCGCGCCGCCGCCCGCGACGCCGGCTCGCGCGCCAAGATGGCCGTTCTGTCGAACGACTCTTCCATCGACCCGGTCGGCGCCTGCGTGGGTATGCGCGGCTCGCGCGTCCAGGCGGTGGTCGCCGAGCTGCAGGGTGAGAAGATCGACATCATCCAGTGGAACAACGACGAGCCGACCTTCATCGTGAACGCCCTGGCCCCGGCCGAGGTGTCCAAGGTCGTGCTGGATGAAGAAGCCGACCGCGTCGAGGTCGTGGTGCCGGACGAACAACTGTCGCTGGCCATCGGCCGTCGCGGCCAGAACGTGCGCCTCGCTTCCCAGCTGACCGGCTGGCAGATCGACATCATCACGGAGTCGCAGGACTCCGAGCGTCGCCAGCGCGAGTTCGCCGAGCGGACCCAGCTGTTCCAGGAAGCGCTGGACGTCGACGAGGTCATCGCCCAGCTGCTGGTCACCGAAGGCTTCGCGACCGTCGAGGACCTGGCCTACGTCGAGAGCTACGAAGTCGCCGAGATCGAGGGCTTCGACGAGGACACCGCCGAGGAACTTCAGGCTCGCGCCCGCGACTTCCTGGATCGTCAGGCGGCCGAGATGGACGCCAAGCGCAAGGGCCTGGGCGTCGAGGACGGCGTGCTGGAGGTGCCCGGCGTGACCCTGCCGATGGCCGTCGCTCTGGGCGAGGGTGGCGTGAAGACCGTCGAAGACCTGGCCGACCTGGCCACCGACGAGATCCGCGGCGGGTATGAAGTGCGCAATGGCGAGCGGGTGAAGGTCCCCGGAGTACTCGAGAGCTTCAACCTGGCCCAGGAAGACGCCGAGATGCTTATCCTTCAGGCCCGCGTGGCCGCCGGCTGGATCGATGCGTCCGAGCTGCCCCAGCCCGAGCCGGAATATGAGGAAGAGTACGCCGAGGGCGAATACGACCCCGAGGCCGTCTTCGACAGCGCCCCGCAAGACGCACATGCTGACTCCGAGGTCCTCGCCGAGGACCCCGACCAGCCGCGCGACCAGTGATGGGAGCCGTAGCCGTCCATGGGTCTCGCCGCCGCGACATCGGATAGGGAGCGCCGCGACCTGGTCACGCACCAGGCGATGGACGAGACCTGTCTGATCCGCTTCGTGGCGGGCCCGGACGGCGCGGTGGTGCCAGACCTGGCGCGCAAGCTGCCGGGTCGCGGCATGTGGGTGGCGGCCGATCGCGCCTCCATCGAGACGGCGGCGAAGAAGAACCTGTTCTCCCGCTCGGCCAAGGCGCCCTTGAAGGCACCCGCCGATCTGGCCGAAACGGTCGAGAGCCTGCTGGTCCGGCGCTGTCTGGACCAGTTGGGCCTTGCCCGACGCGAAGGCGTGCTTATTTCGGGCTTCGAGAAATGCGCGGCCGCGATCCGCTCGGGCCAGGCGGCCTGGCTGATCGAGGCGTCGGATGGAGCCCCCGACGGGCGGGGAAAACTGCTCAATCTGGCGCGACATCAGGCGACACGGGTCTGCGGAGCCTTCAGCGCGGACGATTTGAGTTTGGCCCTCGGGCTGGAAAATGCGATACACGCCGTCCTGCTCGCCGGAGGGCGGGCGGATCGCTGGGGCCAGGAGGCCTCGCGATTGGCGGGATTTCGACCGCTCCGCCCCCCGGAGTGGGACCTGGTCGACAGGTCCGGCGGCGGGAGCGGGTCAGACGAAGACCCAGGATCTGGCCCGTAAGGGCGAACGGGCGGGGTTCGGTCCTTCTTTGGGGAGGGCCGGGCGTCGCGCGGCTTTTTGTGTTTGACGAGACGACCTTAGGACGACCGGCGGACCTTTCCGCCCACGAGTAAAGCGACCGGATGACCGACGAGAACGACAAGACCAACGAAGGCCAGGCACCCACGGGAACCCCGTCCGCGACGGGGCCGCGCGCGCCACTGAGCCTGAAGCCGCGCGCCGTGGGGTCGGTTTCGACCGGCACCGTCCGCCAGAGCTTCAGCCACGGCCGCACCAAGACGGTGGTGGTCGAGACCAAGCGCCGCGTGGGCGCTCCGCCGGCCACGGGTCATCAACGTCCCCAGGGATTTGACGTCGCGCGTCCGCGGACCGAGGCCCCGGCTGCGCCCCAGGCCCCGCGCCCGACGGCACCACAGCCCGCCGGCGGTCGCCTGTCGAATGAGGAACAGGAGGCCCGTCGCCGCGCTATCGAACTGGCCACGCGCCAGCAGGCCGAACGCGCCAAGGCCCAGGCCGAGGAACAGGCTCGCCGCGATGCCGCGGCGCGTGAACAGGCCGCCGCCGCCGAGCGCGCGGCCAATGC
>JAIERG010000210.1 GCA_019747095.1 Caulobacteraceae bacterium | reverse complement strand
GACGGTGGAACGGCGACCGGCGCGGGCATGGCCGGCGGCGGGGCTGCAGCGGCGGCGGCGGGCGTTGCCGCGCGCGGGTAGAGCTGGACCGGCCCCTCGGCGAACCCCGGCGTCGCCGCCATGACTCCCGTCAGAGCCAGCATGGATACCAGAAGCCGTTTCGTCATCGTTCCGACCGTGCGTGTCATGGAATTTCAGCCGCGGGCACGGTCGTACAGCGCCATATAGCCGCCGATCATCACCGCCAGTCCGATCAGCGTCTCCATCCCGCGCAGCGCCGGCAGGAACACCGACAGGAACGAGGCGACGGTCCCGGCCAGCAGCATCAGCCACGCCAGCGTGTCGCGGTGCAGGGTGGACCGGCGGGGCGGCCGGGGCCGCCGCAGTTCGTGGATGTTGGTCATGGGCGGGCTTCCTGGCGCGGGCTTCCTGGATGGCAGACCCCATGTATGGGACCGGGCCGGAGAGCGCGCAAGGGCATCGTGGCCCCGCTCAGCCGCGCTCCTCGCGCTCCAGCTCCAAACGCAAAAAAACAACCGGCCCCCGTGGATGGACGGGAGCCGGCTGCTTTCTCGGATCCGGTGGGCGCCTCCCCCTGGAGGGAGGCGCTTGGGATCAGCGGACCAGGTCGAACGAGATGTCGGTCTTGCCGACTTCGCTCGTCTGGGCGTCCATGTCCTCGAAGATCCGGTCCAGAATGCGGACCATCACGTTCAAGGCGCCCTGGTAACCCCAGCTCGGGTACCGGTGGTGGTGGTGCCGATCGAAGATCGGGTAGGTCAGACGGATGAGCGGGATCTTGGTATCACGCTCCAGGTACTTGCCGTAGCTGTTGCCGATGATGTAGTCGACCGGATCGGTGAACAGCAGCGAGCGCAGGTGCCAGAGATCCTTGCCGCCGTAGGCCTTGCCCGAAGCGCCGAAGGTCGAGCCTTCCAGCACCTTGGTGACCTGCTTCTCCCACTTCTTCGAACCCGAGGTGGAGAGAATGTGCACCGGCTCGGCGCCCAGCTCCATCAGGAAGCGCGACATGCCAATGCAGAAGTCCGGATCACCGTAGACGGCGAAGCGCTTGCCGTGCAGGTGAGCGTGGCTGTCGGCGATGGCATCGACCAGCCGGCCGCGCTCGAGCTTGAGCGAGTCCGGGATCGACTTGCCGGTCAGCTCGGAGAGCTTCATCAGCAGTTCGTCGGTCGCCGTCACGCCCAGCGGGTAGTTGAGCTTGGCGACGTCCTGGCCCTTTTCCTTGATGAACTGCAAGGTCTGGGGGGTGTTGTATTCCTGCATGGACAGGGTGGCCTTGGCGTGGATGGCCTCCTTGGTGGCCTCCAGCGTCGTGCCGCCGTCGTACATGCGGTATTCGCCGTCACCGGGGGTGTCGAACACGTCGGACACGTCCGACAGGATCGTCATCTCGATGCCGAATTCCTTGGCGATGCGCTTCAGCTCGCGGTTGTTGCCGACGGCGTAGCCGTCGAAACCGGGGATGATGTTGATCGCTTCGGTCTTCGTGACGGTGAAGTCTTCGGACTTGTCCCAGAAGTGGTTCAGGATGCCCTTGATCATGTTGTCGTAGCCGACGATGTGGCTGCCGACGAACGACGGGGTGTGGGCGAACGGAACCGGGAAGTCCTGCGGGACGCTGTCCTTGTTCTTGGCAGTGCCGATGAAGCCGCCAAGATCGTCACCGATGACTTCCGCCATGCAGGTGGTCATGACCGCGATCATCTTCGGCTTGTACAACGTGTAGGCGTTGGCCAGGCCATCGACCAGGTTGTTCAGGCCGCCGAACACCGCCGCGTCTTCCGTCATCGACGAGGAGACCGCGTTGTTCGGCTCCTTGAAGTGGCGGGTGAGGTGGGTACGGAAGTAGGCGACGCAGCCCTGCGAACCGTGCACGAAGGGAAGCGTCCCCTCGAAGCCCTGGGCGGCGTACATCGCACCGATCGGCTGGCAGGCCTTGGTCGGGTTGATGGTGATCGCCTCACGGGCGAAGTTCTTTTCCTGGTATTCCTTCGACTTGGTCCACTCCGAAACCTCGGCGACCTTCTCGTCGGAATGACCGTACTCGAAATCCTGCTTCTTCCGCTCGAACAGCGCCTGGTATTCGGGCTGGCGGAACAGCGTGAAATGGTCGAGGACCTTATCAGCGCTCTGAGACATCTGTTTGTACTCCTATGCCCGTGCCACGTTTACCAGGGAGCCTTCTGGAGGCCCCAGACCGGATTGCTGATCGCCATGTCCATGTCGCGAGCAAAGATCGCGAAACCGTCATAGCCGTGGTACGGACCCGAATAATCCCAGCTGTGCAGCTGGCGGAAGGGCAGGCCCATCTTCTGGAAGACGTACTTTTCCTTGATGCCGGAGCCGACGAGATCCGGGCGGATCTCTTCGACGAACTTCTCCA
>JAIERG010000115.1 GCA_019747095.1 Caulobacteraceae bacterium | reverse complement strand
CGGGATGGAGCAGCCCGGTAGCTCGTCAGGCTCATAACCTGAAGGTCGCAGGTTCAAATCCTGCTCCCGCACCCACCTTCCGATCCTTTGCGATCTGCAAAAGCCCCGCATTCAAGATGCGGGGCTTTTTGCGTTTGGCCACAGCCCTGATGACCGCGGCGGTCGCCCTCGGTCGACAACCGAGGCGCTCTGAGAAGACCCACTCAAGGTTCAGCGCCTTTCGTGCCCTTGCGAAGCGCAGAACCAGTCATGCAAACGATTGTTTCAATCGATTGCATTCTGGTGTACGAGTGGTTCGACCGGACACGATCCAAGAGGTTCGGGACATGGGGAGGATACAATGAGCCGGATGGGAACCGTTTGCGCAGCTGCTTTGATGGCTGCCTTGGGGACCACTGCATATGCCCAAAACGCGCCAGCGGGCGCACCCGACCAGGAGGTGACGACGGTCGACGAGATTGTCGTGACCGCCGTCGCAGGATCGAGGACGACGCTGCGATCCAGCGTGTCTGTCACGACCCTGAACACGGAAGCCGTCGAAGACCTTGCCTCGCGCTCGACCGCCGAGATTTTCCGCAGCATCCCGGGCATCCGCTCGGAATCTTCGGGCGGCGAGGGCAATGCCAACATCGCCGTTCGGGGGATCCCGATCTCGACTGGCGGAGCCAAGTTCCTGCAGATCCAGGAAGACGGCCTTCCGATCCTCGAGTTCGGCGACATTGCCTTCGGCAACGCGGACATCTTCACGCGTTACGACAACACCATCGCCCGCGTTCAGGCCGTGCGGGGCGGATCCGCCTCGACCTTCGCCTCCAACTCACCTGGCGGGGTGATCAACCTCATCACCGCGACCGGGTCACAGGAAGGCGGCTCCCTCGTTCTGACCCGGGGCCTCGACTTCGACACCACCCGGGGTGATTTCCAGTATGGCGGCCAGATCACCGATACGATGTACGGCTCGATCGGCGGCTTTTATCGTTCCGGCGAGGGCGCGCGCGACGCTGGCTACGACGCCGAACAGGGCGGACAACTTCGCGCCTCGCTGACGCGGGAGTTCGCCAACGGCTACCTGCGGGTCAGCGCGAAGTATCTGAACGATCGCGCCATCGGCTATCTGCCGTCACCGATCCGGGTGACCGGCACCAACAGCGATCCGAACTGGGGCCCGCTGCCGGGTTACGACGCTTCCTCGCAGACGCTGCATTCTGCCTTGTTCCAGGTCAGCTCCGGGCTGGACGGGGCGAACGGGCCGCGTGTCTCGGACATCAAGGACGGGATGCACCCTGAGGTGCTGTCCGCCGGCGTCGAGGCCAGCTTCGACATCGGCTCGGGCTGGACGCTGACGAACCGCTTCCGCATTGCCTCGGCGTCCGGCCGTTTCGTGTCCCCGTTCACCGCCGGCACGGGATCGCCCTCGTCCATCGCCGCGAGCATAGGCGGTGCCGGCGCGACGGCGCGCTATGCCAATGGCGCCAACGCCGGACAGCTGGTTCCCGCCAATGCGAACGGCAACGGTCTCGTGGCCCAGATCGTCCTGTTCGACACCGAGATCAACGACTTCGGGAACATGGCCAATGATCTCAAGCTTGAACGGGAGTTCGAGGCCGGGGGCGGCATCCTGCGCACGACGTTCGGCTATTACCGGTCGAACCAGAGCATTGATATGGACTGGCTCTGGAACTCCTTCCTGCTGGAAGTGAAGGGTGACAACGCGGCCCTGGTCGACGTGTTCAACGCCGCCGGCGTAAAGCAGACCCAGAACGGTCTCGTCGGCTACGGCGCGACGTTCTTCGGCAACTGCTGCCGTAGGTCGTATGACACCGACTACACGATCGACGCACCCTATGTGGCCTTGAGCTGGGAGAGCGGTGATCTGATCGTCGACGGCTCCCTTCGCTTCGACAACGGCCGCGCGACGGGCGGTTTTGCCGACGGCATCGTCACGACGCGGGACCTTTCGGGCGACGGGGTCATCCAGCGCCCGGAGACCCTGGTCACCCAGATCGATTTCGCCAACCGCAAGCCTGTCGACTACGACTGGAACTATGTGTCCTATTCCGTCGGGGCCAACTACCAGGTGAACGCCGACACGGCCGTGTTTGGTCGGATCAGCCGTGGCGGACGCGCCAATGCCGACAGGCTGCTATTCGGTCCGGCCATCCTGGCGTCGGGCGACATCCGCAGCAGCGACGCCGCCGTGGACATGGTCGATCAATACGAGGCTGGTGTTCGTTACCGCAACGGCCCGCTCCAGATCTTTGCGACGGCCTTCCTCGCCAACACCGAGGAGACGAACTTCGAGGCAACGAGCCAGACCTTCACGGATGCCGAGTATGAGTCCCGCGGCATCGAGGTGGAGGCCTTCTACCGCTCGGGTGGTTTCGATTTCTCGGG
>JAIERG010000195.1 GCA_019747095.1 Caulobacteraceae bacterium | reverse complement strand
GCTCCGGCTGCCAGGGCACCCGCCCCGCCGACCGCGAGCGCACCGGTCATCGCCGCGCCCGCGCCCAGCGCCGGGCCGCCGGTGACGAGGGCCGAGGCCAGGTTGGGGATGAAGATGGCCAGCATGGCCAGCAGCATGGAGGCGACGAGGATCGCCAGGGCCTCGTAGAGATCGGGATTGGCGCTCGGCTGGAGCTGATCGAAGACGGTGCGGGCGCCGGAGACCACGATGGCCAGGGCCAGAACCTTCAGGCCCGAGGAGACGACGTAGCCGAGCGGCCGCTCCGCCAGGAAGGCCGACTTGGACCAGATGCCGAAGGGCAGGAGCACGAAGCCGCCCAGGGTGACGATCTTGAACTCCAGGAGCGTTACGACGATTTGGATCGCCAGCACGCCGAAGGCCAGCATGATGCCGATCATGGCGAGGCCCAGGATGAGGGCGTCGACCAGGTTGCCGGCGATGTCGAGCGGATTGGCCACGGGCGCGGGCGTCTCGCCGAGCGCCTTCACAATCTCCCAGCCCTGCTGGAGGATTTCGCCGGGATTAAGGAAGTCGCCGCGCGAGAGCGAGCCGCCGCCGGCCGTGAGGCCGAGGTCGATGAAGCCCGCGAATATGGTCTGGGATAGCGCCTGCCAGTCGTTGATCAGATAGGCGAAGATGCCGATCAGGAGGACCTTGCCGAAGCCCGCCGCCAGCACCTCGCGGTTGGCCGACAGCGCCCATTGGATACCGGTAAGCGCGACGACAAGGACAATCATCAGGCCAAAGACACCGTTCACCGCACCGTTCAAGGCGTCGAACCCGGCCGAGACAGTGTTCGAAAACACCGTCATCAGGTCGTTCGCGGTCTGTGGGCTGGGGCCGGCCATCGCTATGTTCCTGGGGATCAGTTGCGCGCGTGCGGCAGGGGGTCGAACGAGGGCGCAGCAACCGTGGTGCGCTCCCGGCCCCAGAACTGCCGCCGCGCTTCGGCGGCCGCCGCGCTTTCGGCGGCGTCGCGCGCCGTAGCCTCGGCCATCAAACGGCTTTGAGCCATGAGAATTGTGCGGATGGAACCGAGGTCCTCCGCCAGAACCGCCAGCACCTGAGTCGAGGACTGAATGGCGGCGGTCTGGCCTTCGGCGCGCTCGGACGCCGACAGCGCGCCTTGCAGCCGGCCGGTGCGGGCCGTCGAGAGCCGCTCCAGCTCCGCCGCGGTGCGGGCGAGGTCCTCGGCGGTGTCGCGGGCATTGGCGTTGCGCGCCGTGGCCTGTTGGAGGGCGCGTTCGGGCGATAGGCCCTCGACGGCTGTGGGATAGAGGTCCTCGAACTGGCGCTGGACGTCCTGGATGTCCGACGCCACGCCCTTCACCTCGCGCGCCAGCTCGCCGATGTCGCGAAGCGCCTGGGTGGTCTCGCCGAGGTGGGAATAGGGCGAGGCCGCGAGTTCGCGCGCCTGGTTCAGCAGCATGCGCGCCTCGTTGGACAAGCTTTGGGCTTGGCGGGCGGCCTGGAGCGCGTTCTCGATGTGATTGCGCGGGTCGAACACCACCTGCTGCGCCTTGGCCGGCTCCGGCTCCGAACAGGCGGAGACGGCCGTCAGCACCGCCGCCAGGAGCGCGGCTCTACTCCGCCGCCAGGACATGGAGGGGCTCGACGTCGAAGACGGGGTCGACATGCTGAAGTCCTTTCGCGTGCAGGAAGGCGCGGGCGAAGCCGGAAGGGCCGACGCGCTGGAGGGTCTGGTCGATGAGGGTCTGATCTTCGGGGGACGAGGCTCCGCAGAAGGCGAGGGCCGCGCCGGAGAGCTTGAGGTCGAACAGCCGGCGTCCCTGGGGCTGGCGCCAATAGTAGGCGCGCTTGGGCGTGGCGAAGGCCAGGAGTTCCAGCTGTCGTCGGTTCAAGCCGAAGCCGCGGTAGAGCTCGGCGGACGAAGGCTCCATCGCGCGCGGGTTGGGCAGGAAAACCTGGGTCGGACAGGCTTCGACCAGGCTGGAGGCGATGGCCGAGGCGGCGACGTCGTCGAGCGACTGGGTGGCGAAGACCACGGCGACCCGCTTCTTTCTAAGGGTCTTCAGCCACTCGCGGATCTTGGCCGCGAACAGGGTCTGGTCGAGGAACAGCCAGGCCTCGTCTAGCACCAGCAGGGTCGGCCGGCCGTCGAAGGACCGCTCCAGGCCGTGGAACAGGGCCGACAGCACCGGGGCGACGGCCGAGGGCGTCGCCAGGAGCGTCTCGAGCTCGAAGGTGTCGAAACGGGTCGGCTCCAGCTGATCGTCTGCCCCGTCAAGCAGCGCGCCATGAGGTCCCTTCAAAGTCAGCGGCTCCAGAGCCGCCGCGACAGTGCGGTCCTGCACGAGGGCGCAAAAGACCGTGAGGGTGCGCTGGGAGACCGGGCCGGCGGCCAGGGC
>JAIERG010000123.1 GCA_019747095.1 Caulobacteraceae bacterium | reverse complement strand
AGGCGTCGCCGAAAACCTGGGCGAAGATGTCGTTGACGTCGTGAAAGCCCTGCTGGCCGCCGAATCCGCCGCCCTGTCCGTTGACGCCCGCGTGGCCAAAGCGGTCGTAGGCGGCGCGCTTCTGATCGTCGGACAGGACCGAATAGGCTTCCGAGATCTCCTTGAACCTGGCCATGGATTCTTCGGAGCCGCCGTTGCGGTCCGGATGATGCTCCATCGCCAGCTTGCGATAGGCGGATTTCAGGCCAGCGGCATCGACCCCCCGGTCGACCCCCAGCACATCATAATAATCCCGCGCCATGCGCCGATGTCCTTAATGCCCAACCCCTGACGATCCGTTGCCGCCTCTGACGGGCGACTGCCGGATGGCCGACGCCCGAGACATGGGCGTTGGGGCAGATGATGCAAGTTGATCCTCCCACGGAGCGCAGCGAACGGGGAGAGGGGGACCGCGAAGCGGTGGAGGGGGCCACCACGCATACCGCGTCTGGGGCCGCCCCCTCCACCAGCCTCCGGCTGGTCCCCCTCCCCCGCTGCGCTGGGGAGGATTGTCGTTACGCGCTCTTCTTCTGGTCTTCGTCCGAGACTTCCTCGAACTCGGCGTCGACCACGCCGTCGTCGGCCGGGGCGTCGTTGGAGCCGCCGGATTGGGCCGCGTACATGGCCTCGCCCAGCTTCATCGAGGCCTGGACCAGGGTGTTGGTCTTGGCCCGGATATCCTCCGGATCGGTCCCGTCACGGGCGGCCTTGAGCTCGGCCAGGCCAGTCTCGATGGCGGTCTTTTCGGCCTCGCCGACCTTGTCGCCGTGTTCGGCCAGAGCCTTCTCGGTCGAGTGGATCAGGCTGTCAGCCGCGTTCTGGGCCTCGACCAGCTCCTTCCTGGCCTTGTCGGCCGCGGCATTGGCCTCGGCTTCCTTGACCATCTTCTCGATGTCGGCGTCCGACAGACCGCCGTTGGCCTGGATGCGGATCGACTGTTCCTTGTTGGTCGCCTTGTCCTTGGCCGAGACGTTGACGATGCCGTTGGCGTCGATGTCGAAGGCGACCTCGATCTGCGGCAGGCCACGCGGCGCGGGCGGGATGCCCATCAGGTCGAACTGACCCAGCAGCTTGTTGTCGGCCGCCATCGGACGTTCGCCCTGGAAGACCCGGATCGTCACGGCCGACTGGTTGTCGTCGGCGGTCGAGAAGACCTGGGACTTCTTGGTCGGGATGGTCGTATTGCGCTCGATCAGCGGGGTGAAGACGCCGCCCAAGGTCTCGATGCCCAGCGTCAGGGGGGTGACGTCCAGCAGCAGCACGTCCTTGACGTCGCCCTGCAGCACGCCGGCCTGGACCGCAGCGCCCAGCGCCACGACCTCGTCGGGGTTGACGCCCTTGTGCGGCTCCTTGCCGAAGAAGGCCTTCACCGCCTCCTGCACCTTGGGCATGCGGGTCATGCCGCCGACCAGAACGACCTCGTCGATGTCCGAGGCCTTGAGCCCCGCGTCCTTCAACGCCTTCTGGCAGGGCTCGATGGTGCGCTGGACCAGATCATCGACCAGAGCCTCCAGCTTGGCGCGCGACAGCTTGATGTTCAGGTGCAGCGGGCCCGACGCGTTCATGGTGATGAACGGCAGGTTGACCTCATACTGGGTCGTGGAGCTGAGCTCCTTCTTGGCCTTCTCGGCTTCCTCGCGCAGACGCTGGAGCGCCAGCTTGTCGTTCCTCAGATCGACGCCCTGCTCCTTCTTGAACTCGTCGGCCAGATAGTCGGCCAGACGGACGTCGAAGTCCTCGCCGCCGAGGAAGGTGTCGCCGTTGGTCGACTTCACCTCGAACACGCCGTCGCCGATCTCCAGGATCGAGACGTCGAAGGTGCCGCCGCCGAGATCATAGACCGCGATCTTCTGGCCGTCGTTCTTCTCAAGGCCGTAGGCGAGGGCGGCGGCGGTCGGCTCGTTGATGATGCGCAGGACTTCCAGGCCGGCGATCTTGCCGGCGTCCTTGGTGGCCTGGCGCTGGCTGTCGTTGAAGTAGGCGGGCACCGTGATGACGGCCTGGGTGACCTTCTCGCCCAGATAGGCCTCGGCAGCCTCCTTCATCTTCATCAGGGTGTAGGCCGAGATCTGCTGGGGCGAATAGTCCTTGCCGTGGGCGCGCACCCAGGCGTCGCCGTTCGGGCCCTTGACGATCTCGTAGGGCACCATGCCCTTGTCCTTGGCCACCACCGGATCGTCGAAGTTGCGGCCGATCAGGCGCTTGATGGCGAAGAAGGTGTTCGACGGATTGGTCACCGCCTGGCGCTTGGCCGGCTGGCCGACCAGGGTGTCGCCGCCGTCCTGGATGGCGACCACCGACGGGGT
>JAIERG010000217.1 GCA_019747095.1 Caulobacteraceae bacterium | reverse complement strand
GAGGCTTTCCAGCCGCCGAAGCTGTAGTAGGCCATCGGGACGGGGATGGGGACGTTGATGCCGACCATGCCGACTTCGACTTCGTTTTGGAAGCGTCGGGCGGCGCCGCCGTCGTTGGTGAAGATGGCGGTGCCGTTGCCGTAGGGGTTGGTGTTGATGAGTTCCAGTGCCTGGTCGTAGGTGTCGACGCGCAGCACCGAGAGGACGGGGCCGAAGATTTCGTCGGTGTAGACGCTCATCTCGGGGGTGACGTTGTCGAGCAGGGTGGGGCCCAGCCAGAACCCTTCGGCTCCGCCATCGGGGTTGACGTGGCGCCCGTCCACGACGACCTTGGCGCCGTCGGCTTCGCCGGCGTCGATGTAGGAGGCGACTTTGTCGCGGTGGGCTTGGGTGACCAGGGGGCCCATATCGGAGTCTTTGGTGCCGTCGCCGATCTTGAGGCCGACGGTGCGTTCGGTGATCTTGGCGATGAGGTCGTCGGCGACGGGGCCGACGGCCACGCACGCGGAGATGGCCATGCAGCGTTCGCCTGCGGAGCCGAAGCCGGCGTTGACCATGGCGTCGGCGGCCAGGTCGAGGTCGGCGTCGGGCAGGATGACGGCGTGGTTCTTGGCCCCTCCCAGGGCCTGCACGCGTTTGCCCGCGGCGGTGCCGGTGGCGTAGACGTATTGGGCGATCGGGGTCGACCCCACGAAAGACACCGCTTTGATCTTCGGGTTCGTCAACAACTCATCGACCGAGGTCTTGTCGCCCTGCAGGACGTTGAACACACCGTCGGGCAGGCCGGCTTCTTTCCACAGCGCGGCCAGCCACAGCGAGGCGGAGGGATCCTTCTCCGACGGCTTCAGCACGACGGTGTTGCCGCAGGCGATGGCGACGGGGAAGAACCACATGGGCACCATGGCGGGGAAGTTGAACGGGGAGATGATGCCGACCGGCCCGAGCGCTTGGCGGATGGAGTAGACGTCGACCTTGGTGGAGGCGTTCTCGGTGAATCCGCCTTTGAGCAGGTGGGGGATTCCGCAGGCGAATTCGACGACTTCCTGGCCGCGGGCGACCTCGCCGAGGGCGTCGGAGACGACCTTGCCGTGCTCGCTGGTGATGATTTCGGCGAGTTCGCCCTTGCGTTCGTTGAGCAGTTCGCGGAAGGCGAAGAGCACCTGGGTGCGCTTGGCCAGGCTGGTGTCGCGCCAGGCCGGGAACGCCGCGGCGGCGGCGTCGATGACAGTGCGGGCGTCCTCGACGTTTGCGAGGGCGACCTCGCCGGTCACCTGGCCGGTCGCGGGATTCGTCACCGGGGCAGTCGCACTACTGGCGCCCGCGAAGGCCGCGTTGTTCATCCAATGGGAAATGGTCTGTGTCATGGTTACTTTCCGTACTTCGCGACGTATTCGGTCATGGTCTTCAGTTGGTAGCGCGACACCTCGTGCGCGGTCTCGTCCTCGGCGAACACCGACGACACCATCACGGTGTCTTCGCGGTCGTAGAAACCGATCTCGGCCAGGCCGCCGAAGAATTCGTCCCAGTTGACATCGCCATCGCCGATCTTCAGGTGCTGATGTACCCGCACCGGATTGCCCGGGGGATTGGTGATGTAGCGCAGGCCGTGGCTGCGATGGTGGTCCATGGTGTCGGCGACATGTACCAGGCGCAGTGTGTCGCCGGCGGCCCGGATGATCTCGGCCATGTTCCCGCCCATGTGGAAGCTGTGGCACGCGACGTACACCATGCCGATGTTCGGCGAGTTGACGCCACGGATGATGCGCAGGGCCTCCATGCCGTCCTCGACGAAATCATCGGGGTGCGGGTCGATCCGGACGTCGATACCCTCACGCTCGATGATCGGCAGGAGTTCCTCCATGGACCGGAAGAACGCCCGCTCGGATTCCTCGGCCTTCTCCGGTCGTCCGGAGAACTCGGTGTTGATCACGTTGACACCCAGGTCGACGGTGATCTGCAGGACGCGCTTCCAGTTGCGCACGGCGGCCTCGCGGGCATCCGGATCGGGGCTGGCCCACCGCAGCACCGGCAGCACCGAGGCGATCCCGACGCCCGCGTCGGCACAGGCCTTGCGAAACGTGGCCACCAGATCATCGTTGGCGCGCGGGTGATTGAAGAAGGGTATGAAATCCCGGTGCGGGGTCAGCTGCAGGTACTCGTAGCCCAACTCGGCGACCAACTTCGGGAAGTCGAGCAGGTCGTAATCGTGGTGGAAGGGTGTGGGATCCAGCGCGATCTTCATGTCATGCCCCGTCGATGGAGGCGCGATCCACCATCGCGACCTCGACGGGCAGGCCGCTGTTCAGCGATTCCACGCCGGCCTCGCAGACCGCGGCCGC
>JAIERG010000073.1 GCA_019747095.1 Caulobacteraceae bacterium | reverse complement strand
CGCCAAGCCTGCTGGTCGTCGACGAGGGTCTGGTCGAGTTCGCCGACGCCCCCTCCGCCGCCGCCCTGATCGGGGACCACGCCAACCTGATCGTCCTGCGCAGCCTGTCCCTGGCCTATGGCCTCGCCGGCGCCCGCGTCGGCGCGGCGCTGGCCCAACCCCAGACCCTCGCCCGCCTGTCCGAGGTGGTCGAACCCTACGCCCTTCCCGAGCCGCTCGTCCGGCTCGCCATGCAGGCGCTCGACCCGTCCCGCATGATCGAGACCGCCGAACGCATCGCCGGCGTCCGCCGCGAGCGCGAGCGGCTGGTCCGCGGGATCGGCCGCGTCATGGTCGTCGAGGCTGGCGTCGGCCCGATCCTTATGGCGCGTCCCTCCGACATCGAGACGACTCTGGCTGACCTCGCCCGCTTTGGCGTGACTGCCGACCGATCCGGCGATCGCCTGCGCCTGCCGGTCTCGCTCAGGCCCGAGGTCAACGACCGGCTGCTGGCCGCGCTCGGCCTCGCTGTCGGCAAGACCCGCGCCCACCGCACCGGCCAGGCCGTCCGCGACACCAAGGAGACCCGAATCGTCTGCGGGGTCGACCTCGACGCCACCGGCCCCATCAAGATCGAGACCGGCGTCGGCTTCTTCGACCACATGCTGGAGCAGGTCGCGGCCCACGGCGGCTTCTCGCTGCGGCTGAGTTGCGAAGGCGACCTCCACACCGACCCGCACCATACCATCGAGGACTCGGCCATCGCGCTGGGCCAGGCTCTGAAACAGGCGCTCGGCGAGCGGCGCGGCATCGCCCGCTATGGCTTCGTCTTGGCCATGGACGAGGCCCAGGCCAATGTCGCCATCGACCTGTCCGGCCGCCCCTATCCGGTGTTCGAGGGCGAGTTCTCCACGCCCTACATCGGCGAATACCGCACCGACCTGACCGCCCACGTCTTCCGCTCGCTCGCCGAGCACCTGGGGGCCGCGGTCCACATCTCGGTCACGGGCTCCGACGATCACCACAAGACCGAGGCCGTCTACAAGGGCTTCGGCCGGGCGCTGCGCCAGGCCATCCGCATCGAGGGCGACGCCGTGCCGAGCACCAAGGGGGTGCTGTGATGATCCAAAGCCTCCCCCGCTCTTCGCGGGGGAGGGGGACCGCGCGAAGCGTGGTGGAGGGGGCGACCCCAGACACCGCGTGTGAAGCCGCCCCCTCCACCGCTCCGCGGTCCCCCTCCCCCGTTTCGCTGCGCTTCTCGGGGGAGGAGACCAAATGACCACCGCCATCGTCCACCTCGGCGCGGGCAACACGGCCTCGGTCCAGTTCGCCCTGGAGCGGCTGGGCACCGACGTCCGCGTGACCTCCGACGTGACCGAAATCCGTGAGGCCGAACGGCTGGTCCTGCCGGGCGTCGGCGCCGCCGGTTACGCCATGCAGCGGATGGCCGAGCTCGGCCTGACCGACATCATCAAGGCCTTCCCCCGCCCCCTGCTCGGGCTATGCCTGGGGCAGCAGTTGCTGTTCGCCGAGAGCGAGGAGAACGGCGGGGCGACCATGCTGGGCTTCATCCCTGGCCGCGTCACCCGCATGCCGGTGCGCGAGGACCTGCCCGTGCCGCACATGGGCTGGTCCAAGCTTCACACCCTGTCCGATGATCCGATCCTGGAGGGGGTCAAGGAGGGTGCCTGGGCCTATTTCGTGCACTCCTACGTCTGCCCCGATACGCCTGCGACCATCGCCTGCGCCGACTATGGCGCGTCGGTCCCGGCCATGGTTCGAAGCGGCAACCGCTGGGGTTGCCAGTTCCACCCCGAGCGCTCGGCCGAAGCCGGTGCCCGCATTCTGAAGAACTTCCTCGAGCTGCCCACATGATCGTCTATCCCGCCATCGACCTGCGCGGCGGCAAGTGCGTGCGGCTGATGCACGGCCGCTTCGACCAGGTGACCGAGTACGACCCCGACCCCGTTGGCCGGCTGACCGCCTTCGCCGACGAGGGCGCCGAGTGGGTCCACGTCGTCGATCTGGACGGCGCCGAAGCCGGGCGGGCGGTCCAGCACGACCTGATCGGCCGCCTCGCCGCGACCCATCTGGCCCACATTCAGTCCGGCGGCGGCGTCCGCTCGGTCGACGATGTGGAGCGCCTGCTGACCGCCGGGGTCTCCCGCGTCGTGGTCGGCTCGCTGGCGGTGACGAAGCCCGACGTCGTCGCCGAGTGGCTGGACCGCTTCGGCCCCAACCGCATCACCCTGGCCTTCGATGTCCGCGTCGGGGAGGACGGCGTGCCGACGCCTGCGCTGAAAGGCTGGACCGAGGCGGCCGGCTTTGACCTGTGGACTGCGCTCG
>JAIERG010000021.1 GCA_019747095.1 Caulobacteraceae bacterium | reverse complement strand
GATGAGCCAGCAGGTCTCGATCTTCATCGGCCTGATGACCCGCACCGCCAACCAGGTGCTGGACGTGCGCGAGGCCGACATCTGGGTCATGGACCCGCGCGTCCGCTACGTCGACGAGGTCGAGCCCCTGCCGGACGCGGCGCTCGGCCGGGTGCGCTCGGTCGAGGGAGTCGAATGGGCCGCGCCGCTGTTCAAGGGCAATGCCATCTTCCGTACACGCGACGGTCTGATCAACCAGATCAACATTCTGGGCGTCGACGACGAGACACTGGTCGGCGCCCCGCGCGATTGGCTCGCGGGCGATCTGGAGGCCCTGCGCCAGCCGAACAGCATCGTGTTTGACAAGGAAGGCGCGACGCTCATCTGGCCCGACGACGACCCCCTCTCCAAGGTCGGGACCGAGGCCGAGATCAACGACCGCCGCGTGGTCGTGACCGGCATTGCCAACACGGCCCCCTCCTTCATCACTTTCCCCCTGGCCTACGCCCGCTATTCCGAGGCCATCCGCTTCACCCCGCCTCAGAGGAACAAGATGTCCTTCGTGCTGGTGCGGGCCCGTGACGGAGTCGATCACAAGGCCCTGGCCGAGCGCATCCAAGAGCAGACCGGATATCAGGCCCTGACCTGGGACAGCTTCGCCTGGCGGTCGGTCCAGTACTATCTGACCCGCACGGGCATTCCGGTGAACTTCGGCATCACGGTGATGCTGGGCTTCATCGTCGGCGCGGCGGTGACGGCCCAGACCTTCTACCTGTTCGTCATCGAGAACCTGCGTCAGTTCGGGGCGCTGAAGGCCATCGGTGCCACCAACGCCCAGATCACCGGCATGGTGCTGTTGCAAGCGGGCGTGGTCGGGCTGATCGGCTATGGGCTCGGCATGGGCGGGGCCGCCGCCTTCTTCACCTTCGTGCGGGGCACGGCGGCGCTGGAAGGCTTCTACCTGCCCTGGCAGGTGCTGGTCGGCACGGGCGTGGTCGTTTTCCTCATCATCCTGATCTCGGTGCTGGGCAGCCTGACCAAGGTGTTCCGCGTCGATCCCGCCATCGTGTTCCGGGGTTGATCGCCATGAACGCCGTCATCGCCCGCGACATCGAAATGGCCTTCGGATCGAACGGCCTGAAGACCCAGGTCCTGTTCGACGTGGACCTGGAGGTCGCCTCCGGAGAGCTGACCATGCTGGTCGGCCCGTCGGGCTGCGGCAAGACCACCCTGCTGTCGATCCCGTCGGGCACGCTCAAGCCCACAGGCGGCGACGTGGAGGTGATGGGCAACGTCATCACCCGCATGAAAGATTCCGAGAAGGTCATCCTGCGCCGTCGCCGGATCGGCTTCATCTTCCAGCAATACAACCTGCTGCCCGCCCTGACGGCCGCCGAGAACGCGGCCATGGCGCTCGTCGCCGACGGCATGCCGTTGAAGAAGGCGGCGGAGAAGGCTCGCGCCGTACTCGAGACGCTCGGCATGGGTCCGCATGCCGACAAGCTGCCGCGCATGCTGTCGGGCGGCCAGCAGCAGCGCGTCGCCATCGCCCGCGCCATCGTCCACGAGCCTGACCTGGTCGTCTGCGACGAACCGACCGCCGCGCTCGACGCCGAGACCGGCCGACAGGTCATGGAGCTGCTGAAAGAGGCCGCGGCTGGCCCCGGCCGCGCCGTCCTGGTCGTGACCCACGACAACCGCATCTACCGCTACGCCGACCGGATCGTCGCCATGGAAGACGGCCGGATCGTCGGAGACAGCCGCCTTGGAACACTCCCGGAGGGACTCCATGCCCACTAATCTTCGCCAACGCATTTCGCGCCTCGTCCTGCCCGTGCTTGCGGGCGGATGCCTGGTCTTCGCCGTCGCAGCCGTGATCCGGCCCGAGCGCACCCGCGCCGATCCGCCCGCCACGCCGCCCAGCGCCGCGTCCGCCTCGGTCGTCGCAGGCATCGGGACCATCGAGCCCCAGTCCGAACTGATCGCCGTCGCCGCAGAGGTTCCGGGCGTGGTCCGCAGCGTGCTCGTCCAGCCAGGCGATCGGGTGACCCAGGGCCAACCCCTGTTCCGTCTGGACGCCCGCGCCGCCGAGGCCGCCGTCGCCACCGCTCTGGCCGACGCGGCCTCCGCCGAAGCCGCCGCGCGTCAGGCAGACGTGGCGCTGGCCGACGAGCGCCAGCGGCTGTCGCTGTTCGAGGCGGTCGACGACCCGCGCGCCCTGTCCGGCGACGAGCTGGAACGCCGCCGCTTCGCCGTCCGCCGGG
>JAIERG010000117.1 GCA_019747095.1 Caulobacteraceae bacterium | reverse complement strand
AAGGGCTCGGGATCCAGCCCCGTCAGCTCGCCCAGCCGGCGCAGGAACAGCGTCGTCGAGTCCAGCCCGATCGGCGCTTGCAGATACGGCTTGTCCAGCGCCTCGCAGAGCCCGCGCCCGAACTCGCGGTACAGGCAGATGTTGACCTCGGCGTCGGCCAGGTTTCGGACATCGGCCAGATGGCTGCCCAGCGGGAAGACCATGTTGACCTTGCAGCCGATGCCTTCGACCAGGCGGCGGATCTCAGCCAGGTCCGAAGGCATGTTGAACACGCCGTACATCGGGCCGATCAGGTTGACGCGCGGCGGGTCGCCCTCTTCGCGGTCGCGGGGCCGGGGCATCTTCTTGGGCCCGAATTGCGTCCACAGCCAGGTCAGGGCCCGGTCGGCCGACTGCCACTGGTCCTCGTCGATGGTGCGCGGCAGGAAGCGCTGGATGTTGGTGCCTTCCGGCGTCACGCCCCCGCCGATCATCTCGGCGATGGAGCCGGTGACGACGACCGAGGGCAGGTCCTTGTCGAGCGTCTTCCACGCCCGCTTCATCGCCCCTTCGGTGCCGTGGCGACCCAGTTCCTCTTCGCCCAGACCCGTCACGACGATGGGCAGCTCGTGCGGCGGCAGGCCGTCGGTGTAATGCAGCACGCTGGTGACCGGCAGGTTCTCGCACCCCACCGGCCCGTCGATGATGACCTGCAGCCCCTTGATGGCGGTGAAGGCGTAGACCGCGCCCCAGTAGCCCCCGGCCCTGTCGTGATCGAGGATCAGCGTCATGTCCCGACGTGCTCCTCGGCCTTGGCCGCGGCCGCCATCTGCTTGGCGTAGCGCGCCTTGAACTCGGGCCGTGCGACCGGCGTCTCGGACCAGATGCCCGACGTATCGCCCGACCCGACGCCCTCGAAGAACTCGGTCATCCTGTCGAACCGCGCCTTGTTGGCGATGGCGGCGTTGATGACCTGGGCCAGCGACCCCGCCCCCGCCGGTCCCATCAGGGGCCGCGCCGAGATCAGGTTGGTGAAATACAGGGCCGGGATCGACATGGCCTTGGCGTGCTGCACCACCGGCGTCGTGCCGATGGCCAGGTCCGGCTTGATGGCGTCAACCGCCGACAGGTCCTGCTCCAGCGAGGCGCGGTAGTTGACCGTGACCCCCTTGGCCTCAAGCCACTCCCGGTCGGGATCCGACCATTTGGTCTGCGGGCAGGCTGTGCCGACATAATCGACCTCGGCCCCGCTCTCGATCAGCAGGCGCGCGACCAGCAGTTCAGAGCCTTCGTAGCCCGAAACGGTGATCCGCCCCTTGATCGGCGTCGCGGCCAGCGCCGCGCCGATGGCACCGAGCATGGCGTTCTTCACGCCGTCGATCTGGGCTTGCGGTACGTCGCAGGCCTCGCCGATCGCCTGCAGCCAGGCGGCGGTGCCGTCGCGTCCGACCGGAGCCGAGCCCACGACCTTGCGGCCGGCGGCTTCGAACTCGCGTACGCTGGCGGTGTAGAAGGGGTGGATGGCGGCCACGACCGCGCAGTCGAGCGCCGCATAGAGCTCGCGCCACTCGCGGGTCGGGACCACGGGTCCGGGGGCCAAGCCCATCGGGTCCAGCATGCGGCCGATGATCATCGGGTCGGCCGGGAACATCTCGCCCAGCAGGGTGACGGTGGGCTTGTCGGCCCGGGTCTTGGGCGCCGCGACCGGGCCGGCTTCGACCTCCTTGCGCGCGTAGTTCAGCATGGCGCCGGCCAGCACATCCTTGGCCTCGGCGTGGGTCGGGATGCCGAAGCCCGGCACGTCGATGCCGACGATGCGGACGCCGTTGATCTCCTTGGGCAGCAACTGAAGCGGCACGCCCGACGCTGTCGGCACGCACAGGTTGGTCACCACGATGGAGTCGTAGAGCGCAGGATCCGCCATCTGGAACACCGCCTCGCGGATGTCCTCGAACAGCTTGCCGGTGACCAGACTCTCGGAGTTGAACGGCACATATCCGACCGAGCGGCGCGCGCCGTAGAAGTGGCTGGTGAAGGTCAGGCCGTAGACGCAGCAGGCCGACCCCGACAGGATCGTCGCCGTCCGCCGCATGCGCAGGCCCACGCGCAGCGACCCGAAGGCCGGGCACATGCTTTGGGGCTGGTCGTGCGGCCCGACCGGATAGTCGGCGGCATACTTGGCCAGGATCTCGGACTTGCCCGCGCGCGCGG
>JAIERG010000162.1 GCA_019747095.1 Caulobacteraceae bacterium | reverse complement strand
CAGCACAGGCCGGATCTTCGCGATGTTGCGGTCGTAGGCTTCAAGCCAGTGCAGCGCGGTCTTCTCGTAGTGCGTCCCGCTCCAGCGCCAGTCCTGCTCGACGGTGAACAGGTCGGGGAACTGGGCCATCAGCCCGTGGCTGGGCATAACGCCGCCCGAGAAGAAGTACTTGCCGATCCAGTCGGCCTCGTCGTCGAGGTCGAACCGGTAGGGCGTGGTCTTGTGCGTGAAGACGTGGATGAACAGGCGGCCCTCGGGCTTCAGCCAGGTCTTCACCCGACCCAGCAGCGCGCGCCAGTTCGACATGTGCTCGAACATCTCGACCGAGACGACGCGGTCGAATTCGCCCGGCGCCTCGAAGTCGTTCATGTCGCAGGTGATGACCTCGAGGTTGGAGAGGCCGCGTTCCTGCGCCCGGGCCATGATGAAGGTCTTCTGGCTGGCGGAATTCGAGACCGAGGTGATGCGCGCGTTCGGATAGGTCTTGGCCATCCACAGCGACAGCGAGCCCCAGCCGCAGCCCAGCTCCAGGATCCGCTGCCCGTCCTTCAGGTCGGCGTGCTCGGCGGTCTCCTTCAGCGCGTGCTCCTCGGCCTCAGCGATGCCGTCGCCGGGGGTCTTGTAGAGGCACGACGAGTACTTCAGCTGCGGGCCCAGGCAGTTCAGGAAGAAGTCCGCCGGCACCTCATAGTGCTGGGCGTTGGCCGCGTCGGTGTGGGCCGCGATCGGGTGCTCGGCCATGTCGCGGGCGAAGGCGGCCTCGGTCCCGGGGCCGGCCTTGGAATGCTCGCGCCGCGCATTGGCCACGAGCAGGTGGATCGCGGTCTTGCGGACGACGTCGGGCAGCGGCGCGCCTTCGAACGTGTCGATGATGGCGGAGGTGAAGCTCATGCGGACTCAGGACTGCTGTTTGGGAGGAAGGGGGAAGAAGACGCTGACGCGCTTCTGGTAGTCGCGGAACTTGTCGCCGCGGGACTTGAGCATGGCCTCCTCCAGCGGCGGGACGCCGGAGACATAGCGGAGCAGGCCGAACATGACAGCCGGGCCCACGAGCGTGAGCCAGGTGACGGGAAGCGACGGGTCCAGCGCGATGACGGGGTAGGCCAGCCAACCAAGCCACTGGAAGAAGTAGTTCGGATGCCGCGACCACGCCCAGAGGCCGGTCTCCATGACCTTGCCCTTGTTGGCGGGGTTGGCGCGGAACGCCTTCATCTGGCTGTCGGAAATCCCCTCCAGGCCGACGGCCGCCACGAAGACCGCCAGGCCCAAGTCGTAGCGAACCTCCAGCGCCGGCGGATGCATGGCCGCGACGACGACCGACAGCCCCAGCAGGGCGGTCGCCGGCGCCTGGGGCAAGGTCACAAACAGCATCTTCAGCGGGTAGGCCTTCGGGTCGCCCTCGCGGAAGGCGGCGTAGCGTGTGTCCTCAGGGTGCTTTGCGACCCGCGGCGTGAGGTACGCGCCCAGCCGCAGCGCCCAGAGGAAGATCATCCCGGGGACGATCCAGCGCATCCAGGATCCGGTGTCCGGGCTGGCGACGACCGCCGCGGCCGCCAGCACCACGCCGGTGCCCCACGTCCAGAAGACGTCGGTCCAGCCGCCGTTCTTCACGGCCAGCCCGTAGGCCCAGGCCGCGACCATCACCACCAGCATGGCGGCGAGCACGAAAAGTTCGATCTGAAGCAGCATGAATGTATCCCCCAGGCATACGACCACGATCCGCGACCAGACGCATCCGCCCCTGTGATGGGGCCGTAGCATTTGCTAAGCACTCTGGCGGCGGGAACGCGCGCCAGGTCTGGCGCGTGCACGGAGGGTTGGAGACAGTATGAGCGGTGGTGAACGGCTGAGCGTGGCCGTGATCGGGGCCGGAATCGCGGGTCTGTCCGCGGCCTGGCTGCTCTCGGAAAAGCACGACGTCACCCTGTTCGAGGCCGACCCCCGCCTGGGCGGCCACGCCAACACCGCCGAGGCGCCCGGCCACCACGGCCCGGTTCCGGTCGACACCGGCTTCATCGTCTACAACGAGGGCAACTACCCCAACTTCACGGCGCTGCTGGAGCATCTGGGCGTGCCCAGCCTCTATGCCGACATGTCGCTGAGCGTCTCGCTGGACGACGGGAGATCGGAAGAGCA
>JAIERG010000164.1 GCA_019747095.1 Caulobacteraceae bacterium | reverse complement strand
TGCTCAGCGGGACCTCCTTGTCCAGGAAGGCCTGCGCGGTCGAGGCGAACAGCATCTGTTCCGGATTGGCCGCAGCGGTCATCGGAATCTCCTTCTCAGGCAAACGTCATGGCGGGCACGTCCGGCTTGTGCACGATCTGGTTGGGCACCTTGAACAGGCCGATCAGGTTGGCGCCCATCACCTTCCGCACGCCCTCATCGTCGAGGCCGTTGGCCTCGAGGTCGCCCACCAGGTTGATCGGATCGGCAAGGCCTTCGGGATGCGGCCAGTCCGAGCCGAAGATGACGCGGTCGATACCGCACAGGTCGGCCATGTCCTTGAAGTTGTCCTCCCAGAACGGTGCGACATACACGCAGCGCCGGAACGCCTGGATCGGATCCTCGGGGAAGGAATCCGGCATCTTCGAGTAGACGTCCTTGAACTGGTAGTGCAGGTAGGGAACCCAGGATGCGCCGTTCTCGACGGACAGGATGCGCAGATCCGGGTTGCGGGTCAGGGCACCGTGGCAGACCAACGCGGCCATGGTGTCCTCGATGGGACGCTTGCCCATCGCGACCATCCGGAAAGACGTGGGGGAGAAGGGCTTGAACTCCGTGGCGGGTTCCCAGTCGTTGAGATAGTTGGAGTAGCCGCTGTCGGAGGCGTGCATCGCCACCGGGATGCCGGCCTTGACGCAGGCGTCCCAGAACGGATCGAATTCCTCCACGCCCATCGAGCGGCTGCCGCGGTACCCCGGCACCGGGGCAGGCCTGACCAGGACGGTCTTGGCGCCGCGCTCCAGACACCATTCGAGTTCTTCCAGGGCGCGCTCGACGTTGCCCAGGTTGATCACCGGGGTGGAGAAGATGCGGTCCTCGTAGTTGAACTGCCAGGTTTCGTACATCCACTGGTTCAGCGCATGCACGATGTCGAGAATCAGATCGGGGTCGTCCTTCAGGCGCTCTTCGACGAGGCTGGCCAGCGTCGGGAACATCAACGTGTAGTCCAGGCCCAGACTGTCCAGGACCTCGAGGCGGGCCGCCGGATTGCGGAACGCCGGGATGGCCTTCATCGGCTTGCCCATCACCTCGCGGTAGCTCTTGCCGCCGCTGCCGTGCCGGAAGTAGTCCTCCTGCGCGCCGGGCCGTGCGACCACTTCGAAGGTCGGGTTGGGGATGTAGTCGCTGACCTGGTTGCGGACCATGATCTTGGTCCGGCCGCGGACCTCGATGTAGTCGATGACGCCCTTGCGGTGGTCCGGAAGGAACTGCGTCAGCGCTTCCTTGGGCTCGTAGAAGTGGTTGTCGGCGTCGAACACCGGATACGACAGGGTGCGTGAGGGCATTTCCGTCTCCTGAAAGGCTGGTTTCCGTGGAGTGGTAATGACGTTACCACGATCGTCAGATGGGTTGACCGGGGTCGCGCAGCAGGCTGCGCACACAGAACTCGAAGATGTGGCTGCCTTCGACGGGAGCCCCGTTCAGCTCGGCGCCGAGCACGCGTAACCGCAGCGCGCCCAGCACGGTCTGCATGATGAGCGCGGACGCGGTGTCGGTCTCGGTCTCCGATGCTTCCCGGAAGACCCCCTCGGCGATCCCCGCAGCGATGATGTCCCTGATCAACAGGTGCAGCGGAGACAGCACACGGGCATATTCGCGGGGCAGCGTCTCGGCGAGATGGTCGTTGTAGAAGGTCAGTCCGCGGTTGATGCTGTCCTGTTTGGTCGACGCGGCCGGGGCGCTGATCCGGGCAACCAGGGTGCGCAGCGCGGAGATCGCGTCCAGGCCCCGCAGATCGGCGCGCCAGCGGGCCGCCGACTCCGACATGATCCTGTCGACCAGTGCGAGCAGGAGCTCGTCCTTGGTGGAGTAGTGCTGGTAGAAGGACCGCAGCGAGGTCTTGGATCGTTCGACCACGGCCAGCACGGTGAAATCGGTGCGACCGGTCTCGCCCAGGATCTCCAGGGCCGACTTCATGAACCGGGCGGGCCGCGATTCGGCGTCCTCCGCGGTTGCCGGCGTGCGTGCGCTCGACTTGGCCATCTGCGGACCCCCTCTGGACCGGAACCATTGTGCAACCCGTGAGAATGACGTTACCGTTTTTGCAGAGCCGCCAGGAAGGGACGCATGACGACATCGGACAAGACAACAATTTC
>JAIERG010000055.1 GCA_019747095.1 Caulobacteraceae bacterium | reverse complement strand
AGAGTCTAGAGCCACTTTCAATACGGGCGAGCTCAGGGCGTCTCAATCGTCACTGGCGCTGAATTCGTTGGGAGAATCCGGGCGTCGTTGGATGATTGGGAAAAATAGCGTGCGCTTCTCCCTCCCCTTTATGGGGAGGGAGAAAGGTGGGGCGACCCTATGCATTGCCTGTGCATCGCTCTGCCGCCCCCACCCCGTCGCTTCGCGACGACCCTCCCCGTTCCGGGGAGGGAGAAGCAAAAGGGACCTACTTCACTTCGAGCAGTTCGACCTTGAAGAGCAGGGTGGAGTTGGGCGGGAGTTCGTCGCCGCCGACCCAACGGTCGCCGTAGCCCAGGGACGCGGGGATGGCGAAGGAGAAGGTCTCGCCCTCGCGCATCAGGGCGACGCCTTCGGTCCAGCCGCGAATGACGCGGTTCAGCGGAAACTCGGCAGGCTCGCCACGATCGTAGGAGCTGTCGAACTTGCGCCCGTCGATGAAGGTGCCCTCGTAGTGGACGCGGACAGTATCGGTCGCGGCAGGTTGGCGACCGGTGGGATTGGCGCGACCCTCCCGCCGGTACTGAAGCCCGGACGCCGTGGTGGTCCAGCCCCGACGCGCTCCGTTCCATTCGAGATAGGCGGCCTGGCCCGCCGCGTATTCCTCGGGCGTCGAGTAACGAGGCGACGTGTCGGAAACGGCCGGGGCGGGCACGGTGGCGCAGGCCCCCAGCAGGGTCAGGGCGGACAGGAAAAAGAGACGGTTCATGCCTCGACACTTAGCAGTGCCCAGGCCGACTGCGAAGGGTTTCAGGCGGCCTTGCGGCCCTTGGCGATGGCCGCTTCGGTCCGTGCCGTGTCCAGGGCCAAATTCATGGCATTGCGCAGGCGTTCCGGCTTGATCGGCTTCTCGACCACGGCGGCCATGCCGATGGCGACGTAGTGCTTGGCGTCGTCGGGGTCCGCATTGGCCGTCAGCGCGACGATGGGGATGTTGCCGACCGGGCCGGAAAGGGCGCGAATGGCCTTGGTGGCCTCGACGCCGTCCATCCTGGGCATCTTGATGTCCATCAGGATGAGGTCGAACGGTCGAGACTGAACGGCATCCAGAGCTTCGAGTCCATCCTCGGCGGTTTCCGAGGTGCAACCGAACATCTCGCACAGGGCCTGGGCGACGACCCGGTTGGTCGCATTGTCATCAACGATGAGAATGTGTGGTGAGGCCTGGAGATCGAGCTCGGAGAGATTGGACACATTGCTCGGCGTCTCCACCGGGCGTTCCGCGAGGGGGGCGCACAGGTCGAACGCGAAGGTTGCGCCACGCCCGGCGTTGTTCTCGGCCCAGATGCGACCATCGAGCCGTTCGATGATCTGGCGGCAGATCGACAGGCCAAGACCCGCACCGTCGGGGCCAGAGCCATGGACGAAAGGCTCGAAGATGGCGTCGACGCGCCCGGGATCGACGCCTGGTCCGTCATCGCGAACCCGCGCCTCAAGGTGCACCTTGCCGTTTTCGGACCAGGCGCGCAGGCTGGCCTCGACAACGCCGTTCCGGGCGAATTTCAGGGCATTGCTGATCAGGTTGTTGAAGACCTGCTTCAACCGCACGGGGTCGATCTCGATCGCGAGCTCGGTATCGCCTTCATATCCCACGATGAGACGAACAGAATCCTGTGAGGCGCGCGGGGCCCACATCTGTTCGATGTCGTCCATGAGCGCGCGGAGCGGCGTGGGCTGCGGACTCATCTCAAGTTCGCCAGCCTCGGCGCGCGACAGATCAAGGGCGTCCTGAAGGATCCGAAGCAGAGTCTCGGAGGAGTCCACGATGGTCTGGACGTGAGCGTGGGCGGCGTCGTTGAGCGGTTGGCGACGCAGAAGCTCTGCAACGGCCAGCACGCCGTTCATCGGCGTCCGCAGCTCGTGGCTCATGATGGCGAGGAACTGGCTCTTGGCGCGGGCGGAAGCGAGCGCCTGGGTCCGGCTGTCGGTCAGGGCGCGGGCCTGCTCGGCGAGTTCCTGATTGCGGCTGCGCTGTTCCTCGTTGACGGCCTGGAGCAGGCCGACAGCCGTGCCGACGCCCCGGTAACGCCCCCCCTGGGTCACGATGA
>JAIERG010000095.1 GCA_019747095.1 Caulobacteraceae bacterium | reverse complement strand
GACGCCGCGCGAGGCGTCCCGATCCAGGATACGGCGGACGTTTCGTTCGGCGGCGGTCTGAAGCGTCAGATCCAGTGTCGTCTCGACAATCATGTCTTCGGTCGGCTCTCCGACCAGGCCGCGGATCTCCTGGTCCAGCCAGTCCACGAAGTACTGGGCGTGCTGGGTCGCGAGCGTGCGCGAGACGCGAACAGGCTCCAGAACAGCCGCGGCTCTCTGTTCGGGGGTGATGACCCCGGCCTCGACCATCTCGTTCAGCACGACCGTGGCACGGGTCGCCGCCCGCTCGCTTTCCGACACCGGGGAATAGCGGCTGGGGGCCTTGAGCAGACCGGCCAGCAGTGCCGCCTCGCCGACCGTCAGGTCTTTGGCTGACTTGTCGAAGTAGCGCTGCGATGCCGCCTCGATGCCATAGGCACCGGCACCGAAGTAGACGCGGTTCAGATAGAGCGCGAGGATCTCTTCCTTGGAGAACTTCAGCTCCAGCCAGACGGCCAGCATCAGCTCCTGCACCTTGCGGCGCATGTTCTGGTCGGGCGTCAGGAACAGGTTCTTGGCGAGCTGCTGGGTCAGAGTCGAGCCGCCCTGGACGATACGTCCCGCACGCATATTGGCCGCCATGGCCCGCATCATGCCGACGGGATCGAAGCCCGGATGCCAGTAGAAACGGCGGTCTTCGATGGCGATGAAGGCGGCCGGCACATAGTCCGGCAGGGACTCCAGATCGGCGGGCGGGGCCTGCTGTGACCCGCGCGTGGCGATCAGGGCCCCGTTGCGGTCCAGATAGGTGATCGAGGGCTGGCGATCGACGTCGTAGAGCGCCGAGGTGTCGGGCAGGCCGCGCGCGAACACGGCGAAGAAGACGACCAGGAAGATCAGGCCCCAGACGGCCAGCACGGCGGCCCAATAGAGCGCACGCTGGATCGGCGTCCGGCTCGCCGCTGCCGCGCCGCCCGGACCCTGTCCGCGCCCGAAACCTGGACCCGCCATAGACATCCTCGAAAAGCCCGCCCGGCCGCTCATAGCGCGCCGAACGCCGGTCTGGAACGCCCCACTGTTCTCACGCGAATGTGAAGGTCGTTTCGGCCCAAACTAGGGCCGGGAGGTTAACGCCGTTTCAGCCATAATCGACGCCGGTCAGATACAGCCCGTCCGACGGCGCGACCGGCCCGCAGGCGGCGCGATCCCGGGCTTCCAGCGCCGCTCGCACGTCGTCGGGCGACCAGCGGCCCAAGCCGACCTCGACCAGAGTGCCGGTCATGGAGCGGACCTGTCGATGCAGGAAGGAACGGGCCTCGAACACCAGCCGCACCTCCTCACCGACCCGCTCGACGCGCGCGACATCCAGGGTCTTGACCGGCGAGGCCGACTGGCAGGCGACGTCGCGGAAGGTGGTGAAGTCGTGCTGGCCGATCAGGAAGCCTGCGCCCGCGTTCATGGCCTCGACGTCCAGCGGCCGCTTGACGTGCCAGACGCGGCCCCGATCCAGCGCCGGGCGGCCGGGGCGACTCAGGATGCGATAGAGATAACGGCGCCCCGTCGCGGAGAACCGCGCGTGCCAGTCGCCCTCGGCGATCGCGCAGTCGAGGATCGCCACGGCCTCGTGGACGAGGTGGGCGTTCAGCGCGTTCATGACCGTGACGGCGGGCCAGTCCTTCTCCAGATCGACGTGGACCACTTGGCCGGTGGCGTGGACGCCGGTGTCGGTGCGCCCGGCCGCCGCGATGCGGACGCTTTGGCTGGAAAAGGCTGTCACCGCCGCCTCGATCGCGCCCTGGACCGTCGGCTGGTCGGCTTGCGCCTGAAAGCCGTTGTAGCCCGAGCCGTCGTATTCGACCGTCAGCCGATAGCGCGGCATCAGCCCACAACCGTGCCCGGCGGCAGAGGAAAGCCGTTCAGGAACTCGCCCGCGTCCTGCGCCGCCTTGCCGGGGCGCTGGACGCGGAGCAGCCGAACCGCGCCGTCGCCCGTGCCGATGCGCAGCTCACCGTCCAGCACCTCGCCGGGCGCGCCGGAAGCCTTGAGGCTGAGCCCGCTCATCAGGGCCTTGATGCGCGTGGGCAGGCCGTCGGGACCCAGG
>JAIERG010000023.1 GCA_019747095.1 Caulobacteraceae bacterium | reverse complement strand
GATCGCTTCATTCTGTCCGTCCTTCGTTGGGCGGACTCTAGCTATTCCTGAAGGAGTTTCAGGGGGTCACGTCAACGGCTATCCGCTCGCCGTTCGTCCTGACTGGGCCTTGCCGCACGCAACGTCTGCTGCCACCGCCGAGACAGCCGTGCTGTCTGACGCAGGAGCCTCCCGCACGCGCGACGCTGTCGATCTGCGCGTGATCGCCACCATGCTGGACGGAACCGGTCGGATCATCGACAGCCAGGACGAGGTGGGTGGCTGGCCCGACCTTGTCGCGGGCACTCCCTGGAGCGACAGCGATGGCGACGGAATGCCAGACGACTGGGAACGCGCCCAAGGCCACGACCCGACACAACCGGACGGAGCCAGCGATCGAAACGGCGACGGATACACAAATCTCGAGGACTGGCTGAACAGTCTGGCGTCCTGATTGGCAACCGACAGAGAGCGAATCCGCGGCTCTGTGTTTTCGTTACGGCTGATGACGCCGGCGGGCCTGCTCGGTCGCTTCGAACGCCGTCAACAGCGCCTCAAATCGGCGAAGCTCTCTCTCTCGATCCGGGTCAGAAAGAAAGCTGTGAGTCAGAGCTGTACGCGCGGACGCCACGAGGTCGGCATAGGTGGCACCCGTCTCCCGTACAGCGCGGGCGTACTCATGGGACAGATCGATCCGCGATATTCCGGGATCGTCTGTAGACAAGGTTACAGGCACCCCCGCCTCTCGCAGCCATCGCACCGGATGAGCGTCGCCTGACACACCCAGTATGGTCGCGTTGGATGTCAGGTTGATCTCGACGGCGACCCCTTGCCGGGCAAGCGTTTCGACCAGGTCCGCAGCGCCGGTCTCGTAAGGGATGGCCACGCCATGCCCGATCCGGCGAGCTCCCGCCCGGACGGCCGCCGTGACATGGAACGACAGATCTGCCGGTGTGGCCCAGGTGAGGGTCAGCTCGCCAGCATGCATGGCGACGGGCGTTCCGCCCCCATGTTCCGTCAGAAAGGCAAAGGCTGTCATATGGCGGCGGTAGTTGGCTATGGCCGAAGGGTGATCCTCGGGTGCGACCAACTGAAGGCCCACCCAACGGGGATCGGCAGCGACCACAGCGACCCCGAGCTGGATCTGGCTGAAGGCCTGCTCAGGCGGGATCACCCGGTTAACCTGCGCCAGATAGCGGACGGTGACTGCACAGCCCGGCTCAGGTTCGGCCGTTTCGCATCCCATCAGCGCGCGCGCCCGGGACTCCATCGTATCGGTATCGATCCTTGCCGCCTCGACGAGCGCGGGAATTCCAGGGGCAATGGCGTCCCGCATCTCTTCGGGATCGTCTCTCCATCCCACCGACTGCCCCAGCCCCCGGGCAGCACGTCCTTGGGGAGTGAGCATGATCTCAACGTACCAGGTGTTCTGCGCGGCCAAAGTCCGCATGATGTCCGCAAGCATGTCGCCGGTCCTCGCCGGAGACGTTGCGGCGAACCGATCGAAGGCGGTGAAGAACTGATCGTGACCGGTGCGACCGCCGAACTCGGGGCGGCGCGTGCTCAGACTGTCGATCAGGGCGGCCCGTTGGACCGGCGTCAGGTCGCGGGCTGCGACCAGATCACCGGATGGGGCGCACGGAGGGGTCAGGGACAAGGCGACAAGGTCAACGCACAGACCGTCTTCACCTGCCCAGCCGATCAGGGTTTCGGCATAGGGCGCGCCAGCGAGGTGGATATGGAGGTCGCCCCCCTTGGGCATGGCCCTCGTAAATGCCGTGAGTTCGGCCTCGGACATGGACGCCAGGTCCGGCGAGAAAGGCGCGTGTCCCCCGGCTTCAGGCAGGCTGGCGCAGGCGGCCAACCCCGCCAGCAATGACAGAACAACGATCCGCAGCTTGCCCATGCGTCCCTCCCCAGACCCATGAGTGGACAACGTGCGGTCCGTGACCGTCAACCACAACGAAAAGCCCCGCCGGATGTGTCCGGCGGGGCTCATTGTTTCAGCTTGGATCTTCGCGCTTAGGCGATGATCTTGGCGACGACGCCGGCGCCGACGGTGCGGCCGCCTTCACGGATGGCGAAGCGCAGCTTCTCTTCC
>JAIERG010000133.1 GCA_019747095.1 Caulobacteraceae bacterium | reverse complement strand
GGCAAGCCCCGCGCCTCGGTCAGATAGGTGCGCACCGGCCCGCCGTCCCACCAGTCGGGATCGGCCGCCATCCATTCCCCGCGCGCCAGCCGCGCCTTGGCCGCCCGCTCGGCGTCCTGCCGGGCCAGAGCCGCCCGCTGCTCGCGCGCGACGCGCTCGCGGTCGCGCTTCACCTGGTCGGCCGACCGCACCTCATGGCGCCCCAGCCCCAGGAAGTTCAGCGCCCACCAATAGGCGTCGATCCAGTCGTTCAGCCCGCGCACATACTGGATCAGGTCATAGATATCGCCCGCCTCGCCGGTCGCGTAATCCTTCCACGCCCCGGCGCTGGGCTGGGTCCAGATGACGAACGACCCCGGGTTCCGGTCCGTCCGCGTCGGGTTGCGCGGCGTGATCTTCCCGGCGCGCGGCTGCTCGTGAAACCCCAGGGCGGCCAGCACGCCGCCGATGCGCGCCTGCAGCTCGGCCTTGACCTTCTGTTCGTCGTGAGGAAGCGGCGGGCGGGTCATGCGGCTTCCGGCTCGCAATGGCCAACGCAGTCGCTGTCGGGCTCGTCGTCGTCTAGCTCTTCCAGTGGGATCAGCAAGGGATTGGCGGCGATGTGCGCCTCGATCTCGGCGAAGCTCAGGCGGCCAAATGAGAAGTCTCGCGCCGCTTCGTGCGCCTTCCACCAGGGCAGGGTTTCAGGGAACAGTCGCGCGCGCGCGATCCGCGTCTTGTCGCTGAGGAACGGGCAATGATCGCAGTTCCCCGTTCCCTTCTTGAGCCCGAGGTCGAAGCCTTGGGGGGCCACGCTCGTCTCAAACGTGCGTCCCGGTCCCCACCAGAACGCCTCGACGTCGACCCTACGAACACCGGCCCGCGCGAGAGGGAAAGCAAACCGACGCGCGACATTTCGGGGCTTCAATGGCAGCTCGACGACGCGATCATACTCGTCCGACCGGAAGCCGATCACCTCCACGAAGCCACCGGGGGCATGGCCCAGGGTTTCCATGTAATCGACCAAGGTCTGGACCTTGGCGCGTTCAGTGCACCAGCGACCGCTCACGGTCGAGAACAGGGCTTGCTTCCGCTCGATCAGCCGGTCTAGCGGTTCACCGTTCCGGCTCGCGCTGTTGAAGCCAACGACGGCGATCCTGCCCGCTGGACCGACGCTTTTCAGGTCCGTGACAAACTCAAGCCAGGCGATCTTCACGCCCCAGCGAGCGCCGCACTCGTAAACGAAGCGAAGGGTCTCCTCGCGCTCCCGGCCTGTGTTGGCAAAAGCCACGACGACGTCGTCAGGAAGCATCCCGCCGTGAGCCTGCAGTAGGCGCCAGAGCATGTAGGCCGAGCTACGGCCGCCAGAGAACGAAACAAGCGCCGGACCCTGGATCAGGAAGGGGTCACTCAAGCCGCCTCTCCCAGGTTCGCCATCACCAGGTTGACCGCCCGGCGGATCATCGCCTCGCGCAGCTCCTCCATCAGCCGGTCGATCGCCGGGTCGTCGCGCATGTCCTCGATTTCCGCGACGTGGCTGTGGACGGTCTTGCGGTCCAGCTGGGCGGCGCGGCCGACGGCGGCGGGCGGCACGTTGGCCACGACGGACGACAGATAGCAGGCGATCTTCCGGGCGATCGCGGTTCGCGCGTCCGACCCTCGCCCGACCTTGCCCGGCGTCGCCACGATCCGGACGAAGGTCGGCCCGTCCACGGCGCCCTGCGCCAGATCAGCGGCCAGCAGCCACGCGGTGCGCGCCCGTTCGGCGTCGAAATCCCGGCGATAATAGCCCAGCGGCACGACCGCGAGCGCCAGGCCCGGCGACGACACCGCGCTCATCCGGTAGATGTCCTTGCGCTGGGGCCGGTCGTCGTCGTCGCCGTCGTCGATCGAGGGCGGAGCCTCTGCGCCGGTCCCCGCCGGCCCCATGCCGACATGGGGCGCCAGCTGCTCGGCCAGCCGCCCGACCTTGGCCGCCGCGTCCGGGCGGCCGGGGTGGCTGGGGTGCATGGCGGCGAACCGCTCGGCCTCGCGCAACAGGGGCACGCA
>JAIERG010000190.1 GCA_019747095.1 Caulobacteraceae bacterium | reverse complement strand
CAGATATTACAAATCCAAAGCCAAGAATGCTCAAGAGGCGCACGAGGCCGTTCGGCCCACTGACATCGCCCGTCGACCCGAACAGCTCCGGATGGAATCCGATCTCCAGCGTCTCTACGAGCTGATCTGGAAGCGTATGGTCGCCTCCCAGATGGAGGCCGCGCGCCTTGACCGAACTACGGTCGAGATCGAGACGCCCGATGGCCAGACGGGCCTGCGCGCCACCGGCCAGGTCGTCACCTTCGATGGCTTTCTCGCCGTCTATGAAGAAGGCCGCGACGAGAAGCAGAAGGGGGCCGAATCCGAGGAAGACGACGACACCGCCCGCCTTCCCGCCCTGAAAGAAGGTACGAAGGCCCGTGTCGAAGCTATTCGTTCGGAACAGCATTTCACCGAGCCGCCACCCCGCTACTCCGAGGCGACCCTGGTCAAGAAGCTGGAGGAGCTCGGCATCGGCCGACCCTCGACCTATGCCTCCATCCTGACGACGCTGCGCGACCGCGGCTATGTCCGCATGGACAAGAACCGGTTCGTGCCGGAGGACAACGGTCGACTGGTCACCGCCTTCCTGGAGCAGTTCTTCGGACAGTGGGTCGAATACGACTTCACCGCCGCCTTGGAGACCCAGCTGGACGAGGTGTCGGCCGGCGACATGGACTGGAAGGCGCTGCTGCGCGACTTCTGGTCCAAGCTGAAGCCCGCGACTGCCACGGTGCTGGAACGCCAGGGCGTGATCGATGAGCTCGACACCGCCATCGGCCCCTTCCTGTTCACGGACAAGGGCGACGGGTCGGACCCGCGCCTGTGCCCGCTGTGCAAACAGGGCCGGCTGCACTTGAAGGCCAGCTTCAAGATGAAGTCGTCCTTCATCGGCTGCTCGCGCTATCCAGAATGCCGCTATACGCGCGGTTTCGGCGCGGGCGAGAATGCGGGCGAGGAAACCGGCGGCGACCGCGATCTCGGCATCGATCCGGAAACCGGCCAGCCCGTCGCGCTCAAGATCGGCCGCTTCGGTCCCTATGTCGAAACCCCGGTCCCCGGCGAGGACAAGCCCAAGCGCTCCTCCTTGCCCAAGGGTTGGAGCCCGGCGACGCTCACCCTGGAACAGGCGTCGCGCCTGCTGTCCCTCCCCCGCCCGGTCGGCGACCATCCGGAGGACGGCAAGCCCATCACTGCGGGCCTCGGCCGCTACGGCCCCTTCATCCTCCACGCCGGGACCTACGCCAATGTGGCGGATATCGAAGAGGTTTTCGAGATCGGCCTGAACCGCGCCGTGGTGCTTCTCGCCGAAAAGCGCGCGGGCGGCTTCAAGGGACGCGGCGCGGCCACGGCGCCGCTGAAGGATCTGGGCGCTCACCCGGAAACCGGCGACCCCGTCCACGTCATGGCCGGCCGCTTCGGCCCCTATGTGAAGTCCGGCAAGGTCAACGCCACGATCCCGAAGGGCACGGTGCCCGAGGACATGACGCTCGAGATCGCCCTGCCCCTCCTCGCCGCCCGCGCCGCTGCGGCGCCCGCCAAAGGCAAGAAAGCTCCGGCGAAGAAAGCCAGCGCCGCCAAGAAGCCTGCGGCGAAGAAGGCTGCGCCGAAGAAAAAGGCGACGGCAAAGACGTAGCTCTGCTCCAAGAGAGCGAAGCTTGTCCCAACTGCCGGCTCGCACTTCATTTCCTTCTCCCCTTGCGGGAGAAGGTGGCAGCCGAAGGCTGACGGATGAGGGGTGATACTCGGTGCGCGGAATGTTGGGGGCGGTCGGTGGGTCATCGGCAATGTCGCCTTTCACCCCTCATCCGACCTCGCTGCGCTCGGCCACCTTCTCCCGCAAGGGGAGAAGGAGTTGCACGCTGTTCTCAATCATCCAACGACGCCCGGATTCCGCGAGCAAAAACAACGCCCGTCGCGTTTGAGAGCCGCTGAACGCGCCCGCATATCGGGGTGTGTTACCCTCCCTCCCGGTTCCGTCGCTTGGGAAGGGCGCAAGGCCTTGCGAGCTTGCTGCGGCGGAAGCGGTTGGAGCGGGAGCTCC
>JAIERG010000060.1 GCA_019747095.1 Caulobacteraceae bacterium | reverse complement strand
ATGATGGCGAGGTTGATCATCACATAGGAGCCGTAGAAGGCCAGGTGGCCGTGCGCCGCGGTGACCTGGGTGCCGTGCGTGTAGTAGTTGATCGGGGCGAGCGTGTGGAGGAAGCCCCACAGGCCGGCGCCGAAGAACGCGAACACCGAGCAACCCAGCGCCCACAGCATGGCGGCCTTGTTCGGGTGGTTGCGGCCGCCCTTGTAGACCATCATGAAGGCGAAGACGACGATGGCGAAGAACGGTGCCACTTCCAGCGTCGAGAAGACCGAGCCGATCCACTGCCAGTAACCCGGCGTGCCGATCCAGTAGTAGTGGTGGCCGGTGCCCAGGATGCCCGAGAACAGCGCCAGACCGACGATGGCGTACAGCCACTTCTCGACGATCTCGCGGTCGACGCCCGTCATCTTGATCATCAGGAAAGCGAGGATCGACGCCATCACCAGTTCCCACACGCCCTCGACCCACAGGTGGACGACGAACCACCAGTACATCTTGTCGAGACCGAGGTTCGACGGGTTGTAGAACGAGAACAGGAAGAACAGCGCGATACCCCACAGCCCCATCAACAGGATGTTGGTGATGACCGTCTTGCGGCCCTTCCACACCGTCATGGTGACGTTGTAGAGGTACATCAGCGCCACGACGACGATGGCGGCCTTGATCCACAGCGGCTGTTCGAGGAACTCGCGCCCCTCGTGGATGCGGAAGACGTAGCCGACCACCGCCGCCAGCGCGCCGAACATGAACAGGCCGAACTGGATGTAGGCCAGCAGCGGGCTGTGGATCTCACGTTCCGACTCCTCGGGGATGAGGTAGTAGCCGGCGCCGAAGAAGCCCATCAGCAGCCACACGATGAGCGCGTTCGTGTGGATCATCCGCAGGATGTTGAAGGGAAGAAGTTCCGACAGCAGGTTCGGCATAACGTAGACCGCGCCCGCCAGGATACCGACCAGCACCTGCACGACGAAGAGCAGCAGGGCTCCGGCGAAGTAGGGCAGGGCGACTTTTTGCGTTGCGTATTTCATGGTCACACCTCCTCAGCCGGAAATCTTCGGCGGCCAGTTCTGGGTGTTGATGGTGCTCGTCCACTTCAGGAACGCGACGAGATCGTCCAGTTCCTTCTCGGACAAGTTGAACTGCGGCATCTGCCGGCGACCCTCGACGCCCGAGGGCTGCGCCGCCATCCAGCCCTTCAGCGCGCTGGCAGCGCCGTCGGGATCCTTGTCGCCGCCGTAGCGGATCCACACGTTGCCCAGTTCCGGCGCGAAATAGGCGCCCTCGCCGAGGATCGAGTGGCAGTTGATGCACGAATGCTTTTCCCAGACATGCTTGCCGCGCGCGACGCTGTCGGTCAGGGTGGCCACATTCGTGCCCTTGGTCAGAATATAATTGTGGCTCATTGCGACCAGCGTGATGAACACCACAAAGAAAAATAGCGAGCCGCCGAAGAAGATATTCCGCGCTGCCGCCTTAGTAAAACGCTCCGTCATCGCGTGGATCCTTGTTGCAAGGTATGCATGCGAGATCCTCTCCAGCCCTGGTGTACGGAGAGGCTCACAGTTCCGAATGGCGGCTGCCGCGACTGCGGGCACCATCGCCAGGGTGAGCCCATAATCACCACCTGAGACGGCGCATCCTTGACTGCGGTCAAGCGGGCGGGACGGGGTGCCGCCGTAGTCTCCGACGATGGTCAGGATCCCCGGTGCGGCGAAATGACCCGGCCGATTGCCGTTGTCGTGAGCACACCAGGCGCGAAAAGCCCAAAAATACGGCAGAAATCCGCCGTTCTCCACCCCGGGCGATTCGGCTTAGCCACGGCAACAAAGCGCCGGTCGAGGTTGACCGAAGTCAAGATTGGGGGTTCCGGCCGGTCCTATAAGCGGTTGTGCAATGGCCTCATATCCAGGGAGAATAAGTATGCGGTGGACCAGTCGAGCCCTTTGGGCCGCGTCAGTGGCGCTTCCGGCGTTGCTCGCGCTGGCGCCGGTTTCCGCTTCGGCTCAGTCGGCGG
>JAIERG010000202.1 GCA_019747095.1 Caulobacteraceae bacterium | reverse complement strand
TGACTAACACACTGGATGAGGATACCTCGATCCACTGGCACGGCCTGCTGCTGCCGTTCCAGATGGACGGCGTGCCAGGCGTCAGCTTTCCGGGGATCAAGCCGCGGGAGACCTTCGTCTATGAGTTTCCGATCATTCAGTCGGGGACCTTCTGGTACCACAGCCATTCCGGTTTGCAGGAAGCGCTGGGGCACTATGGCCCGATCGTCATCGATCCGGCCGGGGCGGATCCGGTCGGTTATGACCGGGAGCATGTGCTCGTCCTGTCGGACTGGAGCTTCATGAATCCCCACGACATCCTGCTGAAGCTCAAGCAGAGCCCCGGCTACTTCAACCGGCAGAGAACGACGCTCGCAGGCTTCCTGAACGGCAACGACCGCATGAGCCTCGAGGAACGGCGCATGTGGGGTGAGATGCGCATGGACCCGCGCGATATCCTGGACGTCAACGGCTCGACCTACACCTATCTGATCAACGGACACGGTCCGCAGGAGAACTGGACCGGCCTGTTCCGTCCGGGCGAGCGCGTGCGTCTGCGCGTCATCAACGCTTCGGCCATGTCGATTTTCAATGTCCGCATTCCGGGCCTGGCCATGACCGTGGTCAATGCCGACGGCGAGAACGTGCGGCCGGTCGAGACCGACGAGTTCCAGATTTCGGTCGCAGAGACCTATGACGTCATCGTCCGGCCGACCGAAGACCGGGCCTATACCATCGTGTCCGAGGCCATTGATCGGTCCGGCATGGGCCGGGCGACCCTGGCACCCCGTCTGGGCATGACCGCCGAGGTTCCGGCCCTGCGCGAGGTTCCCAACCTGACCATGAAGGACATGGGCATGGGCGGAATGGATCACGGCGCCATGGGGGGGCAGTCCATGGGCGGCATGAACCACGGCGCGATGGGCGGACAGCCCATGGCCGGGATGGATCACAGCACGATGCCTGGAATGGCGTCTGGCATGGCGGGCATGGCGGGTATGGCCCAGGGGTCGCAGCCGGGCGGGGGGATGTCCGGAATGGACATGAGCGGCATGAACATGCGCGATCCGGAAAACGCGCCGCCGGACATGGAGGTCGGCGTCGGCGTGGACTCTATCGCGATGGCTCCCACCAATCGCCTGGGAGAGCGCCCGACGGGCCTGGAGAACGTTCCCCATCGGGTTCTTGTCTATACCGACCTCGTGTCGCTTCAGCCCAATAAGGATCAGCGTCCGCCGTCCCGCAACATGGAGATCCACCTGACCGGCAATATGGAACGGTTCATGTGGAGTTTCGACGGCAAGAAGTTCAGCGACGGCGTCGAGCCGTTCCGGTTCGAGCTCAACGAGCGCGTGCGAGTGACCCTGGTCAACGACAGCATGATGGCTCACCCGATCCATCTGCACGGCCACTTCTTCGAGCTCGTTACGGGCGGCCCGGCGGGCCACCAACCGCTCAAACACACGGTCAATGTCCTGCCGGGCGCCAAGGTGAGCTTTGATCTCACGGCGGACAATCCAGGCGACTGGGCGTTCCATTGCCACATGCTGATGCACATGCACGCGGGGATGTTCAACGTCGTCACCGTGCGCCCCATGGATGGAGTCGCTTCGTGATCCGGACCGCTGTTGCCCTTGTTCCGCTGATGCTGGCGTCCGCGACGCCCGCCCTGGCCCAGTCCCACGCCGGCCATGCCTCCACGGCTCAGCCCACCCAGGCCGCGCCCCTCCCGCCGGGGTGTGTGCGCCGGGGTGCGCCGACCGCCGGCGCCGCCCGCGTCGGCACAGCCGGCGCGCCGGTCTGTCCGTCGGGGGCCGTGCCCGAGCGGATGGCGTCG
>JAIERG010000101.1 GCA_019747095.1 Caulobacteraceae bacterium | reverse complement strand
GGCTGGTACACACCTTCGTAGGTCACGTGCGCCATCGACGGATCGAAGAACAGCGTCAGCCACACACCCGTGATCAACAGGATGATGAAGCTGTACAGCGCGATCTCACCCAGCAGGAACGACCAGTGCGTGGGGAAGACCTTGTTCAGGATGCCGCGACGTACCGCCTCGGAGGGGTGGTACCGGGAATCGATCGCATCGCCTTGTGCGGCCGCGATATCTCCGAGCTTGGGACTCATGATTTGCGCTCCCAGAATGCCGGTCCGACGGGTTCGATGAAGTCGCCGTTCGCGACCAGATAGCCGTCCTTGTCGATGGTAATAGGCAATTGCGCCAGCGCACGTGCGGCCGGACCGAAGATCGGCCGGGCGAAGTGCAGCGCATCGAACTGCGACTGGTGGCACGGGCACAGAATGCGGTAGGTCTGCTGCTCGTAGAGCGAGGACGGGCAGCCCAGGTGCGAGCAGACCTTCGTGTACGCGAACAGTTCGCCGAAGTTGAAGCTCTCCTGGCCCTGGCGCTTGACGACCTTCTTCATGTCCTGGGGCTTGATGCGGATGAGCATGACCGGGTTGCGGACACCCATCGCGACCTCGAACAGGTGGTGGCTGGATTCCACCGTGACGCCGTCACCGTCGGACTCACGCCACGGGAAGACCGTCTCCATACCGCCGGCGTCGATGTCCTCGGGACGCATCTTCACGAAGGGCGATTCCCCGGGGATGCCGGTGGCTCGGGCCAGGTAGATGGTCTCGCCCTCGAAGCGCGGGGTCCATCCCGAGGTCCACAGCACGGCCTTCTTGCCCTCGGCGGTCTGCACGACCGGCTTCCACGGGTTCTTGATCAACCCGCCGGCGAAGGCGACCAGGGTACCCAGACCGAACGCGCCGAGCCCGATGCCCATCGACAGCCCGATCAGCTTGCGCCGCTTGATGGTCGAACCCTCGAGGGCGTCGCTCAGGTTGGCGACGATGGTCTTGCGGTGGATCTCCGCGGAGGCGCCGTCGTGGCGGTCCTGGATGGTGATCTCTTCGGGGATGAACTTCTTCTGGAAGAGCACCGCGCCGATACCGATCGCCAGGATCGACAGGCCGAAGGTCAGGCCGTACAGGGGGGTGGCCAGCGTGTAGATCCGCTCACCCTCGGCGCCGTAGGGCACGTACTCCCAGGGCCAGAACAGGAAAACCAGCAGCAGCGCCAGCCCCGAGAAACCGCCGAGCAGCAGCCAGTAGGACACGGTGCGTGAGGCGCGCTTCTCGGCCTTGGTGCCCTCGACCGGCCAGCGGGGTTCCTTGAAGACGACCTCGACACCGTCGAGCTTGCCGCCGAGCGCGAGCAGTTCCTCGCGCGACATCTCGGCCAGTTCGGCGTCGGTGGGCTGACCCGGAACCGGACGTCCCGAGGTGTCACCGCCCTGGATATCCCCGCTCATGCGCGTGCTCCGATCCACAACGTCATGCCGACGGCAGCCACGATCCCGATGATCCAGATGGCCATACCTTCGGTGGTCGGGCCGAATCCACCGAGGCCGTAGCCGCCGGGATCCGGAGTGTCCGCCGCCTGCCGCACGTAGGTGACGATGTCGGCCTTCTCCTCGGGGGAGAGCTGGCGATCGGAGAACTTGGGCATGTTCTGCGGGCCGGTGAGCATGGCGGTGTACACCTGCGCGGGGACCTTCGAGGCCTCGCCGAGGTCCGGTGCGTACTTGCCGGAGGACAGGGCTCCGCCCTTGCCGGTGAAGTTGTGGCAGGAGGCGCAGTTCAGCCGGAACAGGTCGCCACCGCGGGCGACGTCACCGGACAGCAGGGACTC
>JAIERG010000070.1 GCA_019747095.1 Caulobacteraceae bacterium | reverse complement strand
CGACGGAGGCATCGTCCTCGATCAGCAGTACACGCATCGGAAAGCTCCTTGAAAGATCGGGACGTCCTAGGCCCACATCGGCAACAAACCGTTAAGGTTTCTAGTTATCGCGATCGCGTGCAGAGACATTTTGTACGGGTACCTGGGTGCAAAGCTTCAAAAGGTCTCAAGTATCTGATTCATTGAGATAAAGAAGTAGGCCAAGGGGTCTGTGACCGCGCCGAACCGGGGTTAACTGAGCGTTGCCGCTCGTGATACATCCAGCGCGCCCGCATCGTCCTACTCTCGGCCGAGTGCTTGAGTGTCCAGGACGCGGCCCGGCGGGCGGGCGTCAGATGAGCCGTGCCGGGGAAGACCTCATCCAACGCCCGCCAGAACTCAAGCACGCCGTCGCCGACCGCGATCTCGGGTGCGCGCCAACCCGCGTCGCTTCATGTCCACGAGCAGCTCCCGCCATCTCTGGGTACTCTCGCGGACCCCGATCTGGAAGTCGACGAGCTCCTTCCGGTCCTCGGGCGTCGCGCTGATCAGTACGAGCATGCACTCGGCCTGCTCCTCCATCCGAGCCTGCAGGTAGACGCCGTCGGCCTAGATGTAGACGTAGCGGCGCGCCAGGAGGTCGCGGCCCTGCCAGCGGGTGTACTCGTGCGCCCAGGTCGCGGTCAGCCGGGCGATGACGGCCGGCGAGAGGTTCGGGGCGTCACGACCCAGAAAGGCGGCCAGCGCCTCCTAGAAGTCGCTGGTCGAGATACCGAGCAGGTACAGGACCGGCAGCAGCGCATCCAGGCTGCGGGTGCGCTGCGCCCACTTCGGCAGGAGCGTCGAGGTGAACCGGACCGGCTCGCGCCGCTATCCTGGACGCGTACCCGCGCCACCGGCACCGGACCGAGGCCGGTCTGGATCTCACGCTCCGGCCCGTGGCCGTGCCGGACCAGCTGGGCGTGCCCGTCCGGCGGCCGCAGGTCCTGCATCGCCATCAGGAAGGCCTCGGCTTCCAACTCAACCGCCTGCGCCAGCAGGCGCCGGGCCCAGGCCCGCAGCACCTCGGTCAGGGGATAGTCGATGTCTTCGGGCTGACGAAGCCGGACGACGTTGGTGGGTGTCTCCATAGGCGTATCGTTTTCGCTGAGAGGTTCTGGCAGGCTCGACACCCGCCTCGATACGCCGCCTTCAAATCACCGTCGTCACCCAATCTTCGGCATCGCTCTCTGAAGCTGATCGACGAGCACAGCCGGGCTTGTCTCGTGCTAAAGGTCGCGTGGCGCATCAACAGCCTGGGCGTGATTGAGGCCCTGGCCGACGCGATGTGTCTCTACGGTATCCCTGAAAACATCAGCTGTGACAACGTCCTACGTAGCGAGGAAGAACGGCCGGCCAGGCAACAGGTCTCTGTCCGCGAACATGCGCTCGCGGGATGTTTGTCGTCAACGTCGATCCAGGCGGCTCCTGCCGATCCAGAAGAACTCTCGGCCATAGCGAACACAGGATCCAGCCGATGCACGCGGCACCGTGGTCCTCACCGTCCTCAACACGAGATGTCGATCCAGGCAGGAGACCCGAGCATTACCTACAAGGTCGTGGTTCTCACGCCCTTACGGCTCTGCTGAGAGGGGTTCTCCCACCTGGCACCGGCTCCTCGACGAAGGGCCGGTAGTCGGCATCGGTCTTGATGACGGCGTGCACCACGCGCGCCATCTTGGCGGTGATCGTGGTCGGCGCCTTGCGCCGCAGGTCTGCATCGTGCCGGTCGCGGGCGATGTAGCGCTCGAACTTGTCGCGGAAGCCGTTCTCCCGCTGCCGGATGGCCACCT
>JAIERG010000177.1 GCA_019747095.1 Caulobacteraceae bacterium | reverse complement strand
GTCCTCGATCAGCAGTACACGCATCGGAAAGCTCCTTGAAAGATCGGGACGTCCTAGGCCCACATCGGCAACAAACCATTAAGGTTTCCACCGGTCGCAATCATGTACGAATACATCTTGTGCGAGCGCCAAGGTGCAAAGCCCCAGAAAGCCTTAGGCATGCGATCTGTTCGGGCCTAGCACTACCTGGGCACTTTGAAGGGTCGTGATGCGTTGTCTGCCCGAGGATGGCTCGGGGGCGGCGATGGATCGGGATCGCGAGGGGACGGACGGGCTCGATACGTGGTTGGCGCCGTTTCTGGCAGCGATGGGCCGCAAGACCCGACGAACCTGGGCACCGCTCTATCTCCGGGGCCTCCTCGGCCCGGGGGATCGCAAGAGCCTTCAGCCGATGGCGGCACGGCTCGGGCTATCGGGCCACGACCAGTTGCAGCACTTCATCGCCAGCCCAGCCTGGGACGATCGCCCGCTCTGGACGGAGCTGGCCCGTCAGGCGGATTGGCTGGTCGGCGGATCCGATGCCTGCCTGGTGATCGACGACACCGCCCTGCCGAAGAAGGGCACGCGCTCGGTTGGGGTGGCGCGCCAGTACTGCGGTGCGCTGGGCAAGCAGGCCAACTGCCAGTCCCTGGTCTCGCTTACCCTGGCGCAGGGCGAGGTGCCCGTACCGGTGGGCTTGCGCCTGTTCCTGCCCGAGGCCTGGACGAGCGATCCACAGCGGTGCGTGCAGGCCGGCGTGCCCGAGCCCGCGACCGTGCCGCGGAGCAAGGGTGAGATTGCGCTGTCGGAACTCGATCGCCTGAGGGCGGAGGGGCTGCGCTTCGGCACGGTGCTGGCCGATGCGGGCTACGGTGTCAGCGCTGCCTTCCGTCACGGCCTGGATGCGCGGGGCCTGCGCTGGGCGGTGGGCATCGTTAGGAACCAGAAGGTCTACGCGGCCGACGTGCAGCTCGTGCCGCCGACCGGCCGCGCCCGCAAGCCCGTGCCGGATCGGGAGCCGCGGGAGGCCGAAGCGATGCTGGCCGATCAGCCCTGGCGACGCGTGACGTGGCGCCAGGGCACGAAGGGCAAGCTCTCGGCTCGGTTCGCCGCCATCCGGGTGCGGGTCGGTGACGGTCCGGTCTGGGGCAACAACCGGCACCTGCCGGGCGAAGAGGCCTGGCTCGTGGGCGAGTGGCGCTCGTCGGGCGAGCGCAAGTACTACCTGTCCAACCTACCGCCCGGCACGTCACGACGCGCGCTGGCCGGTACGATCAAGGCGCGCTGGGTCTGCGAACAGGCCCACCAGCAGCTCAAGGAAGAACTCGGCCTCGATCACTTCGAGGGACGGTCCTGGACAGGGCTGCATCGACACGCGCTGATGACATGCATCGCCTGCGCCTACCTGCAGCATCTGCGCCTCGCCGAGTACCGTCGGACGGGGCGGGGGAAAAATGACGACCCGCCTTCCGGGTCCGCCGCCGTCTCCCAGCCTGCCCGCCGTACGGCAAGCCATCGTCGGACGGCTGTTTGCCAGCCTCGTCCCACCTGTTCTGTGCCCACACTGTCGAAGGCGTTTCAGGCTGCCCTCTGACGTCAAAGTGCCCAGGTAGTGCTAGCAGGGTGTTGAAGAAGTCGACCATCGGCGGGCGATGAAGAGGATTTCGTCTCCGCGGCGGATACGGATTTCGCCCCGAAGCGATCCGTCAGCCTGAAGCTCGGCCGATCCGGAGCCGCAGATCGCGTCGCCCTCGTCGTTGCCGTTCCAGTCGAACGCGACGGCCGCGCGCTCACCCTGCCGGCCGGCGCCGCCGGCGAAG
>JAIERG010000004.1 GCA_019747095.1 Caulobacteraceae bacterium | reverse complement strand
TCATAGGCCATGACGCAGGTGGCGTTGCCGTGGATGCCCATCTTGTGCTCCAGGCCCGCGCACTGGACGCCCGCGTTACGCTCGCCCAGCGAGCCGTCGTCGTTGACGTGGACCTTGGGCACCACGAACAGGCTGATGCCCTTGATGCCGGCCGGGGCACCTTCGATGCGGGCCAGGACCAGATGGATGATGTTGTCGGTGAAGTCGTGCTCGCCCGAGCTGATCCAGATCTTTTGGCCGGTGATGGAATAGCTGCCGTCGCCATTCGGCACTGCCTTGGTGCGGATCAAGCCAAGGTCCGTGCCGCACTGGGGCTCGGTCAGGTTCATGGTGCCGCCCCACTCGCCGGTCGCCAGCTTGGGCAGATACTTGGCCTTCTGCTCAGGGCTGCCGGAGGCGTGGAGCGCCTCGTAGCAGCCGTTGGTCAGGCCCGGATACATGGAGAAGGCCGGGGAGGCCGCGGCCGTGAACTGGCCGAACGCCATGCCGACCACGGCGGGCATGCCCTGGCCGCCGAACTCGGGATCGGACGACAGGGCGGGCCAGCCGGCCTCGACCATCGCCTTGTAGGCTTCCTTCCAGCCGGTGGGGCCGGTGACCTTGCCGTTGTCCCACTTGCAGCCTTCCTGATCGCCGACCTTGTTCAGGGGCGCGATGACTTCCTCGGAGAACTTGGCGCCCTCCTCCAGGATCTGCTGGACCAGGTCCGATGACACGTCCTGGAATCCCGGAGAGTTGGAATAGCGATCGATCTCCAGAACCTCGTTGAGGATGAAGGTCAGGTCGCGGACGGGCGCCTTGTAGGCCATGGGGTCAGGCTCTCAGCTTGAACGGATGATGGTGGTGGTGGTCTAGGCGTTCGCGCAGCACCGAGGCGTACTCCTCGGCACCGGGCAGAAGGTCGGGCCGCTGTTCCTTGAGGCGTGCTTCCATGGCAGCACAGGCCTCCTCGGCCATCTCGATGGCGGCGTCGAGGTCCTCGCGCTGCTGCTTCAGGGCCTCGATCTGGGCGCGGTGACGGCGGAGCGCGATCGCCATCTGATGGGTGTTGCCGTCGTTGCGGTCGTACAGATCCAGCATCTCCTGGATCTCGGTCAGGGTGAAGCCGATCCGCCGGCCGCGCAGGATAAGCTTCAGCCGCGCCCGATCCCGCGCGTCATAGACCCGCGTCTGCCCCTTGCGCGCAGGCGTCAGAAGCCCCTTGTCTTCATAGAACCGCAGGGCGCGCGCCGTGGCCCCGAACTCTCGGCAGAGCTGGCGGATCGAATAGGTGCGATGATCGTCGGCGGTCGCCATGCTTTGGGTTCTACCGCAAACTTGACGTGGACGTAAAGGGAAGGTTTCTGCTGCCAGATGTCGCGCAAGCACGTCAACAAGGGAACGTCGCCGAGGAAGGGCGACCTTCCGGCCAAGGACTGTGTTGTCTGCAATCGCCCCTTCACCTGGCGAGCAAAGTGGGCGCGGGACTGGGACAACATCACCACCTGTTCCGATCGCTGCCGGGGCGAGCGGCGACGAAAGGGGTCTGCCGGGGAACCCGCGTCGTGAGAGCACCGTTCGCGCTTCAGGAGGTCAGACCATGTCCATGATCGCCAGACGCCCGATGCTTGTCGCGGCCGCCGCCGTGATCACGCTCGCAAGCCTGGCCCTGATTGGCTTGGGGTTGGCTCAGCGACCAACCCCCGAGCCGGAAGCTATGGGGCCGCGCATGGCCATCGATCTGGTCGCACCGCGAGAGCCCGAAGTCATCGAAGGCGGAATTCTTGAGGTCGGACAGGTCCGCGACG
>JAIERG010000035.1 GCA_019747095.1 Caulobacteraceae bacterium | reverse complement strand
TTCGCCCGCCTGCGAGCGCTGCCCGATCCGGATCACCTGCCGGCCCTGGACAAGGCCTATCTGTCGGCCGATCCGGCTCGCGGTCTTGGGCCGCACGATCATCGGCCCCGGATCCTGCTCCTCTACGGATCGCTGCGCGAACGGTCCTACTCGAGGTTCTGCGTCGAGGAGGCGGCCCGCCTGCTGCAGTGGATGGGATGCGAAACCCGCATCTTCGACCCGTCGGACCTCCCTCTGCCGGGCTTGCCGGGGGACGACGATCATCCGGCGGTGCGCGACCTGCGCGAGCACGCCCTGTGGTCCGAGGGCATGGTCTGGTGCAGCCCGGAGCGGCACGGCCAGGTCTCGGGCCTGATGAAGCTGCAGATCGATCATCTGCCCCTGAGCATGGGCGGGGTGCGCCCGACCCAAGGCCGGACCCTGGCCGTCATGCAGGTCTCCGGTGGGTCCCAGAGCTTCAACGCCGTCAACACCCTGCGGCTGCTCGGCCGCTGGATGCGGATGATCACCATCCCCAATCAATCGAGCGTGGCCAAGGCCTTCCAGGAGTTCGACGACGCCGGGCGGATGAAGCCCTCCGCCTACTATGAGCGCATCGTCGACGTGATGGAGGAGCTGGTCCGCTTCACCATCCTGACCCGGCCCCACGCCGCCCGGCTGGTCGACCGCTACTCCGAGCGCAAGGCGGCGAGCACGCCGATCAACCCAGCCGATGACCTGTCGGCGATCGCCATCGCGCGGCCAGACCCCTGCTGCGTTCCCAGGTCAGCCCGAGCGCTCCTTCAGGACGGTTCCGGAACGGTTGGGGTCGGAGAGCCCTAGGCCGCAGCGGCGGTCTTCGGCTTGCCACCGGACCGGAGGAAGCCGACCGCCAGCACGACGACGGTCAGGACCTGTACCGCCAGACCTTCCAACGTCGGATAGAGGCCGAGGATCTCGACGCGCGGTATCCAGGCGACGGGGTGGACGTCGATCCAGCCGGCCTCCTGCAAGGCGGCGACGCCCTTGCCGACCAGCACGACCGAAAGCACGGCCATCAGGATCGAGCTGAGGGAGAAGAACTGACCGATCGGCAGGCGCTTGCTGTAGGTCAGCAGGGCCCAGGCAACGACCGCCAGAATGGCGACGGCGGTCAGGGCGCCGGCCAGCATGCCGACGTGGCCGCCCTGGCTCCAGATGGCGGCGTAGAACAGGATGGTCTCGAACACCTCGCGGTAGACCACCACGAAGGCGAGCAGGAACAGCAGCCAGGCCGACCGCCCCGACAGTGCCCTGGACAGCTTGTCGCGAATATAGATCTGCCAGGCGTCGGCATGGGACTTGCCATGCATCCAGATGCCGACCGAGACCAGGACCGCGCCGGCCAGCAGGGAGCCGAAGCCCTCCGTCAGCTCCCGGCTCGCGCCGCTGATCGAGATCAGGAAGGTCGCCGCCGCCCAGGTAGCCCCGCCGGCGAGAAGGGCCGCGATCCAGCCGCCGTGGAGATAGCGCAGCGCCTCGGGGCGCTCCGCCTTGCGCAGGAAGGCGATCATGGCGACCACGATCAGCAGAGCCTCCAAGCCTTCGCGCAGGAGGATGGTGAAAGCGCCCGCGAAACTGGCGACGTTGTCCGCCTCCTGCGGCGCCAAGGCCCGTTCGGCGGTGTCGAGCAGGGCGTTGAGCCGGGCGACCTGGGCCTCGACCTCTTCGGTCGGCGCGCCACGCCCGATGGCGGCCCGCAGGCCGGTCATGGCGGTTTCGACACGGCGCAGCAGGGCGCCGTCGCGGGCGCCGAGCGCCGGCTCCAC
>JAIERG010000205.1 GCA_019747095.1 Caulobacteraceae bacterium | reverse complement strand
CGACCTGCGGCTGGCGGACGGCAGCGGTCTGGATGTGGTGAAAACCTTGCGCGACGCGCGTCCCGACGCGCGCATCGTCATGCTGACCGGTTACGGCAACATCGCCACCGCGGTGGCGGCGGTGAAGGCGGGCGCGGTGGACTATCTTCCCAAGCCGGCCGACGCCGACGCGGTGGAACAGGCGCTGCTGGCCGATGGCCGCCCACTGCCGGCCCCGCCGGACAACCCCATGTCGGCCGACCGCGTGCGTTGGGAACACATCCAGCGCGTCTTCGAGCAATGCGAGCGCAACGTGTCCGAGACGGCACGCCGGCTGAAGATGCACCGCCGCACTCTGCAGCGCATCCTGAACAAGCACGCCCCGCGCGGCTGAACGGTTGCGGCTGACCTTATCGGGCCAACGAAAAAGCCCCCTTCCGTCAGGACAGGGGGCTTTTCGTCGTGTGGGTGCCGGCTTTGCGTGTCAGCGCGGAGCCGAGCAGGTCTTGACGCCGAGCAGCGTGTAGGCGGGGCAGAAGCCGAACACCGCGGTCAGCAGCGGGACCAGTCCGATCAAACCCCACGGGGTCTGCGGGCCGACGAACACCAGGGCGATCAGGATAAGGCCGACGACGGCGCGCAGCGCGCGATCGACGCCACCAACATTGCTGCAGAACATGGACGGGACTCCGGAAGGGGGATGCGTTTTCGTGGGGTCTTTCTACGCCCCGTGAAATGGTGCGTCTGTGACGGAGTCACATCAGGAAACGTTTCGAGTTTCGAGCGCTTCGAGCGGATTCCGGTCCGATGTGAACCGGCATCGACGTCAGAAGCCCTCCGCCGCTCCGCCGCTCAACGCCTTGAGGCGGGCGACATCCTTGAGCAGGAAGCTGCGGTTGCCGGTCTTCTCGATCAGGTTCTCGCGGATGAAGTCGTTGATGAGCTGCGACGTCGTCTGGCGGCTGGCGCCGATGAGGAAGCCCAGCTTCTCGGTGTTGAGGCCCAGCGCGATCTCGACTCCGCCATCGGCCGGGATGCCCCGCTCATCCGCCGCGTCGGTCAGGACCTCCGCGAGGCGCTGGCGGACGTCGCGGAAGACCAGTCCCTCGATGGTTCCCAGCGAGTTGTCGAGCGCCTCGCCCATGATGCCCAGCATGATGAAGGCCATCGTGGGGTAGTGGGCCAGTTTGGTCTGGAAGGTCGCCATGTCGGCGACCATCACCTCGGCGTCGCTGCTCGCCTCGATGATGGCGCGGGTCTGGGTGGTGAAGGCCGCCCCCTGTTCCAGCAAGGTCAGCGTGAATTCACGCCCCTCGCAGGACAGATAGACGCGCAGGCGCCCCGACACGACGACGAACATGGCGTCGGTGTCGCTGTCGGGATGGCAGAGAATGGCCCCCTTGTTGACCTCGCGCAGATGGAAGCCGTCGAGAAAGCCGTCGAACTCCTTCTGCTTCATCACGTCGATGAAGTTGGTGTGCAGGAGCCGCATACCGCGGTGGATCATGCCAGGGCGCCCCTGTCGAAGCCGGTCGGGCACACGCGGGTGCCGATGGTTGTCGCGGGGGGCCAGGAAAGCATGATTGTCCAGGGTTCGCCAATCCCCTTCAAGGATCAGCTCTGATCCTTGAATCCCAGCAGCGCCCGGTGCGGTCCGGGAACGCCGGGCGGGACCAGCGCCACCCGGTCGCCCGGCCGGATCATCGCCACATCGGCCGGATAGGCCTTGCGGTTGACGAAGATCACCTCGACCCGCTCCGGCGGGATGCCGAGTTTCA
>JAIERG010000050.1 GCA_019747095.1 Caulobacteraceae bacterium | reverse complement strand
CAGGACGGTGCGGCGGTCCGTGTGCATCTTCTGGAACTTGATGTGGTCGCCGAGCCGCGTCGCCTTTGGACGCGGAATCAGATACTGGGACACCTTCGGCACGAGCGCGGAGACGCCTAGCGCGAAGGCGGCGACGCCGGCGGTTCCGGCGAGCAGCTGCGCGATCACGCTTGGCTGGAAGATGTAGCTCTGAAGGGCGGCGTCCATGTCGATGTGTTCCTAGATGTTCGCGAAGTCGAAGCCGCTCTTGTCCGACGAGAGGTTGCTGGAGCCCGTCTTCCTGTTGTCGAGCGACGACACCATGGTCGAGAGGTAGCGGAGCTTCAGTCCCAGGGCGATCGCGAGTAGGTGGAACCCTGGCACCAGGGCGGCGAGCAGGAGCCCGCCGACCGTGGTGCCTATGGTCGCCATCGTGAAGGCGCTGATCACCAGCGCCAGCGCGATGCCGAGGGCGGCGAGCGACCAGGGCGCCCAAAGCACGCGGAATGGCTGCGCCACCGCCGGGAAGTGCTTCTGTGTGCAGAGGCCCTGCATCGTCTCGTCTCCTCTCTATCGTGGGTTGGGTGTTACGTGGTCGGCGTCTCGCCCGAGAACGCGGTGACCGCGATGCTTGCGAGGCCGAACAGCACGCAGGCGCAGAGCGCGGTCACGATCCACTTGACCTTGATCTGGCCCCAGAGCATCGGCGCGAGTCCGACGATGAGCGACAGCACCGCCGCCGTGATCAGGACCGTCTTGGCGACGCCCGACGCCTTGGCGGTCTGCTGGGTGACTTTCTGCTGGAACTGGTCGAACGCGTATGCGGGCTCGACCATGAAGAAGCCGAATCCGAGGACGAGGGCGAGCGCCATGAACGCACGACCCCAGTTGATATCGACCGCGAACGGCCGGAGCGACATGCTCGTCATGATGTTTCCTTCCTTGTGCCACCCGACCGGCCGGTCGGGAACGGCTATGAGAGCCGCCGTGCGTGGTTATGGGATGGTTTTTGCGACCGTGCAAGCGATTCATCCTGAAACACTTGCGTGTGCGCAAATATTTTACGGATGGATCGGGGGACGTCATTCGGGGGCTATCCGGCTTCCCGGCGCGGCCTCGCCGCCTAGCTGGAGAACGCCTGCACGACGAGCGGCACGAGGCCGACGACGATGCACATGACGAGTGACGAGACGATCCACTTCACCTTGACCTGGCCCCAGAGCATCGGCGCGAGGCCGATCAGCAGGGCGAGGACGGCCGCCGTTATCAGGATCTTCTGGGCGACGGCCGTCGCCTCCTTGGTCTTTGCAACGATGGTGGTGCTGGCGTCGCTGAACGCCCAGGCCGGATCGCCCATCAGGAGCGCCGCGCCGCCGATCGCCACGATGGCCGCCAGTCGCAGGCCGGCGTGGCCGATGTTCTTCCTGCTGGCTTCGGACATGACCATTGGTTCCGTGAATCTGGCTGTTGTGTCTCGCCGGCGTTTATGGATTATCGGGTGCTGGATTGGCAAGCGCAAAGTTTTCAGGATGGTCACGCGGACTTGAAGTAGGGGCCGACCCTCGTCTCGAGCATCATGGCGGGCGTGCTCGGTCCGCCGGCGTCGTATCCGGCGGTGTAGTTGCTGCCGAGGCACTCCAGCCAGGCCTCTGGCTTGTCTGGCGCCGAGCGCTTCAGAACGTAGAAGACCGACGAGGCGAGCCAAAGCGCCTGGCAGTCGCGCGGCATGCCGTCCGCATGGCTCTGCGCGTTGACGACGGCCCACATGCCGA
>JAIERG010000191.1 GCA_019747095.1 Caulobacteraceae bacterium | reverse complement strand
CTGCGCTCGATCGGCATCCAGCCCGACATCCTGCTCTGCCGCTGCGAGATGCCGATTCCGGAGAGCGAACGGAAGAAGCTGGGCCTGTTCTGCAATGTGCGCCCCAGCGCCGTGATCCAGGCGATGGACAGCGAGAACATCTACGCCGTGCCGCTGGACTATCACGCCCAGGGCCTGGACACCGAGGTGCTGGACGTCTTCGGCCTGGCCGACAAGGCCCCGGCGCCCGACCTGACAAAGTGGGAGGAAATCTCCCACCGTCTGAGCCATCCGGACGGCGAGGTGAACATCGCCATCGTCGGCAAGTACACGGCCCTGACTGACGCCTACAAGTCGCTGATCGAGGCCCTGGTGCACGGCGGCGTGGCCAACAATGTCCGCGTGAAGTTCGACTGGATCGAGGGCGAGGTCTTCGAGAAGGAAGAGGCCTTGATCGCCGAGCGGCTGAACAGCGTGCACGGCGTGCTGGTGCCGGGCGCGTTCGGCGAGCGTGGCTCGGAGGGGATGATCCGCTCGGTGCAGTTCGCCCGCGAGCATGAGGTGCCGTACTTTGGGATCTGCTTCGGCATGCAGATGGCGATGATCGAGGCGGCGCGGAACCTGGCCGGTATCAAGCAGGCCTCGTCGACCGAGTTCGGCCCGACGTCCGAGCCCATCGTGGGGCTGATGACCGAGTGGGTGCGCGGAAACGAGAAGGAAGTCCGCTCAGAGGGCGGCGAGCTGGGCGGCACCATGCGGTGCGGCGCCTACGAAGCCGTGCTGACCCCGGGCAGCCGGGTGGCCGAGATCTACGGCGCGTCCAGCATCTCGGAACGCCATCGCCACCGCTATGAAGTGAACATCGGATACCGCGAGGCCATCGAGAAGACGGGCCTCAAATTCACCGGCCTGTCGCCCGACGGCGTCCTGCCCGAACTGTGCGAGCGATCCGACCACCCCTGGTTCGTGGGCGTCCAGTTCCACCCGGAACTGAAGAGCCGCCCGTTCGACGTCCACCCGCTGTTCCAGAGCTTCATCGGGGCGGCGAAGGAACGCAGTCGGCTCGTCTAGCCGTCGAAGCCAGGCCCACGCGACACCAGACTTTCCGTTGCGTGATCCGTCGACCCGCCGCATAGCCGGGGGCGGAATCGCAGGGGGGCCGACGATGTCCGCGAGCCTTGATGCACGGGCGAGGGATCCCGAGGAGTCTGCGCGGCTCGCTTGTCTGATCGCCGCGTCGCGCTTCGTTCTGAGGACCGTGGCGTCCCGGCGACATACGGGCGGCGGGGACTCGATCGACGCGGTCATCGTGGCGGCCGTGGTCCAGGCGAACGTCAGACGCGCGCTTGGAACGGGGGCGTACGATACGTTCGACGAACCTGTGCCAGCCGACCTGCGTGAACCGGCGTCGGTGCCGATGCTGGCGGAACGCACCGGCCTGCCGAGGGAAACCGTTCGACGGCGGCTGGAAGCCCTGGTCGCACGCGAGCGCTGCGTCAGGTCCTACGGCGGATACGTCGTTCCCGTGGAACTGATGAGTGGACCCACGCGTCGCGCGTTGGCCATCGAAGCCTACGAGGCGCTTCGACGGCTGACGGCGGATGTCCAGCGGTCGGGGCTCGATGTCGGCGCGTCCTCGGTTGCGGAAGCGATCCTCCGTCCCATCGATGCGGCCAGTCCGGTTCGCGTGGTGAATCGCGCGACGGCGGCCTTCGCGATCGACTTTCTACGCGAGGTCTCCCGCCTGACCGGAAGCCATGAAGCCGCAT
>JAIERG010000215.1 GCA_019747095.1 Caulobacteraceae bacterium | reverse complement strand
GTTCTCACGGGGCGTTCAGCTTCAGGTTCCAGGTCATGGTGACCGGAGCGTCGAGCGTGCCGTCCTTCTTCTGCGGCTTGTACTCGTACTTGACCTTGGCGAAGTTCAGCGAGAACTGATCCGTCGGCACGCCGGCGCCGCCGGCCGCATCACCGGACTGATAGCTCGACACCAGCAGGTCCTCGAGGGTGATGGTGTAGTATTCCTGCTGCGTTTCGCCCTGCTTGCGGACATGCAGCACCGCCTTCTTGATGTGCTTGCCGTTGGCGCAGGAGAGCGCGAGGTTCGGCGAGGCCTTGCTGACGGGCGCGGTGAAGTGGATGTCCTGGAAGCTGGCCTTGGCGGCGCCGCCGCCCTGGCCGACCGCATGGGAGCCGGCATTGCTGATGCCCCAGGAGAAGGAGTCGATGTCGATGTTGTTCTCGAGCTTCTTGTCCTGGCTTTCGCCCTTGATGCCGTCGAGCTCGAGAATGAAGTCGCTAGCCATGGTGATCTCCTCTGGTTGGGATTGGGGGACACTCGGTCGAAAAACCCGGATACTGGACGCAATTCTCCTCTGCGCCCGGTCGCGAACGACACGGGCGCCTGGGATCTTTCTTGGCTGACGTCACCGGCTGGTCAGGTGACGGTCAGGTCTTGGGAGCTGGCAGTCGCGAGACCAGGCTCAGGCCGATATCCATGCCCTCGAGCTGGAAATGCGGCCGGAGATAGAACTTGGCCGAGTAGTAGCCGGGGTTCTCCTCGTCCTCGAAGACATCGATGCGCGCATCGGAGAGCGGGCGCCGCGCCTTCGTCTCTTCGCTGGAATTGACCGGATCGCCGTCGACATAGTCGGTGATCCACTCCTGCAACCAGCGCCGCAGCGGCTCCTTTTCCTTGTAGGAGCCAACCTTGTCGCGGACCATGCACTTCAGGTAGTGCGCGAACCGCGAGACCGCGAACATGTAGGGCAGCCGTGCCGACAGGTTGTCGGACGCCGTCGCCGCCACCCCGTCGGGGCCCGAGAACGCCTTGGGCTTGTACAGCGACTGGGCGCCGATGAAGGCGGCCTTGTCGGTGTTCTTGCGGTGGATCAGCGGGATCAGGCCGGACTTGGCCAGTTCCGCCTCGCGGCGGTCGCTGATGGCGATCTCGGTCGGGCACTTCAGGTCGACGCCGCCGTCATCGGTCGGGAAGGTATGGGTCGGCAGGTTGATCACCTCGCCGCCGGACTGGACGCCCCGGATGCGCGTGCACCAGCCATATTCCTTGTAGGCCCGGTTGATGTTGACGGCCATCGCATAGGCCGCGTTCATCCAGGCGTACTTCTCGCCCGTGTGACCGTCGGTCTCCTCCTCGAAGGCGAACTCCTCGACCGGCTCCGACTTGGCGCCGTAGGGAACCCGCGACAGCACCCGCGGCAGGCACAGGCCGACATAGCGGGAGTCGGCCGCGTCGCGCAGGCCCTTCCAGGCCGCGTAGTCGGGCGTGTCGAAGACCTTGCTGAGATCGCGCGGGTTCGACAGTTCCGTCCAGGTATCCATGCCCATCAGCGTCGGGTCCGCCCCGGCGAAGAAGGGGGCATGGGCCGCCGCCGCCACCTTGGACAGGTCGCGCAGCAGCTGCACGTCCGTGGCCACATGGCTGAAGTGGTAGTCGCCGATCAGGCAGCCGAAGGGCTGACCGCCGAGCTGGCCGAACTCCTGCTCATAGACCTGCTTGAACAGCGGGCTCTGGTCCCAGCGCGCTCCGGGATAGG
>JAIERG010000235.1 GCA_019747095.1 Caulobacteraceae bacterium | reverse complement strand
CCGGCCGCGCCGGCGAAACCACCTCGCCTTTTCCCTCGTCAGTCCTCTTGTTGGTTCAAACCAAAGCCGACACCTAGCAGGCTGAGGAAAAACCCTCTCGCCTGACGCATCGTGTGATGATTCACTGATGTTGTCGGTGCGACGGGTGGAGCGGGCGATGCGCGGTTCGGACGAGCGTTCGGGGTCTTTGTTCTCCTACGTCGATCTGGAGAGCCGGGTCCGACGAGACCATCCGCTGCGGCCGATCCGGGAGATCGTCAACGCCGCCCTGACCGGTCTCAGCACGGACTTCGAGACGATCTATGCCGCTGGTGTCGGCCGCCCGTCGATCCCACCGGAACGGTTGCTTCGGGCTCTGCTGCTGCAGGCGTTCTATGGCATTCGCTCTGAGCGCCAGATCATGGAGCGGCTGGACTACGACCTTCTGTTCCGCTGGTTTGTCGGGCTTGGAGTCGATGATGCGGCGTGGGACCAGACGACGTTCGGCAAGAACCGCGACCGCCTGCTTGGCGGTGACATCGCACACAAGTTCCTCGCCGCCGTTCTGGCGCATCCAAAGGTCAAGCGGCTTTTGTCGAGCGAGCACTTCAGCGTCGATGGCACGCTGATCGAGGCGTGGGCCTCGATGAAGAGCTTCCGTCCGAAGGACGGCTCGGGCGAACCGCCGACCTCGGGCAGGAACGGCGAGCGCGACTTCCACGGCGAGGCTCCAGCCAACGCCACCCACGAGAGCGCCACAGACCCGGACGCAAGATTGTTCCGCAAAGGGCCGGGCCGCGAGGCGCGCCTCTGTTTCATGGGCCATGCGCTGATGGAGAACCGCAACGGCCTTGTGGTCGACGCCTGCCTGACGAAGGCCGACGGTCACGCCGAGCGCATCGCCGCGCTCCACATGATCGAGCCGCGCGCCGACCGGCCGGGCCGGATCACGCTTGGCGCCGACAAGGGCTACGACGCCGAGGACTTCGTCAACGAACTGCGCGCGATGAACGTCGCCCCGCACGTCGCCGCCAAGGCCAGGCGATCGGCCGTCGATGGCCGTACGACCCGACATGCCGGCTACAAAGTCAGTCAGATCATCCGAAAACGGATCGAAGAGGTATTTGGCTGGACCAAATCCGCCGCGGGCTTCCGAAAGACCCGACACCGAGGGCTCGCACGCGTCGGCTGGCAGTTCACCTTCACGCTGGCCGCCTACAACCTGATCAGGCTGCCCAAGCTCCTCGCCGCGTCGTCATGACAGGAAAACCCCGGCCCGACGTCCGCCCCGTTCAAAGCCAACAGTGTCGGGCCGCCATCCGAGCCGACCCAAACTGACTTTAATCCCGACCATCCAGCGCAAACAGCCGGTTTTTCCTCAGCCTGCTAGGAGCCGTCAGCGCACGGATGGTTTGAACCGCATCCGACACGCTGAAACTGCGATCCGGTGATTTGTGGTTCAAACCATATCTCGGCATTTGTTGGTTCAAACCACACATGGTTCATCGTGCGATCTTCGCCGTGTCAGCGGCCCTGGTGCTTCCCGCGTGAACTGGAGGGGCTCTCTGGTCGTGCCATGGTACGGCCGGCGGAGCCCGCCTCAAGGACGCGAGGTACCCCCAAAATGCTTCGCATTTCGGCTCCCCCACGCGCCGCCTCCGGCGGTCGGCTGCGCCGATCCTTGACCC